>NZ_CAWPKR010000005.1:0-93078 GCF_963888765.1 Vibrio sp. B7
TGCTGCTTCTAACTTAAATTCTGCGCTAAATAGTCGTCTTGTACGTTTTGTCATAGTGTCACCTGTTAACTTATGAGGTGATGATATCACCTCTAACTAAGTGACCAAATTCACTATGCCACTACAATGGTACCCAAACCGCAAAAAGTTTAGGACACCATCTTGGCCTAAATGGAAGAAAAATATTACCGTTCCTGTGTGATTTGCTCTCACGAAACTTACTCCAAACAAGCTTAGAGACGCCTCTGTCACTCGAGTCTGAATTTGAATTGGGTTGTTATGCCTAATAAATCATTTTCGAGTTTTCATCGGAAGTCAGCATTTCAGCAAGAAAAACTTGAGCCGAATGATAGGGTTGTTGATGACAACGATGTCGGATAGGCGACACCTGTTACCAAGTGCAGCCCTCCTAAGAATCTAGCCCAGATATAATCTGACAGGCACCGAGTCGAAAAGTGGGTAACTGTCAGATCAGGTCTGAATTAGTACAATTTCAATTTGAGTAAAACCTTTTTATTTAGGACACTATTCTTTAATAGTACTAATTAGGCAACAAAGCATACAAAACTAGCAATTTACAATTTAAAGAAAGCAAGTTGTGCTTTTTGCTTCTCAGCGAGTTGCGAAAGTTCAGCACTCGCGCTGGCACTCTGGCTAATACCAGTTACATTCTGATGCACAAGCTCAGAAATGTTAACTACGTTACGATTAATATCTTGTGTCACTTGTGACTGCTGCTCTGCAGCAGTAGCAACCTGAGTATTAGAATCATTAATATCCGAAACTGATTCTGAGATACCAACCAATGCATCACTCACACGCTGGGACAGTTCACTATTATGAGCCAATATCTCAATCGTAGTTTGCATACTGTCATTTGCTAGAACGGATTGGTTTTGTAAATCCTCAATAATCAAACCAATTTCCTTAGTTGAACTTTCTGTGCGTCCAGCGAGCATTCGTACTTCATCGGCTACCACGGCAAAGCCACGACCCGTTTCACCGGCGCGAGCGGCTTCAATCGCTGCATTCAACGCTAATAAATTGGTTTGTTCAGAGACATTACGAATCACTTCAACAACATCATTAATTTTCTCTGATTGCTCTTTCAAACGCTGTACTAAATTTGCCGCATGATTTAATGCCTCCGACATTTTTACACTCGCTTGAACACTCTCTTGAGAGATCGCCAAACCAGATTTGGCTAGTTCATCAGCCATACGAGCCGTCGAATCAGCAACGGAGGCATTAGCACTAACATTATCTGCCGCACTCGACAACTCATTCACTGCAGAAGCCACTTGTTCAACTTCAGACAGTTCTTGCTGCGCATTTGATTCCGCTTGAGCCATCACCGCTGCCAATTCCGTTGACGCTGATGCAACTTCTTCACTGATTCGATTCAAATGATCAACCATGGTATGTAGCTGGGAAGCCGTTGTATTAACATCCTGACTGAGAATTGAAATTTCGTTTTTCCCCTCAACCATTGCCCGGACTGTTAAATTCCCCTGTGCCAACTCACGCATCACCCCTTGAATATGCTGAATGGGGGCAACAATCATTTTTGAAAGCACCCAAGCAATCATCAACGATATTCCAAGCACAGATAAGACAATAGTCATAGCGACATTCATTTCGTAGCGTTCGTACGCCTTAATCTCAGCATAGGCTCTTGCTTCACGCTCCTTTGCTCTATTACTGACATTGACAACTGTCGCGAGTAAATCTATTGCCTGAGCTCGAAACGAAGTATTCTTCGCAACAAATTCACTCTCAGAAACGGTTCCTTCCTCATACTGTCCTAAAAATGTGAGCATTTGTTTTGAACGATTTAAAAACTCATCAACAAGATTAAGAATATGAGGTACATCGCTTTGGTAATAATCATCTTGCTGTAATATGTTTAAATGAGTACTGATGTCTTTTTGCCTTTGCATTAATTTAGCCATGAGATCTTTTCGAATGGCTGGAGAGATTATAGAATCAGCAACATGAAGACGCATATCGTTAATGTCATCGACAATATTAACGGATAGCGCATCTGATTGATTTTGATATAAAATCCTCATGACTGAAGCGTTTTCTCGTACACTTTCCAGATCATTTTTTATGATCCACAAACTGACTGTTAAAGCTAATGTGGCTACTAAAACTGGAAGCATAATCTGCACCCGAATAGAAAAATTTTTTAATGAAAATTGCATACATGTTGCCCTATAAAATGGAGATGGTTTTCAAGTAAACTAAAGGGGTTTAAAAGGTGAATTAATGTAAATCTTACTATACAAATCCTTCAGGTAAAAAATCATAAAATCTTATGAAATATAAAATCATTTATATAACAAGGATTTTATGTTTATGATTTAAAGTTTTCACAATAAAATTAATAGCGATTACCTACCATTGGTTTTAAATGAACGCATGAAGAAATTATGAAATATTACTTGTTGTTTCGAATCTCGATTCTACATTTTTATGTAGGAGAAAAATGGCTTTGTATGATAAATTCATGAAATCTATTGATAACACCCAATTAAACGCTTCGATAATACGATACCCCTTTCACAATTAAGAGGTTAAGTTATTACCAATATTTTATAACAAACTCACGTGATCTGTTCTAGCCAGAATGGACAGACTTTCATTGCGTAATTCAGTTTAAAGATAGAGTGCGCCGTCTTGTATATTTCTTAGTCAATGCGACAAGTTTCAGCCATACCTAACCCAGTAAGCTTGTTTAACACCTTGATCATGGCGTAAGCCTCGCCAACTTGAGCGTTGTAGTCCCTCAGATTAAGTTTCCCATCTAGTCACTGCTGCACCCGATGCATACGTTTCTGAGAGAGGTAGCGCTTGTGATAGCTATACCGTTGTTTCCAATCTTTATTTGAGCCGAACAACTTCTTGCATGCCAACCCAACCCAATATTTCAGGGATGACCTCTCTCCAGAATGCCGCTCCGTCTTTTGGAGGAATACGGATAGCATCGTAACAATTTTTGATATCGTAAGCCCCTCGCTTATATCTCAACGACCCTTCTGAGGGTTTTCTTGAGCAAGGTTGGTAGTACTTTAGCATCAGTAACGCTCTGCCGCGATGATTTCGTGGATGTCTGTATTAGCGGTAATATGGAGTTTTCGCCCGACTTTACGTTTACCATACGTACCATGTTTTTTGACTTTCCATTCGCCTTCGCCGTAAACCTTGAGTCCCGTTGCATCAATGGTTATGTGTCTTATTACACCAAAAGTGTGAGATTTCAACCTGTTTAGCACGGCGACTGATACAGGTGTAAGACCTTGTTACGTAATAGTGATTTCACTAAGAATCGGCACCTAATTTTAGAATAAAGTTCTGACTCCATTTTGTTCATCGACGAAGCCATAAGGCTTCAGTGAGCATTTACAATGCTAACTAACCGACAATGAAAGTGGATAATTCTTTTACGCAACAAAGCCCAGGTGTAATGTGAACACTGCAACACTGCAACACTGCAACACTGCAACACTGCAACACTGCAACACTGCAACACTGCACGGGCAAGGATAAATATCGAGTTAATGAATCCTTGCAGAGTTCTTAACGGCATTGCGAATATACGTTTCATCATCAACGCGGTCTGTCACGCTGATTTTGTTTGCTTTGTCCCCAGTCTTTTATTGCTTCATCAACCCAGAAGGAGAGAGGGCCGCGGTTGATTAAGGCTTTATTGTACTGTTTCCAGTATATCTCTGAATTAAGCAACAAAGTAGCTTAGGTTTGTCTGTTTTTTCTTATGGGTTTGTAGGAAAATTCTTGTTTTATCTTAATGAATTAATTGTTTATTCTTTTTTTTAAGAAAAACAGCATTTAAGTATAAGTGACTGAGTCTATTGATAATTGATCGAAAATCGGCGTTTTCTCTTTGATTTTAATTGATATTTATATTTTTATGAGTGTTATTTTTTTGAATTAAATTAACGAATTAAATTGTTTTTGATTTATCGAAAAAAATAAATGATATATAAAATAAAACTTTAGTGTGGTAGGTTTTTATTGAACTTTTAAGTTTAAATGGTTTTTTGGTATTAAAATTATACAGAGTTGTATCTTATCATTATACAACATTCATAATGTTAAAATATCCGTAATGATGTTGCAGCTACCATTTTAAAGAAGATGCATACTATAGAGAGTAGAGAATTTACTATGAAAAAAATAATTAACACTATATTGATTAGTGCCTCATTGTTATCATTACCTTCATTTGCAGGCGTAAGTTTCTATGTGGCCTGTGGTAATATTAGTGGCAACGTAGCTGAACCATTAACTGTAGTTAGGATTAATAGTGTCGACACTTCTCCAGTGTCAAATTACAGCAAAACAGTTTTACTTAAATTTCCTAATGCTATCTCGGAAAAATACCATTATTCTATTCATGATAGAAATCCTTTTGTCTATGATCTAGCTAAAACTGCATATTTGACAGGTGCAAAAGTAAAAGTATGTATTAAACCAACTGGTCAAGATGTTGATGAGTTGCTAGGTATTGAGCTTTTCGTTGAATAAATATCGGTTGATTTATTATGAAGAAAATAAAATATGGAACTATCATTAGTAATTTTTATATTTTTTTAATTTTTATGGTTTCATCTGTACACGCAATGCCTGTAAAGATAGTTTATAGAGCAGATTCTCGTCCTCCTCATATGATATTTGAAAAAGGATTTGTTGCGTGGGGAACGAATATAAACTTTAATGCTCATATTGATGGCACTTCAGGAAGGAGGGGGAGCAGAGACTCTGCTTTTATACCTACAACATCAAGATTAGATGCTGCGATGAACTTTGCAACAGATTTACTTAATGTTTCACCTGATAATATATCTTATATATATCAAATTAGAGCAACACATAATTTCTATTCCGCATTAGATAGCATATATTACGTTTATGATGCTGCTCATGTGAGAGTCCCTGATACTCACAGAGCTCTGTTAGCAGAAGAACAGGAGTATTCAGCTTACATAAATATTCCTCCGGAGCTAATAGAGTCCGTAACTGTACAAGAAAGAATAAATGGAGAAATTATTACAACTATAATACCAAATCATAACTATATCGCTGGTGATACTCATTCGAGCGAAGAGCCATTTACTTATTGGAGGCCTGAGAGAATAGATAGTAGGCCAATGTTATATATGGGTCCATCAATGACTAACATTAATAATGAACAACCTGAAGGTGCGGCTGCATTACCATCACCGTCTTTTAATGCGGGAGGAGTGCTGGGGATTAGTCTATTTCTACATAATGAGTTGTAAGTGACGATTAAATATAAAATGCATGCTAATTAATGACGGTAATAAGAACTCATGAGGAAGATTTTTATGAACCAAAGAACATTGTTATTTTTATACCAATAATGTTTAGTGTGATGTTGTAAATAATATCTTTAATTTCCGTTGATTTTAGCAGAGCATAAATGAGATGAACTATTTCCAATAATAGTAAGGAGGAAACTAAACATACACATCAATTACTCGTAACAAGTTCTAACTCCAGACTTAATAATATGCATGTCATTTTTATTTAATGAAATGTTGATAGCGTAATAGAGTTTAAGTTAGATACTTATAATTATTTAACCTAATATAGGATAACAATTATGTCATTCATACCAAAATCATTTTTTTTAACATTAATCTCAACCAGTTTCTCTTCGATGATATTCGCTGCTGCTCCCCCAGGAGCAGGTATTAATTATTTAGAGGTTAGGACAGCAAATGACGGAGCTCAATCAGGTATTTACGCTAATGGTCAGATGCAGGCCGCACTCAAGATAACTTTCGAACTTGCTGAGGGTTATAATTTTCAAAGTGTGAAGTTAAGAACGCGGGATGATGAGTTAGGTAAATACTGGAAAGTAACGGAAAGTGAAAATGAATTTGAGCATAACATTTTGAGTCGTGATATTGCTGACTTTAATTATTCAAATAATGATAGCGTTCTTAGTCTTATCGATGAGGAGGTGCAACAAATAGCCGATGAGGTTAAACTATGGCCATCACTTGAAAACAATCGACAGCGTGTATTCAGATATGTCACTGCATCAATGATGCATGAAGCAAGAATATGTGTCGAATTGACTGCAAAAAATGCAAATAATGAACTCAGTATAAAGTCAACTTGTGTAGACAATACCACAGCTAGTGGAATGTATGTCCATGTTATTGCTCAACAAGAAAAGAAATACACCATTAATGATTTTAATGTTCATGAGTCAAAATTTGGCTGGCAATCAATATCAGCTGGAAAGGGTAGCTATAACTATGCAATGACCTACACTTATATCATACCTAAATATCAAGGTTTACAATTGCGAAAAATAACAGTAGACGACAAAATTCCTAATGAATACGGGTTCTCCACAACAATCGCGACTCAGACTCCACAATATTACAAAATGTCAGGACAAACCCAATCACAATACATAGATTCAAAGTTAGACTTAATTCCGATTAAACAAGGGAGTAAGAGAGAACATGGTTTTCACTATAAGTATTCTATAAATGAGCCAGTAGGCACCACAAGCGTTTATTCTAACTATGGTAACGATGATAACTTGATTACTTTGTTAACTTTATATGGTTCAAGCTGGGGAAGTAGGGGTGGATACGCCAAACTACCGGGACAAACTAGAATAGAGCCAAAGAGTGTCAAATTTTACGACATCTATGGAAATAATGGAGAGATTAAAGTTAGACGTGTTAGCGCTTGGGATGGATCTCCTAATAATAGAGGATATGAAGTATATTAACATTTGGCAATGTTATAACTGACGTGCCTTTTATCTCAGCGGCCTAAAAATAGTCTATTAGGCCGCAACACCAATACTGAAATTTTTCATTTAATCTGGTAGATATTTATGTATTCAATTGTTAGTAATGCATCTAATTTTATAGAAAATATATTTTCAGGAGTTGACCCTCGTACAGGGGATTACAGTTTATCGGTAAATATAGGAAATTTTTTATCTCACAAAACCTCAGGATCAACATTGTCTCTGAGCTTGAGGTATAGCATCCACAATAAATTCGATATAGGTTTTGGCCAAGGATGGAATATAGCGTTGAGCAGTTTCGATAAGGATCGAAATTACTTATATCTTTCAAGCGGGCAAAGTTTTGAAATAAAATTCAATACAGATAAAGGTGAATACGACATCCCCTATCGCAAACTAAAAGATTTACGTGTTTTTTATCTCAACTCAACGCAAGAAATAAAAGTCGTACATAAGGATGGTACACTAGAGTTCATTGATTACCAGAAGGGAACCCTGACACGAGTAGTGTCTAATCATGGTCTAGATATAAATTTTCAGTACGACTTCCCTCAGAATTATCCCGTTTTGAAACGAATTTTCGACAATACAGGGCGAGAGCTTCTGATAGATAGAAACGATAAATTGAAAACAAAAATAACACATCAATTTAATGGCAACACTTATCAGAATATAGTTTTTGAAAAATATGGTCTTGGCGGAATTGAAAGGTTGTCACGCATTATCTTCCTTGACGATAATCAAGAAACTTCAATAGAGTATAATGTTGCTGTTGGTGAGCACTATGATGTGATCGCTAGAGTAACTCATGCCTCTGGTATGATAGAAGAGATAACATATAATAATTATGGTCATCAACTTCCACTAGGCGCTCCAGTAGGGACTTGCCCCTATGTGGTCGAATATCGAATGATACCAGGTGATAACCAAGATTTTTTAACTATTCAGTATTCATTTTCTACTAAAAACTACCTTGGTTATGGTAGTGACCAGTCTTGGGTTGAGGGACAGGATACCTTATTCAAGGTACAAAATGATTACAAGTTCGTCAGTGCTGAGATCATCAATGGACAGCAGAAAATTGTTCGAACCTATAACAAATATCATTTATTGGAGAAGGCCGAGTATATCCAGAATGGCACCACCTATAAACTGGAAGAAAATAACTATTACGCAGAACTGGATAAGGGCATAGATCAGCAGCCAGCTCAATACAGTCTGCTCAAGGCCCAACATATTACCTATTACCATAATAGTGATAGCCGTCGTCAGAGTACCACCTATAGTTATGATGAGTATACGAATCCCTTATCCCAGATAGAGCCTGATGGTTCGCGAACAGTGTGGCAGTACTATCCAGCTAAAGGTGAAAATGATGCGTGTCCACCCGAGCCTAATGGTATGGTGTCTTTACTCAAAAGTGAGACTCATTATCCCAGCAACACAACCCATAGCGAGCAGCCTCGTCAAACCCTGCAGCGTTATATTAAACTATCAAAATTGAATCGTTCCAGCGCTTATGCTGAAGCCGATTATTTTGTGCTGCTTAGTGAACAGCAACTTCCAGATAAAAAAGTACATTTTAGCTACCATAATGACGTTAAAAAACCACTACACTATGGCCGCATCAAACAGGAACTGCAGGAAGTTAATGGCTACCAACGCTCTACTGAGCTGAGCTATGAATTTGGTGACACAACACTGATGACCTCGAGTACCTTAACCACCCATGATGGTTTGACACTCAGCGCCAGCGAGACGATTCGTTATCAGGATGGCCAAGTAATCGAAAAAATAAATGCCGAGGGCGTTGTATCCAGAGCTAATTACGATGAGTTAGGACGAGTCATTCAAGATATTTTTGCGCCTAATACTGAGTATGAAGCTATTACCCGATATAAGTATAGTGTTAATTCAGGTAATAATAGCATCACAACTATTGACCCTAAAGGAAATAAGCAGACCCAACATTTTAACAATGCCGGTAAATTGATCCGCCTCGAAATGAGTGATGTGCAAAGTGCTCTCAGGATAGTCAAGCGCTGTGAGTATGATTCCTTTGGTCTACTAGTTACTCAACATGAAACGGATTATTTACACGATAGTGTCCCTTTAACTTTGACCACAAAGTTTGAATACGATATGCACGGTGAGGTCAGCAAGATTGTTCACCCCGATGGACGGGTGGAGTTAATAGAGCAGGATCTAGCTAGGCTCGTCACTCACTACCGCATACCGGAACTGATGAGCACGCATACCCGTTATAACCTTTCAGGGCAAGAGGTATACAAGGAGACGCTGGATGCTGACGACTATACACTGGCGAAGACAAAATACGTATATGATGGCTTCGGTAATCTGCTAAGCACCGAAGATACCCAAGGACGTATCACTCGCATGAGCTATGACAAGAGTGACCGTCTGTTAAGGATAGATAAAACCATCGCTGGTGAATTAGTATCCCAACAGATGTACTATGCCAACTTTACTACAGATACCTTAGTCACCAAGATGCAGGTAAATGGTATCGAGCTTGGCAGACGTGAGTATGATGGCCTAGCCCGCCTCACTCACGAACAATCTAGTGCTGCAGGGACGCAGCGTTTCAGTTATCCCCAGCATTCCCTCATGCCGACTCAAACAACAACCGCCTTGGGTAATAACATAACCATGGTGAATAATGCCTATCTACAGGTGATGACACAACGCGCAGGGCAGGAAGAGACCACTGGTAGCCATTACACCTATGATAAGCTCACGGGCCAACTATTAGAGGATGCTAATCAGTACACTCAACGGGCTTGCCAATATAATTGTCTGGGGCAATTGATTCTCGAGAGCGTGCAATATATCGATGGTACAAAGCAGAAAGCGAATTACAGCTATTCATTACAGGGTCAGCTCTTAAGTAAAACAGACTTTTTCGGTGTAGAAACAACTTATCATTATGATGAGTTTGGGCGGATACAACATGTGGTGACTGGGAGGAGCGAAACAGTTTTGAGTTATGACGCCTTTAGTCGTCCAATTAAGTTTGAGACTGGAGACGGAAGCAATAAGGTTGAAATTATGCTTACGCTCAATGCTCTGGGCTTGGAAGGATTTAGACGTGTACTGCTCAACGATACCGAGGCTTTTACCCTAGAGCAAGTGTTTAATCAAGACCTAAAAATAGTCGAAAAAATACACCAAGAGCAAGGACAAACTACTATAGAGACTATGACTTACGATGATCTGCATCGCTTGGTAGAATACCGCTGTGATGGGCCCAATCATCCTAATGATGAACTGGGACATAGCATATTGGCCCAGCACTTTAGCTATGATCTGTTTGGTAATATTACTGAAGTTAACAGCGAGTTAGTCGATAAGGAAGGAAATCCGGGTATTAATCGAGCACAACATATATACGATAAAAATAGTCCAGTTAGATTACTTACTATCACCAATACTCACCCTAATTATCCCCCAAAGCTGGTATTTAACTATGATACCGCTGGTAACCTATTGCTAGACGATCAAGGACGCGAATATCGCTACAATGAACTAGGACAAATAGCCCAAGTTGCAAAAGACGGCGAGATTATATCTGAGTACTACTATAACTCCATTGATGAGGTAGTTTGTCAACGCAATGAAACGGCACTCATTCATCTCTATTACCAAGGTGATGCCTTAGTTAATGAATTGTGCAATGGTATGAGCAGCCACTATCACAGTGTTGCTGGGGCGGCAACCTCTCGCACTGTGCACAATCAATATGAAGATATCCAGACGAAGCAAATGCTAATACACAATGCCCAAGGCAGTGTGCTTGCCAGCGTGACAGCAAATGCTGAAAGTACCAGCGACTATGCCACGCGCCAATATACCGCTTATGGACAAGGATAATTCGATGAAACCAGTCGTATTTAAATTACCCACAAAACTCTATCGCCCTACCATACTGGGCCAGCAACCCAATCTTTCCAGACGACAATTCGTACTGGGTTCCTCAGCCTTAGCTGTTAGTGTAGGTATGTCTCTGCCCCTGTTCTCGCCTCTGCTGCAAGCGGCGCAGGAGGGGAGAGCATCACATGGAGCCACCAACCCTTTATTAGCCAACTCCCTTGGTTTTAACGGTGAGCGAAAAGACCCACTTACCGGATTGTACCATCTGGGCAAAGGCTATCGAGCCTATAATCCAGTACTGATGAGGTTTCATGCCTGCGACAACATGAGTCCTTTTGGCAAAGGCGGTATCAATAGCTACGCCTATTGCTTAGGTGATCCAATCAATCTTAAGGACCCTAGCGGACACTTTGCTCTTATGTCACTGTTAATGGGAGCGATTGTCGGAGCTGCTGTAGGGGCCGCAATTTCGGCAACAGCAGAGGGCATCCGAGCAGGGGTGACCAATACCGGGTTTGATTGGAAACAGGTGGGTATTGGGGCTGCTCTGGGGGCGATTAGTGGTGGATTTGGCGCAGCTGCTCAGGGAATGAAGACGGGAATTCAGGCTGGTTTGGCCGTGGCAGACTCAATAGTGTCGGGTGCGGTTGACTTTGGTCTAAATATGGCTGCGGGAAGCAGTACCAAAGACGCGGGCATCAATGCAGGAATTGGGGCAGTGATAGGTTTAGTTACATTTGGTATAAGTCTGAGTTATACAAGTAAAGCAGCCACATATAGAAGTAGAAGTCTCTACGGCCGTGATAAAGTAAACACCAAAAAACTGCATAGTCGAGAATATCAGAGAAGAAGGTTGTACGGTGAACACTGGCATCAGGTAAATATAGATAACCGTAGGATTTTATGGGGGGCGGATACGGTGACTAGTCATGGCGATGTTACTCGGAATCCCATACAGCAAATTGCACGCCGTAATTCTAGATCAGATGTACATATTTACACTGGGGCACATGGTGTGGATGATGGTGAAAATTGGATGTGGCAGTTAAGGTGGCCAGATTTAGATGAGTTACATTTCTATATAGAGGATACAGTCTTCAAGTCGCGTTCTTCATCATACATGCCGCGTAGACGAGTGTATCTACATGATATGGCTGGCATCAATAAACATGAGTTTACTGCTCACTTATCTCGTCAAGGGCATCATGTTCAAGCTTATTGCTTCGGTCGTAACGATAGTTGTCTGCTTGAGTATTTTAATTTAGAACCTGTTACGAGTTTTATGCGCTCGTAGGGAGTGAATCTATGGTGACTTCGACCGGTTGAATACACAAATCCTGTTATCACCTGACATCGGCCTAAAGTCGGTGTCTTTTAGGTTGTATTATTAAAGTGATAAAGATATAACAAAAGGCTTTCTTGATAGATCAAGATCTAAATAGTTGATCCTAATTATACTTCACTTTCTGTACTCCGTGTCCACAGCTAGGAAAGGGTGAGACATTATCGGCTTTGTTACTTATGAGGTGATGATATCACCCCTAACTAAGTGACCAAATTCACTATCCCACTACAGTCTGTCGCGAAATATTGGTGTGGCATGTCAGAAGTTGTATGGCTCAAATCAACAGTGGAAACAGCGATATGGTTATCACTAGCGTTTTCTCTCAGAAACGGCTATGTATCTGGTAAAGTAGTTGCTAGGGGCGTTGTTGCCTAAATCAGTTGAACCTTTTCCAAGTCCTGCGATCTGATCCTTTGTGATGGTAAGAGCGGTGGTGACATGGGGAAAACGAAAAAGAAGATAACTAACTGGGTGGAGTACAATAAGGCTCTGTGCAAGCGTGGTTCGGTTACGTCCTGGATAGACGACTGCATGGCAATGCAAAACCCACCATGGTAAGCGTGGTAGAGGCTTCCAGTACTCAGATACAGCGATTGAAACTGCTTTGATGATTAAGGGCATCTTCTCTCTGCCATTACTTGCACTTCAAGGCTTTATCGATTCGATCTTTGAACTATTGGATGTACCGCTGACGTCCCCTGACTACACCTGTATCAGTAAAGAGGGGCTATTCGCCATATTGCCATTGACTCAACTGGCCTCAAAGTCTTTGGTAAGGGTGAATGGAAAGTGAAAAAGCATGGTGCAGATAAACGCAGAACATGGCGCAAACTACACTTAGCTGTTGATTAGATACTCACGAGGTGATTAGTGCGGAAGTCAGCCTCGTCAATGTTGGCGATAGTGAAGTGCTACCTACGTTGCTCAACCCACTACGCAGAAAGGTCACTGCTGCATCTGCCGATGGAGCATATGACACCAAAAATTGCCACGAGACTTTGAAAAAGAAAGGTTGTACCCCGTCGATAGCGCCTCGAAAGAATGCAGCACTTTGGGAAGATGGGCATCCCAGAAACGGAGCAGTAACCGCTCTGAAAAATGGAACAATAGCGGAGTGGAAAGCCCAATCTGGTTATCACTATCGCTGAATATCTGAGACTGCAATGTCCCGATATAAAGGACTAACAAGCGGTAGACTGAGCTTGAGATGTTACAACGCTCAAGTGGGCGAAATCATGGCGAATGTTAAAGCTATAAACAAAGTCATAGGACTAGGTATGCCCGTCAGAAGCTAACGGCTAGTCATATATAGTGTTATTGTTCTTCAAGCTGATTTGATCAACAACGCCACTCGGAATCATCAATGCAAAGAAATGTGGCAACTATTAAAACGGGTTCGAAATTTTATGGATAACGTTTCACCGTTTCCCGGCGGTGGTCATGGACTACAAAAAGTGAAGCATAATTAGGATCAGTTATTTAGGTCTTTTTACTTAACAGTAAAACATATGGAGAGGGGAGTACTTATCTGCAGAGTTTTTCTTCTTTTAATTCAGATGAATAGCATTACTAGTACGTCATTCAATCGAAGTCTATGTCAGAAATAGATTACGATTATTGCCGAAGAGTTCTCATTTTTATCCTTGGTTAGTTTTGTTTTAATAATCACGTCCTCAAAGAGAGGAACCAAAACACTAATTATTAAGGTAACAAAAATGAACTTTAAAAAAGCAGCTATCATCGCAGCGTTTGCGATCTCATCTAACGCTATGGCAAATCCATCAGTAACAGCAATTTGGGCTGGTGTAGTTCCTGGCAGTTCTACAGGCGATGTAATCAAAATTACTGGTCTAAATGGTAGTGCTGTCGAGCAAGGTGAGTTATATGTCAATGCAGACGGTACTTTTGCTTCTAGCCAAGTTAGACTTGAGGCTCGTAAGATTGACACTAACGAGTTGCATGCCGCACAGTGGACAGTTACTAACACTACTGTTGCATATTCTACCTCAGGTGCGACTGGAGCAAATCTGGATATTTATTTAGATGGTACAAGCTGGATTGATGGCCCTGTGAATGCTGCATCGTTTGATCTCACTTTAGTTCAAACTAAGGCACTTGATGTTGTGCCTGGTGAAGCCGTTAATGCTCAAGTAACTCTTGTGGCTTCTGCTGTTCTATAATAAACGATGGTTTTTCTATAAGCAGCTCGTTTGAGCTGCTTTTATTGTTGGAAGCATTATGTTTCGTATGATTTTTTTAGCTAGAACATTACCTTTATTTGTCCTATGTATAACTTTTTTTTCTACTGTTAATGCAGCAGTGATAACTAAGCAACTGCACGTATCTACTGTAATAGACAAAAAAAAATTCCATTCACAAAATTTTACCAAATTGGAGTTTTTTCCGAATAATTTAACTGCTTTTTATAATAAAGGAATAGATACTTTCCATCCGTTACAGACGTCACTATATATAGAAACGGATATCCCTGATAACCAAGTCAATACTAGTTATCAGATCATTCTTACTGATAATCAGTCACAATGTCATACTGCGGCTGAGAGTGTTTTAGAGTTATCCGATAAGTTTGTTGATGTAGAGATTGATGGTAAAAATCTAGCTATTAATGAAGGTATTCAAGTTGGTGATTTTAAATCCAGCAAGAATGATTTTAAACACTCTATTCATGATTTTAAATTACTTTTCGCACCTTTGCCGGAAGTAACGCAGTTCGATGATTATTTATTACGTTGTAGTGGGAGCATTTCAGTTAGACTGGAATTTACAATATGAAAAAGAAACCATTAGCACTTATTATTTCAGCGCTTGTTGTATCTTCACTACCAGTGCAAGCGAATATTCCTGAATCTTTCAAAAGCTTATATTCTTTTAAAGACAAAAAAGTCCGATTTAGTACGCTTAATGATAGAGAAGATAGTTATATTCTACTTGCGACTAACTATGATTCAGTAAGATTACCTGATCAAAGTAAAGATGATGCTAAACATCAATTAAAGTTCTACTTAGAGGAAAGTAATATCAAACCAGAAGTAATTACCATGCTCATCAAAGATCTTGAGCAAGGTGTTAGTTCTGATAAATCTTGCCGCGGAAAACTCTCTGAGTGTGTTGTGGTGCCGGAAGTTTACTCTTTCGTGTATGACTATGATGAGAACTACCTGCGACTATTTGTTAATGCTAAACTTTTTAATAACAATAAGAATAATGTTGAAAAGGATTATGCGACTGCAAAAAATGAATCTAATGCACTGATTAACAGCAATGATATCTATTTTAGTCACTATAATGATCAAGATACTAACTACACGATCAATAACAGATCTTTATTAGGTTTGCCTTTAGGTCATGTAACGGCTGATCTTTCCTATTCGAATAGTCAGTCATCTAAAGGCATGGAAATCAAAGAGCTGTCATATGATGCGAGCATAGAAGATGTACGCTTATACTTGGGTAAATTTAAAAATGGTGTTAGGTTTAATGCGACTGACTTTTTGTCGACGAATACTCGTTATCAGCAGACATCGGCTAACTTTGGTAGTTCAAAAAACCTCTTGATTGGTGACCGTGGTGCTTATGAACAGTTGTTTTATTATGCGCCAGCAAGTGGTGAGTTAGTCATCTATCGTGATGATCGTATTATTAAGCAGCTTAATATTAGCGAAGGGCAAGGCTCTATCAGCTATAGTGATTTACCATCAGGGCGTTATCAAGTTCGTGTCGATGTTGTTGTTGCTGGGCAGGTGATTTCATCAGAAGTAGTGCAAATATACAATAGCTCTCGAGACACATTAGCGGTGGGTGATATTGATTACCTAATTAGTGCGGGCGTATTTGATGGTAACAGTTATGGCCAATCTAGTTATGCTGACCATTTTGAAAATAAAGGTTTTACTAAAGGTTTAGTTGCTGCTCGCTTACTCAATCCATTGGTGATCGGTGTAGGTGGTTTATACTCTGATAGTGAATGGGCGGCCACAGTCGGTACACAATTTTATCTACCGTATCAGTTTACTTTAGATATGAAACTAAATTATTTTAACCATGGAAGCCATCATTTTGACAGCAGCATTGGTAATGGTTTTCTGTCACTAAGACATGAAGATTTTTCTATTGGCAGTGATGAAGGCAAACTTGCTCAGTTTATTTATGCAGATGGTGAATACAGTCGTACTAGCTTAAGTGGCAACTACCGTTTTAGTAACGGCATTTATGCGTACTCGATCCTCTCAAAAGGTAAGCAGACGATGTTGGATAGCATTGGTATGAGCCAAGATAGCTACTCCTACTGGTCAGCAACATCAGGAGTGAGTATCCCACTGAAACATGGTCTAAACTTAAGTTTGTCAGTGAATTATCAAGACAGTAATAACAACTTTAACACCTCCATGAACTTATCTGTACCTCTTGGATCTGGTTATTCATCAAACAGTATGTTGGCACTCAATAATGATAATCTGAATCAGGTTAGAAATAGCTTGAATAAAACCGATGTTTTTAAGAGTAAAGAAATCAATTCTGACCTTTCTGTTTCACAAAACTATTACGCGAGAGAAAAAGATAAAAATACAATTGATGCCGCATTATCTGCAAACACTAAACAAGATCATTGGCAAGGTAGTGTTCACGCTTACGCAGATTCGACAGGACAAAGAAGAGGGGTATCAGGACGTTTATCCAGTAACCAAGTTTTCGATGGTAACTCAATAGCATTTACCTCGAATAAAGCGGATGCGTATGGTGCTATTGAACTTAATAGTTCCTTAGCCGAGCAAGATACTTATGGTTACGTTACTGTACGTAAAAATGGTAAGTTACAAAATAAATCGTTTATTTATGATGATAAAACCTTGTATCCACTCAATAGTTATAACGAATATGACATTAATATTGATACAGAAAGTGTCTCACTTATCAACCTTGGTGATAAAAGAATAAATGAATTTGTCAAACCAGGCAGTGTTGTAAAATTAAAACCTAACTTAAGAAACATATTTTCTTTTGTTAGCTCATTTGAAGATGTTATGGGTAACAAAGTTAAAGATCTCGTTTGCAAAGGCTCTGGCTGTCATCAAATACAAAAAATCACCGATGGTGTATTTCAAGTGTCTTTGATGGACGGTTTAGATTTTGAATTATATTCAGGAGATAACACCTGTATTATTCCAGAAAGTAAAGTCTCACATGATGTACTTAACTTTGGTCGAAATCATTGTGTACCAAATATAAAATCTATGGAATATATATTAGTTAATATTGATGATAATGAAAAAGCATTATACTTTATTGGTTTATTCGATACTAAATTTAGTATCGATGAAATCTCTAGCGCAATGAAGAAAAATAGTATGACTTCGATTGTTAAAAATATTGGTAAATACAAAGCTGTTTACGTCCTTGCGGGAGAGTCTGGACTAGACTACGCTAAACTTGGTCTTGATAATGACGTGTTAGATATTGTAAACGTTAAAGATATCCAAGCACTATCAATTAGAGAACTTAGTCTATCTGCAATTAGGAGTAGTAACTAATGATGAAAAAAATAATCTTAGCCAGTGTTTTACTGTTTAGCTCATTGGCTAATGCTTTAACGATTGATACAATGTATTTAGTTTCTGATAGCCGTGGAAATGGTGTGATTTCATTAACTAACGACCTTGAACAAACTAACTTTGTTAATACTTATGTCTATGAGTTAATGACGGATGAACAAGGTAATATTGTTAGAACTCAGTATGCTGAAGAGAATATTGATGATTGGAAACTCATCACCACGGCACCAAAACTGATCATTGAGCCTGGGGTTAGTAAGGATATCGGTATCCGAGCGTTGTGTGACCCTGAAAGGTGTGCCCGTGATAAAGACCTTATGTTCTCTATTGCTTTTGAACCATCACCTTATTTTGAGGAGGGGGAATCACAGCAATCGTTCGTCACTATTAACTATGGTTATGCTTCGTTATTTGTTATCCCTACGACTCAACCTAAGATCAGTTACACATTAACTAATCAAGGTGATTACTTACTCGCTAAAAATACTGGGAATACGATATTAAATCTAGTGATTGATCAGTGCACTTCTACGGTAAAAAATAATTGTCGTATAACAGAGCGTCTAGTGGCTGGAAGAGAACGACAAATTAAATTGCCTGATCATTTTAAACGCAATGTTGTTGATGTTAATATTTATAACCATGATGAATCTTATAAAAATAAGCAATCATTGAGCTTAACTAAATAAATAAGTTAGTTTAGGAAATATTATGAAAATTTATCGGAACATCATTTTATTGTCGTTTATTTGTTTGCCTTTCTTTACTCAGGCGGCATCGATGAGAGGCACAATAACTGACAATAAACTGGATTGGATTGGTGCTATGAAAATATCCGGTGGCAACTTTTATACTCCAACCGATTGGGATATTATTCATAACCTTGAAGGTACCCAACGCTGGACACCTGCTACTCATGCTGCGGCTACACCCGGACAGTTGAACCTGTCCGGCCCCAGCGGTTCTGTATCTGCAGCCATAAAAGTAGTCGGTCTTGAATATAATATGGGTGATTTAAAGCCTAATCAAAGTGGTAATGTAGGCAGTTGTGAAGTTTTGAGTATGAGTAACTCAACGGTGGCATTATTGGGTGAAAACTGCCGTTCAAACCTCGATTTTACTTATCCATCGAGAGTAAATCCCTTCTATTTCACTCGTCCAATCGTTGAGGTTAATGAAGCTGAGCTACTGAGCGGATTTGAAGGAATGGAAATGGGAAAATATATCGGCAGCGTATCTTTGGTTGCTCGTTATGAGTACTATACCAGCTCCGGTGCATTAACTTACAGTAACGTTCCTTATACCTTTGAAGTAGAGTTAGACTATCACCCCAGTTATTTAACCGCTGTTACTGTTTTAGGTAATGGGATAATTGAACCAGTATATAATACTCAAAAGAATACGATCTCTGGCTCAACAAGCTTTAATATCAATGCTAGTGGTTATTTCAATAACGGTATAAAATTATATTTTATAAATCGCGATTATACTCTAAATGGGCCAAATAAAATACCCTATTCGATACAGTGTCAAGGTGCTTGCTCGGCGAGTGATATTGTTAAAGAGGGTGTTTTACTCCACGAGCTGATTATTGTTTCAGAAGGGCAACGCAATATGACTAATATTAATTTTCTTCTAGACGTTGGTTACGAAAATATCCATAAAGATCAAGTGGAAGCGGGCAGTTACAATGACACTATTAGCATTGTGTTTGAGGAGAATCTATGAAATTTAAGCATTTGTTGATGATTAATATAATCTCCCTCATTGTATTGACTTTAGCTGCCTTTCATTTAAGAGCCGAAAGCCAAAGCAATCATTTTTACGCTGGATCGTCGATTCATTATAATGTGAATGATAAAGACCATGATTTGACTGAGAAACTTGGGGCAAGTATAAGAGCGGGTTACTTATTTACCCCGAATTGGAGCATAGAAAGTAGCTATAGTAGCTATGGTCGAAATGTAGATGGTGACAATGTGTATGCTTATCAACTTAAAGGGCTTTATCTACATCAGCTTGATTCCGATTTTACCTTATATACAGGTATTGGCGGTTATGTCTATGATTCTAAAATCAATCCTAGCGCCGTGATTGGTGTTAAAAAACAATTAGACAAAAAACTTAGTGCTCAGTTTAGTTACGAATACCTGTATAAAGGCCATGGTGATGATGATATCTACTCATTATCAGTGGGCATGAATTTTTATTTTTAATATCAATAATATTGACGATTTTAAGGAAAATTATGTTAAAAAAATTTTGGCTTCCTATTCTTTTAGGAACAATGTCACCAAATGTTTTTGCTAGTGAAGCACCTCAACCTTCTGGTTATGCAAAAGGTTTTTGGTTAGGTATTGGTAGTGGTGTTGTGATTCGAGAAAACAGCCCAGAGCTAGCCAATGAAAATCATTATGGCCCAACAGGTAAAATAGAATTTGGTTACCAGTTCCATGATAATGCATCATTATATTCTAGCTATGATTATATGGATGTAGTAAGTGAAAACAAAATACACATCGGCGTATTAGGACTAAAAGCGAACTATTTTTTAACGGATAATCTATCCGCTTTCGCCAATGTCGGTATGAGTCATTATCTTGCCGATGATCATAATGAATTGCATGAATCTTATAGTTATGGTGGCGTGGTTGGTGCTGGCCTTGAATACACCATATCGAAACGCTTCGCGACCAAAGTGGGTTATAACTATTATGACAATATTAAACTTGCTTCAGGTAATGATACACACTTACATCAAGTCTATTTAGGTATCGCTTACAAGTTTGGTCAACAAGATCAGATAGCCGTTCAAGAAGTGATTGTGCCGCAAATAGAATATATTGAGAAAATTAAAACCGAAGAGGTCGTACAATTAGTAAGAACAAATTATGTGATTACCTTCCCCCTAGGTCAATCTAGGGTTGTTCATAACAGTGCAGCAGAGTTCCACCTACAAGAAGTAGCTGAGTTAATGAAGACGATGCCTGAACTTAAAGCAGAGTTGACGGGCCGCGCCGATAAAACCGGTGGATATGCCATTAATGAACGTATCTCCGCTGAACGTGCGAAAAATATCTACCACTATTTAGTAAGTCAAGACATTGATCCTGAAAGATTATTTTGGTCAGCGGTTTCTTATCATAATCCGATTACTGAAGGCAATAATGCAGTAGAACGCTCGGTAGAAATTCAACTTAAATAAACGTCTTATCTAGATAAAGCCTATGGAATTGATTTTCATAGGCTTTCATTGTTATCCCTAAACCACCGCCTTGGGCGGTGGTGATTGAACTTTGGGGCTATTGCCCGAAGAAGTGCCCATGTTAGAAGTAAACCTCTTATTCACCACAAGTAAGAGGAAACAAAAAACATGGGCGACTACAGAAGTTCATCACATGTCCATTGGCGTTGTAAATACCACATAGTTTGGACGCCGAAATACAGATTCAAGATCTTGCAAGGTAATGTAGGTAAGGAGCTTTATCGCTTAATCTATATTTTATGCAATATGAAAGATTGTGATGTTTTGGAACTAAATGTTCAACATGGATCATGCTCATCACGATTGTAAGAGCCTCGAAGTGTTTTGCCATCAATTGCAATAACTTGACCTTCAGTAAGGGTGTGTATTGATGATATCCAGTTAATGAAGCACTCATGAAACTGCTCGGGTTCAATCGTAGATATTATTCGAGCAATCGTGTCATCAGCAGGTACACCATGCAAAACAGGTCATTGCGCTGAAACCAATCATGATGACCGAGAATGTATTCACGGATATCAAACCAGCCTTTCGCACCAGCAATCACCGCACATAGCGAGCCCAAAAGGACTTCGAGCAGGCAATAAGTGACCTTTGGGCTTTGGCGTTGATCGTTTGAAAATGTTCTTTGAAGTGGTCGATGTGCATAATGCTTTCCCTAAAAAGAGAGTATAAGATCACAGCTAAATGTGATCGTTAAATCGATCATTAATTTGATTAAAAAACGTTCGCGATGTCCCCTGGGGGTATAACCAGCTTTTTTGGCTTGATCATCCCATACTCGGCTGTGTCCAAATGGGCCACTAGTATAGATATCGTTTGGCATGCTACTTAGATTAAGCATTTTCTTAACTCTCGGATAGTAAATGCTATTCATTTCGTCATAATCGACACTACCTTTAAAAATATCATCAAAATACAGCCTCTCTGGTTGGATCATGACTCCAGTAAAAATTACCGAGCCACCGCCTACACAGGCTCCACGCCATATAGTGATGTTTTTATACTCAGTTGCATCAAGTACGCCGCCAAATGAATCCATATAAGCAGTGTGGCCTGGTATCATTTTCACTTTATTTTTAAACCAAAAAGCCCGCCCATCGGGGGTCATATCATCCGAAAATATTCCTCTAGTATCGGAATTTGGCCATTGAAACCTGCGTTCCAAAAGCGTGACCTCTTCACCCGCTTGGCTAAGTCTTAGTGCTGATATTGCACCGCCAAAACCAGAGCCAATAACCACGTTCTTCGAGTGTTGAGGTGGGATTGGTCGAGTATAAAATAGTTCCGGCACCATTAATTTGTACTTTGTATTTTTAAAAATAAAAGTGTGTGCAGGGTTTGATAGCAAGCTGCTGGTTGCGATAGTTCCGCTACCGAGCAAAAAAATATGACGACGAGAAATTTTTTTCATAAATATCGACCTTTTTATTGTGAATGATTTTAGCCAGAGTTTCCTTTGTCGTTAAGTAAATGAAAAAACAGCGAAAACTGAAATTGGCGAAGGCAAGTTAGGGTAAAGCGACAATTCAATCAGTGATAAAGGGTTTAAAAATAAGATTTCAGATATTTCTTATATAAAATAGTGAGTTATAGAAAATTCAGATTTTTTGTGGGGGAGGCTGTGTGGGCTTGTAGGTTTTTTCTTATTTTTTTTGTGAATTATTGACAGAAAATGGATGTCATACCATTCTCAAAGTGGGTAGGAAAAATGAAGAGGGATTAGTGATGGGTATTAAGCTTAATAGCAAATGGATGGTTTTAATCGCTACTTGTGGTCTGATTATCGCTTATATGCCTTTTGGGCATAGTCGTAGTCACACTTCTGCTACCGTTAGTTTCACTGGCGTGGTTCCAGATATAAAGTGCGATGGTATAAAAAAATTATTACCAACATTTACGGTATTGGATACAAACAATGACGGTCGATTGACGGCAAGTGAGTTAACGGTGATTAAAAATCATGAGTTTTCGTCCGTTGATTTTGATGCAAGCGGATACATAAGCCCGATAGAGCTTAGCGTTTATAAAAAAAGAAATTGTTTGATGTAAGGCATTTATATCCAAACGATAGGTATTTCGATTTTTTCATACTCTCTGTTTTGATGAGAATATTTACCTAACTTGATGGCTTTGATGATCAACTTAGTATTGTTATGAATAACGATGTCATCTGTAAGTATATCGATTAAAGATATACTTACAGAGGTGACAGAGTTTGGGTTTAATCTTAGTGCGGGTTTAGATATGAGTAGGCTTTGGTACTTTTGTTTATATTTATTATCACAATGGTACTCTATGTTAATGAGATAATCGTTCATTGAAAAATTTGCAATAGATAGAAAGTTATCTTTATTAACATTTGATAAGCTTATCGAGCTTTTGTCGATTTTTATAGGTTTTCTATATGTATCAAAGTGTTTATTGTTAGTGTGCTCATAGCAATCCATTAAAAAACAAGATGCGATAATAATAATAGAGCTGAATAGATACTGCATGTTTACCTATCTTATATGTAACAACTTAATACATATGTATATCTACACAAGGTCTGCTAATTACTATACATTTACTTTACGCAGCAATCACATTGATAGATAAGTTTATTGATTTAAATATCCTTGAAGTATAATCTTGCTTGGTTTTTATAAAAACGAGATGTTTCCTCACATCCTGTAGGTTGAGGTTGCGATGCAATGAGAGAATTTTCTTACAGAGAGATGCTATGAAAAATATTATTCTAGTTGATGATCATCCGGTTGTTTTAGCGACGGTTAAAGGTATTGTTGAGAAAGAAGGTTACAAAATTGTTGATCAATTCAGTGATGGCCAAGCTGTACTCAAGAAGTTAAGAAATATAGATTATAAAGTTGATGCTATTATTTTAGATATCAGCTTGCCAGGTATGGATGGGTTAGAATTAACCCAAAAAATAAAGAACTATCTCCCTGAGGCAAAAATATTAATATTTACATCACAAAATTCAATCTATTTTGCACGTCGCTGTATGGAAGCCGGAGCAAATGGTTTTGTCTCGAAAAGTCAAGATGTTAAAGAAATTGGATTGGCTTTAAATACAGTGTTAAGAGGGTATAATTTTTTCCCAGATGGAGCATTAAGTACATTATCGAATAAAAAAATGGGTGATGATCCTTTGAGTATGTTATCTAAAAGGGAGTTTTTAGTTATGAAATTTTTAATCAATGGCAGTAATAATAATGAGATAGCAAGAGAGTTATCATTGAGTGAAAAAACCATTAGTACTTATAAAAAGAGAATATTCGATAAACTGGGTGTCAATCACGTTCTTGAACTGGCAGATTTTGCGAAGAGAAATGACGTATCATGAAAGAAGGCTTGTTAGCTGGCTTATTATTTTTATTAGCTTCTTTCTCATTAGAAAGTAATGGGAAAGTAATTCAACCTAATAAAGTAGAGGTAAGAAACACGAATGTGTTTCTTACTCAAAATGAAAAATATTATTTATCAAATAAAAAAACGTTAAGAGTTGGAGTCAACCTTCCTTCATTTATACCCTTTGATATCGTTGAGGAGGGGCAAGATAATATTTTGTATTCTGGTATAAGTTCAGAGGTTATTGCTATTATCTCTGATATTCTAGATATTGAGCTTGATTTTTATTTTTTTAAGACAAGGAATGAAGCAATAGCTGCTATCTTGAAAAATGAGATAGATTTAATTACATCATCGAATGGGTACGAATTACAGTTTGGGTTGATTTTATCAGAGATTTATTTCCCTGATAGACCGATTTTATTTCGGTCATCAAAAATTAATGAGATAAAAACCGTATCCGTTGCTTATGAGTATCTTGATTCTGAACGTCTTAGAAGTGTATTTCCTCATATAGAATTTTTTTTCTATCCATCAAGAGAAGAAGCGATAGCTGCTGCAGTTTTTGGAGAGGTAGATGCAGTTATCAATGATCTTCTCTCATTAAATCATTCATATAACAACCATTATATTGGTGACTTAAAATATCAAGAAGTGATCCAAGAGGTTGATAGCAAAGGTTTTGCCTTTTCTTTTGATGCAAATAATACAATGTTAAGAAATATATTTAATAAAGTTATCGCAAGTATTGATACTAACACTTTACAACTGATTGTGCATCGATGGAATGGCGGAGGAATTACTCCTCCAACTTTGAATGAGTTAGCTTATATCAAAGAAAATGTAGTAAATAAGTTTGGTCAAGATGAGATATCAGTTGTTGTGATGCCACATCAGGCACCTTTTAGTTATTTGGATGAATTTGACAATCCGCAGGGTATTCTCGTGGAGTTGTTAAACCTGTTTAACATATATACAGGTGTTAAAATAAATTTAATTGTTGAAAAAGAGTTGGATAGTGCATTTTCTCTATTAAAAAATGGTCAAGTTGATTTGGTTGCTATCAATGAATCAAAATCTCGTCGAGAGCATTTTTTGATATCAGATGTTATATTGCGTAATCCTTTTGTTTATGTTACCCATAAGAATGTTATGTTACATGATATTGAAAGTGTAGTTACAACAAAAAATAGTATAATAAAAGAGATGATGGATTTATCTAATTACAAAAACATTCAAACAGATGGTTATTTAAGTGCTTTGACTAAAGTGGTCTCAGATAAAAAATCTACAGCGATCATGCCGATTTCTATTGCTAATTTTTATATTTATCAATACTTTTTTGAAGATTTAGAGGTTAACGGGATTAATTATGAACTACCAAATGCAAAAGTGGCTTTTGCTGCGTTAAACGACAATAAAGAGTTAATGGATTTTGTTAATGGACTATTAAGAGAGATACCTAAAGGGCAAATCGAAGTTATTGCAAATATGTGGAGAAAGAATGCAGTAGTTGCCAATAATACATGGAAAGATTATAAGTATACTGTATATACATTATCAATAAGTATGATTATTATACTGTTTTTAGTTATTATATATATTGTTCTAGCTCGGAAAGCTTTAAAGATTGAGCGTAACTTAAAAAATCAAAACTCAGAACAGTTGAATTTCCTTCAGGATATTGTTGATTCTATACCACATCCAATCTATTTTATGTCTGAAAATTTTAAAATAAAAGTATCTAATGAAGCATTTAAATCAATATTTAACTATCAGAATAGCCACTCCTTTTATTTTTTGAAAAGGTTAGGTTATCCCCAGTACTTAAAGTTAATAAGAAGGCATAAGGAAGTTATTCAATTAAATGAAAGTAGTGTAGAGGATTATACACTTTATATAGATAATCAAAAATATGTCATTTATCACTGGTTGAGAGCATACTCGGACATTAATGGTCATACATCTGGTGTGATTGGCGGTTGGCTAGATATCTCAGAAAGGGCTAAATTATTAGATGAGATTGAGGATGCTAAAGTTGAAGCTGAATCAGCAAACTCAGCGAAGAGTTTATTCTTAGCAACGATGAGCCATGAAATAAGAACACCTATGAATGTGATTATAGGTGCACTAGATTTAGTTATTAATTATGACTATAGTTCAGATGAAAAAAATAAACATTTAAACATAGCATATGATTCAGCTAAAGATTTATTATCATTAATTGGCGACATACTTGATCTTAGTAAGATTGAGGCTAATGAGCTCAATATTATTCCTAAAGATGCAAATTTTAAAGATACGATAAGCTCTATTTTTAATATGTTCTATGGCTTAGCTAAACAGAAAAATGTCCGTCTAATAAAAAGCTATGATGATACTATTGAACCGTTTTTAATGTTTGATGATTTAAGGTTAAAACAAATTTTACTTAATGTCCTTAGTAATGCAGTTAAGTTTACTGATGAAGGCTCAATACAAATAAAATTTGTTAATCTTGGTGTTTTTGATAACCACCAAGAAATAAAAATAGTTATTAAAGATACAGGGATAGGTATTAAACAAGAGGAAGTTGATAAATTATTCAAAACTTTTTCTCAAACATCAAGTTCTTATAATAGAGGTGGAACTGGCCTTGGTTTAATGATTACTAAAAATCTATGTGAGTTAATGTCAGGTAAGATGGATTTAAGTAGTCAAGTTGACATTGGTACTACGGTATCAATGATATTTAAATTTCCGATTGTTGAAAATATAACCTTACTTTATAAAAATTCAGTCGAAGACAAGGATAAAGAAGAGCCGTTTGAAAAAAAGAAAATCTTACTTGTTGATGATCACCCAAGTAATCGTATCATTTTATCTAAACAAATCGAGCAGTTAGGGCATGAAGTATTAACTGCTTGTGATGGTTATGATGCTTTATCCGTGCTTGACAAAAATGTAGATATTAACGTTGTTATTACTGATTGTCATATGCCTGAAATGGATGGATATGAATTGACTCGAAATATTAGAGGTCGATTTTTTTCTCGTAATAATCTAATTATTTTAGGCTTAACAGCCAATGCACAAGCTGATATTAAGGAAAAATGTCTTCTTGCTGGTATGGATGATTGTTTGTTTAAACCTTTAGATATTAAAGAGTTAGAAAGTCGAATTCATGTTAAATATAATGATAATGCCAATGCCAAAAAAGTTAAAGTATCTAAACCTAATCTGGTAATCAATAAGGATGTTCTGATTTATTTGATGAATGCAGGCGTTGATTTAACAGTAGTATTCGACGAGTTTGTGAAAACGACAAGTGTAGATTTGTCAAAATTATCTCAGTCAAATATATTAGAAGATCAAATGGAGCTTATACATCGTATAAAAAGTGCTTCGAATATGCTCGGCTTTCAAGGTATTATAAAAATTTGTTTATCGATAGAAAGCAAATATAAGTTAGAAGATAAAGACATCGAACATCTTCAATCTGAATTCAATGACGTTATTGTAGCGATGGGTGATTTTCTATCTTAGTCATAATTATAGTAAATTAAAAAGGACTAGAATGTTATTCTCAGTCCTTTTTCTATGTTAATTAATTATACCTAATCTGTATCTATTTTTTACTTTTAAACCTAATCAGGGATTTGTTGCGTAATTCAGACTAGAAACCAAAACGCCTAAAGTTGAGCAACTTTTATACAACATACTGAGTTTCAGGCATACCAAGTCCTGTAAGCTTGTTCAGCGCTTTAATCATTGCGTAAGTCTCACCAACCTGAGCGTTGTAATTTCGGAGGCTGAGTTTTCCACCCAACAACTGTTTCACTCGATACATTGCTGTCTCTGATAGCGAGCGTTTATGATAGCCATACCGCTTTTTCCACATATTGTTCGAGCCGTAAATCTTCTGACAACCTACCGCTAAATTGCGAGAATGCCCATGTTCCCAGAAGGCCGCCCCTTCTCGTGGCGGGATGAGTGGAACCGCTCGTTTGATTCGTATAGCATCATAGCAAACCTTTGTGTCATAAGCACCATCACCTGATATCTCAATGATTTTACGACGTGTCTGCTTTAGCAGTTCGCGGTATCAAATGAATCTGTGCTTAAGACTATTGCTAGCCTAACCTCAATATTCGTCGGGATTAGATTAGGTTCGTTTGTTCTTGGCTTGTTTTGGTCAAAAGCGAACGAGACAGGCGTGATTGTAGGAAGCATCACAAGTGTAGTCGCTGTTTTCATCGCGAGATATATGGATGTAGCTTGGCCTTGGTTTGCGCCGATAGGAACCTTCGTATTCTTAGTCTTTGGAGTGCTCGTCAGTTATCGGTGGGGTTTCGTTACTGAGGAACAGCAAACCTTTATTAGTAATCAAAAACATCTATTCGCTAAGCCAACGGCTAGCCATTATGGGTTGTTGGGGTTCGCTGCTGCGACCATTGCTGCTTGTACGGTTTTGCCTGATTGGCTTTATGCTGCATTGTCGTAACGGGTAAATTTATGCTGTCTATCTTTGATATTTATAAGATTGGTGTCGGGCCTTCGAGTTCCCATACCAATGGTCCTATGATTGCGGGTTACCATTTCACTCGCTTGATTAAATCTAATCTGGAAAAAGTTGTTCGTATTCAGGTGGATCTCTACGGTTCTCTGTCACTGACAGGCATTGGTCACCATACTGACCGTGCGACGATCCTGGGGTTGTTAGGTAATAAGCCAGACACTCTTAAAATCGCTTCTGCGAACCGAGCAATGCGTAAAGCAATTGATGAAGGCTTGTTATCTGTTGATGATCGTCATGAGATCAAGTTTAACTACCAGACAGATATGCTTTTTCATGGCGATAACTTACCATTGCATGAGAACGGTATGACGATCACTGCATTTGATGCTCAAGGTAAGCAGCTTGGGTTCGAAACATACTACTCCATTGGTGGTGGTTTTATTGCGACTGCTGATGAACTGCAAAATGGCAATCCTACAACTCCGGTTGAAGTAGAGTATCCGTTTGCAAGTGCTGATGAAATGTTGGCTCAGGCGGAGAAACATGGCATTAGCCTTGGCGGTATGATTCTTAGCAATGAGCAAGCGTTCCAAGATATGCCGGACATCGATAAGCGTGCCGACCAAATCTGGAGAGTGATGATCAGTTGTATGGAGCGTGGTTTCGAAACTGAAGGGATTTTGGAAGGTGGCTTGAACGTGACTCGTCGCGCCCCAAATCTACTGAAAAAGCTAGAAGCCAATACAGCGGTAGAAAACGATCCGATGGAAATCATGGATTGGATTAACCTGTTTGCCTTTGCGGTAAGTGAGGAGAATGCTGCGGGTGGCCAGGTCGTTACATCGCCAACTAATGGTGCGGCAGGCGTCATTCCTGCAGTACTGATGTACTACCATCGCTTTATTAAGTCACTTGATACCAAGCGATTGAAAGATTTCCTCGCCGTGTCAGGCGCTATTGGAATCCTGTATAAAACCAACGCATCGATTTCAGGTGCCGAAGTTGGATGTCAAGGTGAAGTCGGAGTTTCATCATCAATGGCGGCAGCAGGTCTGACAGCACTTCGCGGTGGTAGTAATGAACAGATTTGTATTGCTGCTGAGATTGCAATGGAGCACTCATTAGGTATGACATGTGACCCAATTGGTGGCTTGGTACAAGTGCCTTGTATCGAGCGCAATGCGATGGGAGCGATCAACGCCTCTCATATGGCACTAAAACGCAATAGCAAATGTCTAATATCTTTAGATAAAGTCATTGAAACCATGTACCAAACTGGCAAAGACATGAATAGGAAGTATCGGGAAACATCATTAGGGGGGTTAGCACTAATTCATCTGTCTCCCCCTTGTAATTAAGGTGTAATGCTTGTCTGACATCTAAAAATTATAGTGGTGTGATCTGTACCGGAAAAACAGGACACTTAACTAACGGCTAAGCGACTTTCCCATACCTAAAGTTACCCGCGCTTTCCTAATTTAAGTGAACAGTCTAAGTAACTTTTGTCCAGAAACGTGTTTCAGCGGATGGTCAAGACTTTGTGATCACCGAGCGATTCTGTCGTACCTTAATTACCAAGCAACTTTGTCATATGTTAACTAGCGGCTGAATTTGTCGGTGAGGAGAGGGGATGTAGGGGTATTTCTCTGTAAGAAAGTTTCCTACATAAAAATTTGGTCTCGATACTGCGAATCACAAAAATATCAACTTATGGTTGTTTTGGTTGATATCAACATATGGTTGCTTTTTGAGTAAGTTATTGAAGTAAAAGAAATCGTTGATATCAATTTATGGTTGTTTCAACAAACAATGTAAATACAACCATAAATTGGTTGTATCAACAGTATCGACATGTTTCAACATCAATAATTAATCTGAGCCGCTTTTGCGGCTCTTTTTTATACAAATGAGTTTGTTTCAATCAATAAGATTACCTATATATTCTATTTGATTCGGTTGGTTTTGATTTATACAACCAAACGTAATCTATACCACTTGACGATAAGGTGCGCTTAAATTGGTTGGTTACAGATGTACGGCCACCCACCGCGGTGCTGATACGATATTGAGCAATTGAGGATTAATGAATGTGGCCACTAATATACTAATACCGATTGCTGAGTGGTGATCTAGTTACGACTAAACGCGACGATTTTATACCTAATTGCGTTAGCGATGGCATGTATATTCAACCAACATAGCCTCCATTTATGGAGCTTTATTATGTTGCTCTCGCATCACATGAGCCGGATGGCAGCGCTGAAAAGCTTGTTGTTCAGTGAGCGAAATCGCGTCACCTTATCGATAACCAGTGCCATTCTATGCAGTGTCTTTGAGCTTATCTCTTGGATTTTTCTCTATTTAGCCGTCACTGCGATTTACCATAACGAATCGGCGACAGCTTATTTTCTGATGATGTGTTTGACGGTAATGGGTCGCTACGCCTTTTATGCATTAGCAGTATGGCAAGCACATTTAGCGGCCTATCACATTATTCAGAAAGTAAGGCAACACTTAGTGCGTGCGTTAGCCAAGATGAGAATGGATAAACTGCGCAGCTTGAGTCGGGGCGATATTGAAAAACGCATCACCGATGAATGCCAGAGTCTTGAGCCGCTGATTGCTCACCATGGTACGGATATCATCAACGGCCTTTTGATGCCCCTGTTTATGGTGGGATTGTTATTCTATATTGATTGGCGACTCGCTCTGATTGCTTTAATGCCACTGCCGTTAGCAATGACTGCACAAATTTGGATGATGCGTGGATTTGCTGAAAGACAGCAGAAATATAATCAAATCGTCGCTCATCTGCATCAATCACAAATGGAATTTCTGCGCACCATAGGTGTAATGAAACTGCTTGCAGTTGATGCGGATTCCTACCTTGAACTCAGCAGAACCTTACAATCTCATCATAAGATTGTGACGGGATACACTCAAACGATGGTTAGCGCTTGGGTGACATTTGTCACGCTGGCACAAATTTCGCTGATCTTGGTGTTACCTGTTGCCATCATGCTCGCCAATACGGGCCAATTAACCCTCATTGATTTGGTGATGGTGGCATGCGTGAGTGTGGGATTGCTTAAACCGTGGTTAGACTTAACGCAAGTGTTTGCGCAAATTCAGCAATCGTTCATCGCCATAGACAGAATCCTTCCCTTATGCGGTGAGCCTGAGTCTCATCCTTTCCATTACCCCTCGTCTTTGATGCTTCTTGAGTGCCGTGACCTTGTTGTGGCTCGCGACCCAAAGGTTGCCGTATTGCAACAGGTGAATTTGAAAGCGTATCCCGGACAACGCATAACGATTGAGGGAGCGTCTGGGGTTGGGAAAAGCACGTTACTTGCGTCGTTACTCGGTGAGTTGGAGCCTACTTCGGGTGCTTGGTACATCAATGGTCAGTCAATAACCGATATTGACGATGAGAGCCGTAGTCATTATCTCGCCTCGGTTGATCAGCGAGTGGTCTTTTTTTCTGGATCCTTACGCGATAATTTAATTTTAACGAAACGTCACGTTGAAGAGCATGAAATCTGGCAATTACTGACTTGGTTTGGGCTTAAACCGTTAGTGCAAAGCCTACCTCAGCAGCTCGATTGCCCAATTGGAGAAGCGTGTCGATTGTTCAGTGGTGGTGAAATGCAGCGTTTGGCGATTATCCGCGCCGCTCTCACTAAAGCACCGATCCTAATTTTGGATGAGGCAACGGCCCATTTGGATGCGCTTTCAGAGCAGAGCGTTTTTGAGGCGTTACGCCATTATGAACCAGCTCAGATTCAACTGATCATTAGCCACCGTGCCAGTCAGATTCAGCAGGTTGATCGCCGCTTGGTACTGCTGAACGGTCAACTAGAGGAGAAAGCTGATGAATAGTCTGAGGCGTTTAATTGAACATAGTGGTGCAAAGACACAGCACTTTTGGTTTGGTTTACTGGGCAAAGTCGCTACTGAGCTGATTGGGCTACTGGTCTGGATTATGTTATTTACCTTTCTGCTCTCTTCCGAGTCATTGCCGTTCACTGTCATGTTATTGATAGCGCTGTCGTTGATCTTAGCGCAGTGGATAGTAGGCCAGAGTACCAAGCTCAGTTTTCTTGGTGCTTATCAAATTACCCATCAATTACGTCATCAGTTATTGACCGATATCCGTCTTCAACCCTTGGCTGCTTTACGTGGTAAACGCTTAGGTGAAAAAGTAAAGTTACTCACTTCTGATCTCAAACAGTTTGAAGATATTTTCAGTCACCTGTTGACCGAGTTTGTCGCAACTTGGGCAACACCGATCGTCATGATGATTGTACTTGCACTGATTCAGCCTTGGTTAGCCGTGACTCTAGTGCTGATTTTTGGGTTAGCGTTTAGCGTATTAGTGCTCGTAGAACGGAGATTTAGCTATCAGGCAGACCACACACATCATACCAATGTGCAAAGTAGTAACTTGTTGCTCGAATACCTAGACTGTTTGCCGATGCTGCGCAGCTTTGGACAGAGTGGGCGATTGGCGGACCCACTCTGCCAGCAGATTGAAAAGCAAAAAGATCAGGGACTAGGATTAGAGTGGCTTGGCGGAAGTGGTGTATTGTTAGCAACGCTGATCTTAGAGCTTGGCCTCGTGATCAATTTAGTTTTGGCTGCGTGGTTGGTGGATCTCGATTGGTTGAATCACTCACAATTTTTGGTTGCTGTGGTTGCCACCGTGGTCTCTATTCGTCCACTAGCGCGGATGACGGTGTATGCAGCCTTACTCCGCTATATGTTAAAAGCAGCATCACGTTTACATCAGCTTTCCCAGTTGCCGCAACAAACCTCACAGGGCGTAGAACCTAGTACTTTTGATTTATCACTCAAGAATATTCATCTTTGCTTAGACGACCAGCCAGTACTCAATGGGGTTAACCTTGAGGTGGCGGAGGGTGAGCATATTGTGCTGGTGGGCAAAAGTGGTTCAGGTAAAAGTAGTTTACTCGATGTGTTGGCTGTGTTTCATATCCCCACACAAGGTTGCTTAACTATGGGAGGAAAAACCTTGGATGAAATAGGTACTGAGCACTGGTATCGGCATATCGCCTATGTCACGCAAGAGGTTCAGCTCCTCGGCGGCAGCTTACGAGATAACTTGCTATTGGCCAAACCCGAAGCGAGTGAACAAGTGTTGTGCGAGGCAGTAGAGGCGGCGGGTTTGAGTGAGTTAGTGGCTAAGTTGCCGCACGGACTAGATTCGCGGATTGGTGAAAATGGTAACCAAATCTCTGGCGGGGAGCGGCAGCGTTTGTCGATTGCGCGAGCGCTATTGCATGATGCGCCTATCTTACTGCTTGATGAATTTACCTCCGCACTGGATAGCCAAACTCAGGCCCAAGTGTTGCAAGCGCTTGAGATTCTTTGCCAAGGGAAAACGGTGATTTCCGTAGCGCATCGCCTGGAGACTATTCAGCAAGCTGATACTGTTTATTTGATGGAGGCAGGGCAATTGCGCAAGGTTGAGCAGTATCAACAGGAGGTTACAACAGCCAACTCACAACTCTATAAACCACAACTCTGTAAAAAGAGCGAAATGGCTTAATGGAAAATGGTTCTTAAATCGAGCCAAGATATGTGCTCGGTTTATCCTTAACGATGTGAAGCTACCGCCATCTTGGCTGAGTTTTTTCGCCCCAATCACATGGTCTATTGCTGTGATTGGGGACTCACTCATTTACCGCTAGCCTGCGATTTCAAGTTGTTTGGCTATATCAACAATTAGCTGCTTTACTGTCTTCTCCATCGACGACTACCATGTCATCCTCGCCTATTTAACAAGAGCAAGAAGGATGAAAGGCTGTTTCTGCGTGTTGGCGAATGAATGCATCCCCATGAGTCTCGACCGACTCGATGATTGGGGTGAACGAACGTAGCCAACACTGCTTCAGCTTCAGGTCGGAATGGTATTATAGCCAGTCTGAATATCCAGCATCCACGGTTTCCCACTGGGGCCTAAAATCGCTTTTTTATCTATTTTTCCGACGGCGGTTTTGGGTAGATGGCTGACGATGTGCAGTTCATCAGGAAGCTTAAATGAGGCGAGATTACGCTCTTTTAAAAACTGACGGAGTGCTTGTAATGTCAATCTAGAGTCTTTGGAGATGAGTGCGACACCGATCCGCTCGCCTAAATAAGAGTCGGGTACTGCAACCACTGCGACCTGCGCTACTTGAGGATGAGCTAATAAATGCTCTTCAATTTCATCCGTAGCAATACATTCCCCAGCTCGATTGACCACATCTTTAATCCGCCCGGTCACGGTGAGATATTGGTCGCTATCCATGCGCACTTTATCACCACTGCAATAAAAACCATCTGGAGTGAAAGCCTTTTGATTGTGTTCATTCGCTCGGTAGTAACCACGCAAGGTATAGGGGCCTCGCGTCAGCAATTCGCCTTCTTTTCCCTCGCCAACGGGATAACCTTGAGGGTCGACTACTCGAATTTCATCGAGTGCACAGACTGGACGACCTTGTCGAGACGCAATAATTTCAGGATGATCGCCCAAGCGAGTGCAACAGATAAGGCCTTCCGCCATACCAAATACTTGTTGTAGAGCATTAGGGAAGGCTTTTTGAATGGCTAAAGCATCAGTGTAGGCCAGTTTCGAGCCTCCAACTTGTATCAAGCGTAGGCTTGAAAGATCGCTTTCTTCCCATTGTGTGGCTTCTGTCCATAATTGAGCTAAGGATGGCACCAAAGCGGTGGCGCTGATTTGGTGCTGTTCAATTAACTCAAAACAGTGGTCTGGCCCCGCGTGTTGGGTAAACACGACCTTTCCACCTTTGGCGAGCACCCCTAAAAAGCCCGGGCAGCCGAGTGTGAAATTGTGTGCAGCTGGCAGCACGGCAAGATAAACATCCCGCTCATTTATCTCACTTGCCTGACAGCAACAACGAATATTGAACAGGTAATCGTTGTGGGTGCGAGGGATAAGCTTGGGTAGTCCTGTCGTGCCACCAGATACCAGAAATAGGGCAGGGTGGCCTGGATTTATGGTAGGAGCTATCAGTGGTGAGTGAAGCTGAATATTATTAAGAGAATGGTGGTTACCGTGCTCACCAAACAGATAAACCTGCTGTAAGCCTTGGCAGTTGGCTATTAAGTTATTTGCCAACGCCGCACCTTGAATTTCTTCACTAATATACGCTTTGGCATCGCCGAGCTGAGCCAAGTGTTTGATTTCAGAAAGCCCATGAGCAGGCAGCGCCAAAATAGGTACTAAACCAGCTCGTAGAGTGGCAAAAAGAGCGATTGGCAAACGGCAAGTATTTGAGAGTTGGATCACCACGCGCTCACCCACTTGCATTCCATCGGTTATCAAACGATGCGCGATACCATCCGCAGCGTTTAGCAGTGCTTGATAAGTTAGCTGATGATGCTCATCTAGCACGGCAATCTGCTCACCGTATTGTTCAACACCTTGAGTTAATAGGCACCAAAGCGGTGCGTCTTCCCAAAGTCCTGCTTGCTGATAACGCATCGCTTGTGCGGTTTGGTAGCCGATAAAGCCTCGGAGTAAATCTGCTGTCATTGGCCGGTTTTTCATGCGACTGCCTCACTGATTAAGGAAGATGAGTTCTGTGCATCGCTGGTTTCAAGGACTAAATGATTGAGTACACAGGCCATTTTTTCACAAGTTTCTTCCCATTCTCGTTGAGGATTAGACAAACTGATAATGCCAGCTCCGGCTTGAAGCAGAGAAACAGAACCCGTTTTGTATCCCGCCCTTAACACCAAAGCCGCATCGAAAAATCCATTGCGGTCTGTAATGAATACGCTACCGCTGTACAGTTTTCTGGGTTGTTTCTCAAAACGAGCAATCGCGGCAACCGCCTCACGTTTAGGAATGCCAGAGGCAGTGATGGAAGGAAAGAGGACTCGGAATGCATCCCATGCGGATTTGTCTGTGGCGAGCTGACCTTTTACTCGCGATGCTAAATGTTGCACGCTACCTCTTTCTGATACGGTCATAAATTCAGACACATGAACGCTTGAGGGATCACAAACCTGTTCGAGCTCTTCGATAGCCAGCTTGACGGAAGCGGCATGTTCGGCAATTTCTTTAGGATCGTTAAGCAGTTCGTTCTTTAGCCTTGCTGCGTCGGTTTTATCTTGGGGTAGTAAGCGTGTTCCGGCCAAAGGTTGGGTGCTCAAGGTCCCCCGCTCATCGACTTCTAAGACTGTTTCTGGTGAGAAACCAAATGCTTGCATGTTATTTAGCTTGAGCATGAAAGAGCGAGCTGGCGTGTTGTTCATTCTACCGTTAATAAAGCTTTTGGTTATGTCGATATTGAACGGCAGTATGGCTGGCCGAGATAAAATCACTTTCTTGTATTGGTTGGCTTTGATTTCATTGATGGCTAAATCGACTGCCTGCTGATAGTGATGTTTCACTTCAATGCCACCAACAATATCCTGTTGAGAGCAGGATTTACTTTGCAGAGGCAATGGCGACGGTAAGTGTGATACTCGAGTAATGATGGCTTGAATTTGCGCAAGTAGTGAGCTTTCAAAGGTACGAACGATAACGTGAGTGGTCGTAACGCGTAATTCGGTTTCGGCTACAAACAATTCCAGAAGTGGATGTTCACACTCTTGTTGTGGTAAATCGTGAGCGAAGCGACTGAATTCAAAATCAGCGCGGCCGAAGAGTCGCCAGTCCTCTCCACTCAGAGTTTGGGTTGCACGATGAATATATTGACACAGATGATGAGGGTTTACCTGTGCGACCTTTCCTTCAAAGTCACAAACTTCGCTTCTATGGTTGACGGTTAATTGCAGTCGTTTATTGATGCCGATCGCCCATTCATTCTCATGCTCATAGACCAGATATTCATGACAGAAAGAGGCCGAGGTCAGTTCAGCAACGAGTTGGAGTGGATGACATTGATGTTGCAATACCAAAGAATGTAAATATGCCGTATGAATGTTAGCCATGTTGTTCTCCAGAAACGTTAGAGTAATTCATTAATGTTGTTGGTCGATGCTCCGACCTTGTTACTGTTGGTTCGCTAATCTTGCTGAGAAAGTGTTCAGGGGTTGCTGTGATGTAAAAGTGGTCACCTGATATGGCTATCAGTGTTGGTTTGTCATCGATTGGCATCAACCATGGTTGCCATGCAGCGACTTCGGACTCCCAAGCTTCAGGGTCATGTTCGCCAAACACGAGTGTGCATGGGGTGTACTGTAGACATTTCGATGCTGTAACTTTTTGGTGGTAGTTAACTTGTTGGTGGTAGCACTCTGTGGCTAAAAAATCCGCTCTCAACATGGGTAGAAACAGCGGGAGTAGTTCAGGGTGCTGCTTGAGTATCGGACTGCCGCTGCCAATCGCGATCAGTTGGTCAATAAAGTCATCATCATTGAGTTGGCTCAATCGTCTTCGACTGCTTAAATGCGGGGCATGGCAGGCAGAAAGGATCAGATTTTTGATCGGTGATAGGGCTCCAAAACTGCTCTCAAATCGATGACATACTTCATAGGCCACTTGTGCCCCCATGCTATGTCCACAGAGTATTATTCGAGTCTCTTTAGTGAAGGTTTGATCCGCTATCCAAGTCTTCAATCCCTCAGCAACATCCTCTGCTATTGCTTCAATACTCGTAAGGGGGCGCTCTCGCATTCGATGATCTCTGCCGGGGTAAGTGGCCAGCAGTACCAGCGTTTCTTTTGCTAGTGCATTGCAGTCAAGTGACATCCATGTTTTAAATGCACTTAAACTGCCTCCAGCAAAAGGACAAATAATCCATATTTCACGAGGTTGGGCACCATTCTGATAAAGTGTTTTGAACACCTGATTCATATCTCCACCTCTTTGGTCACTGCGCGATTGAATCGAAATGAAATTCGTGGTGGTGGAGTCATGGTCCTTTCTTGGGGTTGTCCACATAATGTGAGAATGTCTTCCCACAGTTTAGCAACCTTGAGTTGGTGACAGATAAGCAACAATGGCGCGGTGTCTTGCCCATCAATTAAACGGCAAAACTGCTCTAAAGTGTTGCATACCCCTTCCGGTCCGAATTCTTCAAACAGATCTTTAACGAGGCAGGGGTGGTCGTAAAGTGTTTGCGTAGTCGGTTGATTGAGATAGTCTCCTTCAGCGAGGCTGACTACCTGATACAGGCTTTGCTGGTTATTCTGGTGCTTTTCGGCATGAAGCGCTGGTGTCCAATGTATCGGGCCATAGCTATCAACCATCGAAAGATAGCCAGATTCCCACCCTAACATAAGACGATGCATGGCGAGGCTGTGCATATCTGGATCTTGTGGATCCAGATAGTTTTGTAACTGCAACAGATAATCACCGTGAGGAGATTGAAGACTAATCAGATCAAAACGGTGTTGTTTGCCTAATTTTATAGGTTGAATTTTGCCATCGTGGCCTAATGCCAACAGCAGTAAATCCAATGTTGAGTAAAGCAACTGCCGACTTGTCGTAATATTGCCGTAGCTGGCGGGCTGGCGCATTTGCAATGAGACTTGCTGTGCGCTTGAAATCATGGTTTGCCCTGCTTGAGACGAACTATAGAAACTGTTGACTCGGTATTGGACTCCACATTGCTCTGCAAGCGCATGATGCCGTTGTAATTCTTTCGCTGACACGGGATGCTCTTGCAAAACATGAATATGACGTTTGAGCAGCTCTTCGACCAATACGTTACCGCCCCCACCGATAACGGAGGCGCGAACAACCACGCAGGCAATAGCAATATCCTGAGGCAACTGTGACACCTTTTCATACAGTGGTATACCAAAGGCAGTGGCCAGATTCTTTGAACGCAGGCTACCTTGGGACAGAATCCCTGCCAGTTCGAGATCTGGATGAGATTCGATAAAGGCATTTAGGTACAGTTCGCCAAATTTAGCCCCAACGATAATGACTTTCTTACGACTCTTCATTTTCTAGCTCTTTTACGTTTTGTTGGTGGAACGAATTTATTGAATGTGAAGGGTGGCCGAGCAGAGTAGAGATCTCGTGCGCCAGTGTTTTCACATGAGGTTGTTGTAGTAGGGTGTAGTGATCTCCCTGCATGCGATGAATGATGGGATGACAGCAATCACTCCAACCATGGCAGCGGCGTTCTACCATCTCAGGATGTTGGTAGCGCATAAAATCAAGCTGTGAATGGTTTTGTGCGCTATAAAGTGTGACGGGGAGCGTCTCCAAATAAGGTGGCTGATAGTCGAGCATGGCACGCAAGTTTTGCTGATAGATTGCTAGCAAATCAGCAAAACTTGCACTGTCTAATAAGCCTGATCCCGTCTCTAAAAATGCCTTGGCAAGCTCTGCGCAAAATTGCGTCTCTGATTCGAAGTTCGAAATCACATGCTCTTTCAGCGCCGGGAATCGGCCAATACAATCCGCGTAGAAGTATTGGCGGATCGACGCCTCGGTTAATCGCTGATTTGGGTTTTGGCTTGGTTTATAACTATCAATCAAGATGCAGTGGCTGACCTCTTCGCCCTGTTCCATGAGTTGTCGAGCCATTTCAAAAGCCACTACTCCCCCAAATGACCAACCTGCCAGCTGGTAAGGGCCAGTTGGCTGTACGTGGCGAATCATAGATAGATAGTGTGCGGCTAAAGCCACAATGTCGGTTTTTGGCGCAGATTTATCGTGTCGATCTGGGTAGGCAAGTCCATACAAAGTGATCTGGTTGAGCTCTTTAGCTAATGCCTGATAGCTCAATAAGTGTCCGCCAATCGGATGCACAATAAAGAGTGTACGGTTTCGGTTCCTGCCATTTGATGAGAGTTTTACTGGTGCATGATGGAGCGGTTGAGTTTGCTCTGTCAGCAAGGTGGCGAGGCGCTCAACCGTATCATGGGTTTGTAACTGCCCTGCGGTGAGAGCAAGGTTTAAACGGTGATTGATTTGGTTAAGTAAGCGCACGGCGATCAATGAATTTCCGCCTAGGTCGAAAAAGCTCTGATTGGCCGGAATAGGGGCGAAATTAAGGCATTCAGACCAGATCTGAGCCAGAAGTTGTTCCTGCTGTGAGTGCGGCATGCGTAATTGTTCTGCGGCAAGATGGGCATCTGGGCGCGGTAGTGCAGAACGATCCACCTTACCGTTAGCCGTCAATGGAAGGTGCTCTAAGGTTATGATCTGGCTTGGACATAAGTACTGGGGCAACAGTCGGCGAGCATGATCCAGTAAAGCCTGATTATCACGTCGACTGTGGGGGGCGTACTGAATATAAGCCACTAAACGTGCACCATTTTGCGCCGTTCTGTCTGGCTGAACGATGGCATCTAGGATGTCTATTCCGCTCGCGTTGAGTGCACACTGACGTAGAGCATTTTCCACTTCACCAAGCTCAATACGATAACCGTTAATTTTGACTTGTTGATCGTTTCTGCCCAGAAACTCAATGTTACCATCCGGTAAATAGCGGCCTAAATCCCCCGTTTTATACAAACGCTGGCCAAGAGTTGGATGTTCGATAAAAGCGAGGTCGGTTTTTTCTTGATCATGCCAATAGCCGCGAGCGAGACCAAATCCACCAATGTACAGCTCTCCTGTAACCCAATCTGCACAAGGATTGAGCTGTTCATCGAGCACATAAAATTGTTGATGAGTGAGCGGTTTTCCATAGGGAATACTGGTGTGTGTGGCATAGCTTTTCTCAATCGGATAGCAGATAGACCAAATGGCGGCCTCGGTAGCACCACCTAAGCTGAGCAATTTAGCCTGAGGCATAAGGGTATTCAGTCGGTCTGGTAAGTTGACGGGTATCCAGTCGCCACTCATCATGATTTGACGTAAATGGGGCAGCGGATTTGAGCGATTTTCTAGTAAATCTACCAATAACTGTGCGAAGGCTGGCACACTATTCCACACCGTAATCGCTGACTGCTGAGCTAAATGCAGCAGTGCTTCAGGATCTTGACTTGGCGATGTCTGTGGTATTACCAATCTTGCCCCACAGCTTAGGGTGGAGAAAATATCAAACACAGAGAGATCAAAATTGAGAGAGGAAATCGCCAATACTCGGTCACGATGATCGAGTGCAATACGCTGGTTAATATCGAGCAGGGTATTGATTACGGCACCATGCTCCATCATTACCCCTTTAGGTTGGCCAGTGGAGCCGGAGGTGAAAATGACGTAAGCCAGATCGGTTGGTTGGTTTGCCACGGGGATAAAATGTACTTTGGCTTCTGTCATTAACGCAGGGATTAGAACTCGATAGTCATCGGTGCGGCAAGGCTCAGAGCTATCGCTGATAATGGTTGAGACTGCTCCTTGTTTAAGCAGAGCTTGGATACGAGGTTCAGGATAAGCGCCATCAATGGGCATATAAGCTTTCCCTGCCAACAGAATGGCGAGAACAGCGACTACCTGTTGCCATCCTTTGTTCATCACAACCGCCACTAATGGTGCATCATCTTGTTGTTCGATAAGCTGCGCAGCTAAGTGCTGAGCAGAAAACCAAAGTGTTTGATAAGTCAGTTCTAGTTCGCCTTGCTCAATCGCAATTCGCTGTGGGTGCTGTTCCACACCGAGCCTTACTAAATCGCACAATGTGGCCACGCAAGCCGTAGTTTGGTTGTCTAAAACCAATTTGAGTTCACCTTGTGTCGCATTGACTTGATCACGCTTCTGCTGTTGTGTTGGGGGGAGTGCTAGGGCGAGAGGCTGTTGCCAGTCTCGGCTTGTAAGCGTTTCTAACGTGTGGGTATAAGTGGCAAACATGGCTTCAAAAACACCGCTTTTTAAGTAGTTTTCTTGAATCGTCCATTTGATGATAACGCCGCCGCATGGTGACGGAATCAACATACTGTCAAGGTAAACATGGGGGGTTTGTGCACCAAAGGCATTGAGCTTGCAATAAGGTAATGGTCTATGTTGCCCAACCGATAAGGTGTCGTTAAACACCACTGGCATGCCCGCATTGAGATTATGATTATGGCGGTTTTTTTCAGTTAACACCGATTGACCATCAAATAAGGAATGTGCCATATCATCGGCCATCTGCTGTTGAATTTGCTCAACAAACGCGAGCAATGAACCGGGTTGGGTTCTTACTTCAAGCATGGATGTGGTTGAAAGATTACCAATGACGTCGACGGATTGAGGCAGCATAGCCGGACGGTTACTGTGCAGTATATTGATCGCAAAATGCTTCTGGGCACTCCAATGGCTGATCACAAGGCAAAATGTGGACAGCATACTCATTGACGGCAATAAATTATGGGCAAATGAGACGGCTTGGATCTGACTCCATTGTTCAGCACTGAGGTGGTGAGTAAGTACACTTTGTGCTAAATGCTCTGAGCGTTTATCCGCTAACGGCAGTGTTGGAGCTTCTGGTAGTGTCGGTACTCGGTCAAGCCAGTAAGCTTGAGCTTGTTGGTAAGGCTCAGACTGTTTGAGCTGTTCAAGCTCAAGGAGATAGTTGTCGATACTCATCGTTGGCAATGCTAATTCGATACTCAGATCGTCATACAGTGCAAACCATTGTTGAAATAGAGTATTGAGGCTTTTGCCATCAGCCACGACCAAATCGAGTACCAAATGTACCAAAGAGGTTTCGCCGTCTACCTGCAGGATGCTGATATCAAACAGAGGCCATTGATGTGTCGCTACACCTTGGGCGGCGATCTGCGTCCTTGCTTCATCAATCCAGCGTGTTTTTTGTGGTTCATCCCATGAGCTTAAGTCGATAAACTGTGGTTGATACTCTGGCACTTGGCGATGAATATGATATTGACCAGCATTGATTTCACCGCGTAATTGGTCGTGTAATTGCACCAGTCGATTCCATGCTTGGGTGAGTCTCAGACGATCAAGATGCTTAATTTCAAGCTCTGCATAGAAATGGGCCACACCATTTCCCAAGGAAAACAGGGTATTTTCACCAAGCCAGTAGGCATTTTGTAGCGGCGTGAGTGGGTAATGTCGAACGCAAACGCCATTTTTCTGTTGTGTTGTATTATCTTGGGATTCAAGAGTGGTGTTTGGCTCAATAATGTCCGTTTCAACGGTTGTCGTTGTAGTAGGCAGGGCACTCTCAAATTGGCAACAGAAGTCTTGGAATTTCGGATGCTCAAACAAGGACTGTAAGCTCGCTTGTTTGATTCCTGCATGTTGTAGTGCCACGATCATCTTTGTTGCCATTAAACTGTCACCACCGGCAAGGAAAAAATCGGTGTCGTGGTTAATCTCACCATGTAAAAACGTTTGCCATATACTTTTTATCTGTTCTATTTGTTGCTGATAGGACTCAGACTGACCTAAGGTCTGCGGACTATGTTGCGGACGTTTTTGGGTTACTATCAGATGCTGACGTAATGCCGATGCATCACTGTTGGGATAGCTCAACTGTGGATCTAAACCTTGTTCCGCCAGCAGGGTAAGCCAAGCAGGTTGTGTGAGCATGCCACTTCCAGTGGATTGGCGAAAATCGTTGAATGCGTTGATTCCTTCAATAAACCCAACCGTCGCCAACTGCATTGGGCTGTGTTGATCGGTCGCCTCAATCAAAATCAAATAGCCATCATCGGCCAGAAGAGCGCGTAGACCTTGCAAACATTTTGCAAGATCGATGGCATCGTGCAGAACATTGACGGCCAAAATAACCTGATATCCACCATCCATTTTTAGTGCTTCATCAATGGGTTGATTAATATCAAATAGCCCATAGCTTACCTGTGGGTACTCAGACAATAGTTCGCGCGCTTCATGAAGGAACAGACGAGACACATCGGTAAACTGATAGTGGCGAATCGTTGAAGAGGCGAGGCTTAATACCTCTCGAGTGGTGGCTGCAGTGCCAGCCCCGACTTCAAGTATATTCAAACCTTGCGCCTGCTGTTGGCCAAGGGCATAAATGGCACGCGCGGCACTTAAATTCAATATTTGCAGTGATGGATTGCAGCGGTAGAGGCTATCGGTGATCGCCGGATCAGAAAATAGCAACTCGAGTGCAGAGTGGCGACCATTCAACAAAGCCGGGTGTTGCTTGAGGCAATCCTCAAGATAGGTATCCAAACGCTGACACCAAGCTTGTTGAGGCAAAGGTAACCCCGGTGCTTTGGGGAAATCGTTTTGGAAGCGATACTCTCCTTCCTTCTCTGTCAGCACGCCCTCTCGACATAACTGATCTAACCAAAGTTGGATAAGCTTATGATGTTTATCAGTCACTTTAAGTTGTTGAATAATTTGTGGTGCGCGATAAGCTTGCTCCGGCGAGGTAAATAACTGGTGATTGCGTAAGGTTGTCCAGATCCCACACAGTGCTCGATACTCAAGCTGCGCCCACGCTTGTGTCACCTCTTGTACAATCTGTGGTGAAATTTCGGGGAGAGACATGTTGTGCCAATCAAGGGTGGATTCGGCGATGACGTGATCAGGCGGCAGAAGGGGGTGCTGAGGCTCTGGTTGAGTCAATGAACGCTCGAAAAACTGCGGGTCTGCCGCACACTGCTGCAGCAAGCCTAGATATTGGTTGAATAAGTTTTCCAACAGATCTGGCGCCAGTACTCCGGCCATGCAATACCAGTTGAACGCCAAATCACCTTCAATTTCCATGATTTGATGATCAAGCCAGACTTGTGGGGTTTGACTCAGAACATAAACCGGATCTCCTAGTAAATGGGTCATGGCTTGTTCGATATCCATGCCATCCATCGACATTCCCAGCATGCTAGTAAATACCACCGGAGTTAACGGCAGTGCCGCTTCTTGCTCACTGAGCTGACCGGAGGATTTCCAGTGTTTGGCTAGTTCGCGGATCACCTCAACCCCATTGACTTGACTATGACTTAAGCGTTGCCAAAGTTTGCTTTGGGTTTGTAAGATACGCTGTTTCAAATCGGTGCTTGAGTCGTGTTGGAAATCCATTAGAAGGACTGAGGTGAAGTCACCAATCAGATCTTGGACGGCCTCATGAAAAGGCTGACGATTAAAGAACGTCATGTTCAACGTAAAATCAGGGCTTGCAGTCCAATTGGCCAAGGTATGCGCAAATAGGGTCAGTAGGCCAGCTGAAGGGGTTACCCCCCATTGTTGCCAAACCGATTTTAGCGTTTGCCATTCAGAGTCGCTAAGGCGGCCTTCTAAGGTAATAAATTCCGGAGCATGGTGTTGATAATCCGAGTTCAGTGGCAACTGAGGCGCTTTAGGCAGAGTTGGGATCGTTTGTTGCCAGTAGTGCCATGAGTTTTGCCACTCGGCAGTATGGCGTAACGTTTGCTCATGCATCACGTAGTCACGGAAAGTGATCGGCAGAGGCTCTAAGTCTTGGCCTTGATAGGCGGTGGCTAAATCATCCATCATGATTTTGAAGCTTTGTACATCAAACTGCAGTAAGTCGAGGTTTAGGTGCAAACGCACCTTTTGCTCAGATAAGCGGCTGAGTTTGACATCAAAGAGTGGCCAGACATCCGCAGCCCGCACCTGATGACGCATTTGTTGGCGTATTTGTTCAAGCTCAATGTGTTGTGCTTTTTCTGAGAGTGAACGTAAGTCTCTCTCTACAATCGGAAAATAATCAACCTCGGCGTGAACAACTTGTTCTCCTGCATGATTGACTGTCATGCGCAGCATGTCGTGACGCTTGATTAAGGCATTCCAAGCGGCTGCAAATTGTTGTGTGTTAAACTCGGCAAGATCCTTATCCCACTCAAAGACGACGTGACAGGCAATACCGCCATATTGAACCCAGGGTTCACGACCAATCCAATACGCGTGTTGAATAGGCGTCAGTGGGAAGGGGGTATAGCGGTTGTGAGGATCGCTCACAAAGTGTTTGAGCATTGAATCCGATTCCGGTGCAGCAGGGATTCGGGCGATCGCTTCCACCAAGCCTGAAATGGTTAAGTTTTGATAGGCTTGTTCTGCACCGATCTTGACTGCGAACTGTTTTTGAATAACCGCACTAAGCTCAAGAAATTGCAGAGAGTCTAAGCCTAATTGCAGTAAATCTTGATCGACTCGAATTGGTGTATCATCACTCATACCCAATTGGTAACGAAGTCGTTCCGTTAACCATTGACCTACATCGCTCACTGTGGGGTGCGTTAGCGGCTCGGTTGATGCCAAGCAATCCACTGCATCTATCGCCGTGTTTATTGGGTTAAGATAAGGCTGGAAATTAGCATGCTGAGGTTCGATATTCATTGCCAGCACGAAAGGAGCGCCACTGAGCAGACTTTGACTGATCTGCCACAAACCTTCTTGTACGTTTAAGGTATGCATACCTTCTTTGGCCAGTGTATCGAGAAGCGCTGAATCGGCGGTCATTCCGATGCTATCCCAAGCTCCCCATCCAATACTCATCACGCGGCAACGGCTGCTGTCCTGTTGGGCGAGAGCATAGCCATCTAAGAAGGCATTGGCTAACGCATAAGCACTTTGTCCAACCGCACCCAGTGAAGCTGCGGAGGATAAACCCAGTAAATATTGGGCTTCTTGTGCTTCAAGCCATTGGTGTAGTGCGACAAAAGCGCGGCATTTGGTTTGAATAAGTAGGCCAGATTGCTGAGGATCCCATTGATTGATGAGGCCTGTTAGCGATGTCCCCGCAGCATGAAACGCACCTATGATAGGCAAAGTCCGCGGCCAATCATTAAGCATTCGTTGCAGCTCCCCTTCTTGGCTCACATCGCAAAGCAAGGTCATCACCTGACAGCCGAATCTGGCTATGGTTTGGCAAAACTCAGGCCAATCGCTGGGTTCTTGTCGCCCAATCACCGCAATATGGCGGGCACCGGATTGTGCTAGCCATTTAATGATGTGTCGGCCTATGCCCCCCATACCTCCAGTGACAAGATGCCAACCTGAAGTCGTAAACCAAGAGGAAGGGATGAGGTCAGGCACGGTTTTGGCGTGCACCAATTGAGGTATCCAGTAGCTGTTGTTGCGATAAGCTATCTCAGTCGCTAGATGGAAAGGAGCAGAGTTTAAAGCCTGACTCAGAATCAGGGCTTGATGGTGATGATTCCCAAAGGACGGTTCAGTATCAAGTAGATAGATACCTTGATGTTTGTGTTCAGCACGAGCAACTCGCAGCAGAGACATCAGTGCCACTTTCTCGGCAGTAACACTTTGCGTTGCATCTGTCGCCATGGCTTGTGAGGTCAAAACATACAGCGTTGTAAAATCAGCGCTTAGTGATTGGATGACTTTTTCAGCGCACTCGACAAGCTCACCATCAGGCAATACGAACAGGCTGACCGTCTCATTGACACGGTAAATCTCCCCTTGACGCTGTAGGGCTTGTTGGAGATCAGACTCACTAACGTTGAGCCTAGCTTGGCTCACGGCGACTGGCAGCCACTGCCACTCATAGCGCTGATGGGGGCTTGGTAACAGCGCGTGTGGTTGAGAATCATCAAAGTTTGGGGTTTGAACCTGACCTATCCAAGCCCATTCTCCTGAAGTTAAGCATCCTCTTAATTGATATTGGATTTGTCCCCAGAGTTGAGTCGTTCTGTGTACAACCAGTTGCGTTATTGTTTTAGGGTCAAGAGATGGCGCTGCAACAATCAACCAGTCACTACGCTCTTCTTGTACGAAACTCGGCATATGCAGGGTGATGAGTTGATGCCAGTCTGATTCTGTTGGTGTCATTACCCAATCTACATAGAGCAACTGCGTTTGATTGCTGAATGGTATTGCTAGGTTTGGCTGAATAGAAGGAGTCAGTGGACTGAGCAAACGCTGTTTTATTTCTGCCACTTGTTTTTTAAGTTGCAGTGGTGAAGTGTGATAACAACGTAATACTTGCTTAATACGCGCCGGAGCCTCGCACAAGGCTCGGATATCGCTCAATGGCACTGTCGCTGGCTCTTGATTGGTGGCCAAAGCATCACGCAGCCATTGCGCAACCACGTCTGTGGCTGGCAAAGGCACGGCGGTGAATTGATAACACTGATGCTCTTGTTGCAAGTAGCCGTGTTCAAGTAAAGAGTCTAAAAGTGTTGTGATCAGATCTCGGTGTTTTGGTAGCAAACGCCCCCCACGGATCAGATCGCGTAGAGTAAAACGAGGCTGAGCCGTACAAGAGTGAATCAAATCGCGGATCACACAACAGCGCAGCATCGGATAGAGAGCCGCGATTGTGGTGGGTGGCGGTACGCTCAAGGTTTGCTTAGGCAGTGCAGTTTCGATTGTTTTGACATCGGAGGTTGGATACCAATATCTCTGTTCATCGAACACATACAGAGGCAATCGACAAGGTCGACCCTGCAGCGCGAATAGCGCGGACCACTTATTATTGCAGCCCGCGACAAAAAGAGCGGCTAAGAGTTCAGTTTCTAAACGCTGTGTAGGGATGCTAGGGTGAGAGGTACCTAGCCATACACAATCTGTTGACCATGTTTCACGTTGCCCCATGGCTGTGAGGTGTGCACTTGGCCCCATTTCGACCAACAGCTTAGCCTGCTTGGCTAAGGCTGACTCTATTGCACGCTGGAATTGTACAGTATCACGGACATGACGGGTCCAATACTCAGCGTTGAACGATGCCGCATCATCGGCGACCTGTCCTGTGACACTAGAAATGAGAAGTATAGTACCTTGCTTTGCGGTTATGGGAGCCGCAAACTCATGAAACGACGCTAGCATTTCATCCAATAGGCGTGAATGTGCGGCGCAGGATACGTCTAACTTTTTATAACGAATGGCATGCTTATCAAGTTCCAGTATCGCGTTGTCGACAGCCCGTTGATGGCCGGAATATACCCAATGCTGCGCGCCATTATGCGCGGCCAGATCGAGTTCGCGCAAAGCCGGTATCGTCTCTAATCTGTTTGGCTTAGCGAAAATCGCTAACATAGAGCCCGCTTGGCGTTGCGCACATAAGTGCATCAGCCGTCCTCGTTCGCTGACAAGCGCAATCGCTTGTTGGTGAGTGAGGTATCCTGACACCACACAAGCAGCAAATTCACCTACCGAATGGCCCATCACCATATCTGGCCTAAACCCTTTACTTTGCCAGTGAGCTGCCATCGCGATTTCAAAAGCGACAATCGCTAATTGTGCGTAGTCGGTACGTTGGAGTAATTCTGTGCGGTGACCGAATAACGCATCAGTAAGCCGTATTTCTAAGCTGCCGAGCGCATATTGTTGGCTCAGTTCGATGCTGTCACGAAATGCGGCGCTGCGGTGATATAACTCTTGTCCCATATTGGCCCATTGGCTGCCTTGGCCAGTAAAGCACCACACCACCTTGCCTGTTGCTGAAGGCTGGCCAACATGTAAATCACGGCCAGCTTGCCCTGTTAGCGCGAAATCACGTAGGGCCTGAATTGCCGCAGAATTGCAATCAATTGCCAGTCGATAGGGGAGATCTAATACTCGCTTTAACATGGCGGAGTAAGCAATATCACTGTGGTGTGTTGGCTGTTCTAAGCGTGTGGCATATTCACCGGCCAGTTTACGTAGCGAGGTTTCACTATTGGCGGAGATCAGTAGTTTTGCATTTTCGGATCGAGGATTGAGGGGCGTAGGATCCGTCAGCTCAGGGGTCGATTGCACAATCATATGGCAGTTGGTACCACCGATACCAAAGGAAGAGACCGCCGCAGTGCGAGTTTCGCTCGGCCAATCAATGGTAGTAGTCGCAAGCTGGAAACCAGAACCTGTAAGCTCTAGAGCCGGGTTAGCTTGAGAAACATTGAGTGAGGCCGGGATTTTGCGGCGCGATACCGATAACACCGTCTTGATTAAAGAGGCGATACCTGCCGCTGTGTCCAGATGCCCGAATCCGCTTTTTACTGAACCCAAAAAGCAGGGTTTAGCTTCAATGCTGCGTTGATAAGCTTGTTTGATGGCTCGAACTTCGATGGGGTCACCGAGTTTAGTGCCTGTACCATGAGCCTCGATCATCTCCACTTCATCGGGTAATACATCAGCCAAATGCAGGGCATCGGATAGCACTTGTGCTTGGCCTTTTACCGAGGGCGCGGTAAACCCCACTTTATCCTGACCATCGTTGTTGATAGCACTACCGCGTAACAACGCCAGAATAGTATCACCATCGCGTCGCGCATCCTCCCAGCGTTTGAGCACCACACAGCCTAGCCCGTGGCCACCAAAAGTACCATTGGCACCGATATCAAAGGGGCGACACAGCCCATCTGGAGAAAAGATCATACCGGGTTGGTACAAGTAGCCTGAGCTTTGAGGAAATGACACAGCGACACCGCCCGCAATCGCCATATCGCATTCCCCCGAACGCAGACTTTCACAGGCGAGGTGGCAGGCGACCAAAGAGCTAGAACAAGCCGTTTGAACAGTAAACGCAGGACCCGTTAAGTTAAATTTATGGGCGACTCGCGTGGCAAGATAATCTTTATCGTTACCCAATAAGGCTTGCAGCCCCTTGACTTGGCCAACTTGAGCGACATCAAAATCGGCAAAAGAAGGGTAGGTACTGGTACGAATCGAGCCGAAAACTCCAGTTTTCGATTGAATGGCGTTTGGGGCATACCCTGCATCTTCAAGCGCATGCCAAACTATCTGTAAAAATAGCCGCTGTTGGGGATCAATAGAGAGGGCTTCAGTGGGCGAATAACCAAACAAGCTTGCATCAAAGTAGTCTGGATTATCAATAATGGCACCGCTTGGCACGAAGTTCTCTTGCGCGGAGAGCGAAGTGGTTATTCCAGCCGCTTGTAGCTCTTGTTCCGAAAAATAGCTTTGCCCAGAAATACCATTCACTAAGTTGTGCCAAAATTGCTCCGCATTCGGTGCTTTCGGAAAGCGGCAAGCCAGTCCGATGACGGCGATTGGGTCACTGTTGCCAAAGCAAGGGTCGAGAGTGTTCATGGTTATCCTCGTAATTCAGTTGCAGGGTGGTCAGTTTCGCCACCCTGTTGTGCATTTGATAGATTCTGTTCACGTCAAGCGATATGGGGGGATGACGTGGCTCGTTGACGACGGTTGGCTTTTCGGTCGCTCACTCTTTGTTGCCTACTTTTCAATGCTTCGTTTGAGCTATCGACCTTTTCCGCCTTCGATAACCAAGCAGCGAGTAAAGCTGGAGAGGGGTAGGCAAAAAGGTCGGTAACCGATAGCGGCATCGCCAGTGAATGTAAGGCGGCGTGTAGTTGAACCAGTTGCAAAGAGTTAGCCCCCGCATCAAAGAAGTTTTCTCTTTCGCTGATCGGTACATTCACAATCTGCTGAAACTGTTCGCGAATGGTCAAAATGGTTACCGGGTCGCCGCCGACTGGGGGCAAGATCGCTTCGTAGTTGTCAAGCTTGCTTGGGCTGGGAATCAATCGACTTACCCCTTGCGGTGCGGGAAGCAGCAGGTTTAATGGCTGTGACCAAGACTCTGGTTGAGTCGCCAGCGTTTGCAACAGAGTGAGGTACTGGCTGAACATCTTTTCCAGTAAGGGCTGAGGCAATAATTCCCCGACGGCATCCCAGTTGAGGCAGAGTTGTCCTGAAGACTCATAGACTTGGTGATCCAACCATACCTGAGGGGTTTGTGATAGACCTCCTACCGGTTTAAGCCAACCCGAATCAGAGAGGAAATCGCGCTCAGAAGTGCCCAAGGCGCTGGTAAACACCACAGGCATAGTGGCGCTGGTACGCTGCTGTTGACGAGCCAATTCACGCATCACCCACACCGCAGAAACTTGGCTGTGTTTGAGATCGTTGACCAGTTGGTGTTGTAGGCGCTGCAGGCTCGCGAGCCAATGCTGATCAGGATGCCATGCGAGCAGCAGTAGGGTGGTGAAATCGCCCATGATCTGCCCAATATTTGGATGGACATCAGGTCTATCAAATAAAGTGAGGTTGAGAGTGAGTGCTTGCTGATCGCTCCAAGCGGAGAGGACACTGGCGTATGCATTGATCAAGAGAGCCGATGGTGTGACTTGGTGTCTGGCGGCCAGCTTTTTCAAAGCTTGCCACTCTTGTGGAGACAGTGAGCCTGCGGCACGAATAAACTTAGGCTTGTGAATCTGGTTTGGATCACTTTGAAGAGGCAAAGCCGGGTGCGCAGGCAGATCGGCCAAGCGCTGCAGCCAATATTTTTTCGCCGTTGAACGTGTTTGCTCGGTGACCGCTTGTTGCTGCCATTCAACATAATCTCTAAAGGTGATCGCAAGCTCTGGTAAAGCAAGGTCGGGATTGTGGTAGAGCGCTTGCAGCTCAGAAAAGAAGATCTGCATGCTCAAGCCATCGAGCATCATATTATCGAGATTGACAAAAATCCGCGCCTCGCCGTGGGAAGCGCTAACCGCCTCAACCGTAAACAGCGGCCATAGCGCACTATTTTTTACCTGATGGGCTAATGCATCACGCAGGGCATTGGCTTGAAAACCATCAATATCATCCAATAAATGACAAGTCAGCGTAAAAGCAGGAACCTGAATCAAAACTTGCTGTTGATGATCACGTACTACGGCACGGAGCATATCGTGGCGCTGGATTAAGCGATTCATCGCTTGGTTAAAGCGCTCAACATCCAGTTGTTCAACTCGAAACTCAATAAAGAATTGAGAGCTTATTTCTCCAAGAGCAAAACCAGACTGACGGCCAACCCAATAGGCTTGCTGCACTTCCGTCATTGGGAAAGGAAGAAAGCGCCGGCTGGGCTGTGCGATTAAAGGAGCAAGTGGACTTGATTCATCAGCCGTCATTTCAATTAGGCTGGCGGCGAATTGTGACAAAGTGGAATGGCTAAACAGAGCGGTTAAATCCGCTTGATAACCCTGTTTGCGTAATTCCCCCATACAACGCGTTGCCAGTAAACTATCCCCTCCGATCAGGAAGAAATCACTGTCGGCTTGTAAGTCCGATCGATGAAATAACGCCTGCCAGACTTGGGCGACGATTTGCTCTTTGGTGGTCCGAATGGGTTGAGATTGTTCTTCCTGACGGTGGGTATCACGAGTGGATTCCATTAACGCTTTTCTATCGACTTTGCCATTTGTAGTGAGTGGCAGAGATTCAACAAAGGTGAAGCGTTTAGGCACCATATAAGCTGGTATGAGTGAACTGAGTTTGGCAGATAATTGGCTGCTATCCGGGCTGAGCAAGACATGCTGATTTCTGAGCACATAAAGGCGTTGCTCTGCCGCCAACAGACTGTGTTGTACATGCAGTTTGGCGAGCGCAAAGTGGGTAGCGAGCTGTTGGGCCGATAAAAGAGTCGGGGCCTGCTGTAAAACCTGAGCACTGATCAAACTGGCCTCAGGTAAGCTTGCCATCTCATTGACCAACAGCATGGCTTCCGGCTTAAGTAATCCGGTGATGTGTTGCAAATAGTCAATAGGGTTGGTTTGGCGGTGCAACACATTATTGAGTAGCACTACGTCAGCTTGACCAGCCAGTGTATCCAGATGAGTCAGTGAGCCATGCTGGATTGTGACATGGCTAAAACGTTGTAAACGTTGTGCGGCACGTTGGGTGAAGCTTAATGAAGAGTCTAAGGCATAGTAATACACCTTTTCAGGACCGAGCGCAGAGCAGATATGCTGTGCCAACAAGCCACTGCGCGCTTCGGTTTCAATCAAGACGATTGGTCTGCACAGTTGCTCTGCCAAGCTCGATATCGCCTTGATTGTGTTTGACAGCAAGGCTTGAAACGCTGGTGTTTTGAAGAGCATCACCTCAGGCGCAAGATCTGTCTCCAGTATCACAGAAGGGTCTGCTTGGCCGGTGATGATTTGTTGCAGCAGTGGGCTGACTTGAGAAAAATTTGTGCAAAGTGCGCTGGTCTTTGGTTGTGCACTAGATTGAGAAACGAGTTGATAGTAGTGTTCAGCGCCTTGTTGCTCGGTGGTGGCGTAACCTCTAGAGCACAGCAGTTGCCACCACTGCTTAAAGAGTTCTAAATAGGGTGCACAGACACCATAAGATTGGGCGAGTTTGGCTAAAGGTTGAGCTTGCAGGCTATTAGGCAGCGTCTGTAGTAAATGCCAAGATAAGAAATCCGCAACCTGAGATCCGGTGTCCTCAATGTCGGCATTAGGCTCTATTTCGAAAAGCGTTGCATAATCTTGTGGCAGCCGTGGGTCGGATTTTAATTGCGAGCAGAGCGTGGTTCCTTCGAGCACCACCACACATTCCAGTTGTTTATCTCGGCTGCCGGCGAGCTCAGTGGCCAGAGTGACGCCATGACGCACACCTTGAATACGATTCAAGGCTGCATCAATCTCTCCTAGCTCAATGCGATGGCCGCCCACTTTGACTTGGTTATCCTTGCGGCCAAGGAACTCAAGAGTGCCGTCAGGCCAATAACAGCCCATATCTCCTGTACGATACCAACGTTGGATTTGATGGCTATCTGGACAAACAGCATGAACAAATTGTGTTGCTGTTCGCGGTTCATCATTCCAGTAACCTTGAGCAACCCCAAGACCCCCAATCCAAAGTTCACCTTGCACCCAATCAGGGCAGTCTCGGCCAGCCTCATCCACCACTCGATAAGCTTGATTGGTCAATGGGTAGCCATAAGGGATGGATCGCCAGTGCGGTTCAACGTGATTAACCAGATATTCGTTTGACCAAATCGCCGCCTCCGTTGCGCCGCCCATGGCACTGAAGGTACCGAGCGGACGGAAAGAGCGGTAGCGGCCGGGTAGCGAGAGATCAATCCAATCACCAGAGAGCATCACTGTTCTCAGTTGTTGCGGTGTGTTGAATTTCATCCCCTCGCAAAAAGTGAGGAACATGTCGAACAGCGCAGGCACACTATTCCAAAGCGTGACACTATGCTGCGTGACCAGTGAATTCCAAGCCATAGGATCACGAGTTTGCTGCTCTTTAGGTAGCACTAAGGCTCCGCCGGCCGATAACACGCCGAAAATGTCATAAACCGAGAGGTCAAAATGCAGTGCAGCAACGGCGAATATTCGATCGGTATGGCAAACACGATGACGTTGGTTGATATCAAGACAAGTATTGAGCGCAGATTGGTGGGAGACTACCACCCCTTTTGGTGTCCCGGTTGAGCCGGAAGTGTAGATAATATAAGCCGCTTGCTCGGGTTGACGTGAGTATGGCGATGTCTCAAGAGCAATATCGCCATGGGTTTGCCAATCAATGTGAGTGGCAGAGCTCCATGCAAACTTTTGCGCGCAGGTCTCACAGCGCAGCACAATGCGTACATTAGCACTCTCTTCAATCGCTTGACGACGGCTAAGAGGCTGATTAGGGGCAATAGGGACATAAACACCACCGGCGTGCAAAATAGCCAAAACGGCAACGATTTGTCCAACCCCTTTTTCCATACTGATGGCGACATGCTCACCACTTTGCATTCCAGCGTTGAGCAGTGTCTGGGCTAGCCGTTTGGCTTGGCTTACCAGATCGTTATAACTTAGGATTTGTTCCGCAGTGATAAGGGCGGTGTCGCTTGGGTTGGCTTGCGCTTGCTCAAAAATTCGCTGATGCAGTAAACCCTGAGGCGGCTCACTAGAGGTCTGATTACGTTCAGCCCGGATTTGGCGTTGGCTGGTCGGAAGCAAGTCTGGTAACGGTGACTGCCATGCTGCTTGTCCTTGTAGCGTATGCTCAACCAACTGAATAAAGGCGCTAAACAGCGTATCCAGTAGGTCTTGCGCAAACAGTTCATCCACACCATCCCATTGCAGTGCAATACCATCACCTTGCTTAGATGCAACAAAATCGAGCCACACTTGTGGAGTTTGTGAAATTCCCCAACCGAGTTCACCCAGTGGGCTATGGGTATCATCACCAAATAGTGAATGGTTAAGATTACTAGTGAATACGATAGGGGCTCCGTAAGGATGGCTACCATGGCGTTTTAACTCACGCAACACCTCAACGCCAGACACAAAACGGTGTTCATAAATCTCAGCAAAACGTTGTTGCTGGGTTTGGCAAAGCTCAGCCAGACTGGCTTGGTTAATCTCGGTCGGTAAGAGCAGAATGTTAGTAAAGTCCGCGAGCATCTGCTGGACATGCTGGTTAAATGGGTGACAGTCAAATAAGGTTAGGTTAAGCAACAACTGGCTTTGCCCACTCCAACGTGACAATACTGCTGCAAACAAAGTGGCAAGAGTCATGGTCGGTGTGACCTGATTGGCGGCGCAGAGCGTTTGCAGTTGTTGCCACTGAGTTGGATTTAACCAATGTTTACGCCGATGGAAAGTCGGTTTTTTAACTAAGGATGGGTCCTGCACTAAGGGTAAGTTGGGCGCAGGGGGCAGCAGGGGGGATTGCGTTTGCCAAAAATCATTAGCCGCCTTCTTTTGCGCCGCAAACTCTTGCTGTTCCTGCTGCAAATAACTGCAAAAATCATAATCGGAAGTATGAGTAGGCAAGGTTTTGTTTTGTAAGAGTAGCGAGAGCTCATTGAAAAACAAGCTAAAGCTGGAAGCATCCATCACCAGCAGATCAATGCTGACATACAGACGCCGCCGCTCATGAGAGAGTAAGGCAATCTGAAAATCGAAGGTTTGCCCATGTTCTACATCCAACACTTGATGACTCAATTGTTCACGAAGCGTCATCATGGCTTGTTCAGCGTCATCATCGGTTAAATGACGTAAGTCGAGCACCGTAATATGGTATGGGGCGCTAGGCGCTTTCCAGCATTGAGTACCATCATTTTGGAAATGCACACAGAGCATGGGATGGCGCAGACGTAATTGATTCAGTGCCTGTTCAAGCGCGGAGATTTCAAGACCGAGACCATTAAACTCCTGATACAGATGACAACCATTGCCACCTAAGGCTTGCTGCGGATCACGGCCGACATAATAAGCCAGTTGTACCGGGGTCATGGCAAAGGGTATGCCCTCTTTCATGGTGGGTAGCAAGTCAGGTTGGCGTTGTTCACTGACCGCGTCAGTATTACCTGTGAGATTACCCGCGAGCTTGCTTTGAATAAGCTCACCAATTTGTGCCAATGTTGGATTCTGGTATATCTCTTTTAGAGTGAGCTTACATCCGGCTCTGCGGCATTGATTTACCATACGCATCATCAACATCGAATCGACCCCCAACTCAAACAGATTGTCTGTTGTACTGATCGTGTCAATGGAGAGGCCTAATGATTGGCAAATGGCCTCTCGGAAAGTGGATAAAATCAGGTGTTGTTCTGACATAAGACATCATACCCCGGCAAATTTTAGGCAAAACGCTCCCGCCTGATGAACCGTGTCATCATGCAGAAAGTGAATGGAATAGCCCGCGTTATCGCGGGCGAAGTTTAGAAATTAAGCGTGTTCAGAGACATGGCAAATATCCTTATTGCCTAGCCTTAGCTGGTAGGCGTGAAATTGATACAGTGTCAGCAGGGCGCAGAGAGTAACGGAGAATGTCAGCAGGTAATGAACTTGGTAACCAAATTGAGCAATCACCCAGCCACACAGCATCGCCATTAGTATCGCGATCAACATATCCATCGATTGGAAAAGAGAGAAATCAACGCCTGCTTGATTACCATAGGACCATTCCATCATTAGGGTATATAGAGCAACAAATTTGGCGGCAACCAGAACCGTATTGAGTACATACAGCCCCTCTAGGCCATAGGTTAGCGGTATAATGTGTGCTGCATAGAAAGTGAATCCACTATATATCAACGCCTCCAACCCAAGACAAAAGAGAACAATGCTGATGGCGCTCACTTTTTTCATCAACCAACCACTTAGCCCTATCCCGATAAATGCGGTGATAATACCGCCACCAGCAACCAACAGACCAAGTGCTTCCAGTTCAATACCTTGATCGTATAAAAAGGGCATCATCATCGATTGCACCCCCCGAGTGCCTAACTGGCAAAGCGCGACTAATCCTAAACCCAAAGTTACCTTGGGGTTAGTAAGGGCTGCTTTCAGAGATGGATGGTGCTCACGATGAAGGTTTTGCACTGTTTTCAGTTTGCCAAATAAAGAGGTAGTTGGTAGCGACATGAAAAGGAGCAACGCCATCAGCAGTAGAATGGCATTTTGCCAACTGACACTGGCAGTGAGATAAATGAATAAGCATCCACCAAACACGGCTCCTAGATAAGCACCACCTACTTGCATCACATTGCCGAAACGTCTTTGATCGGCAGGTAACTCATCAACTGCTAAGCCATCCGTGGTGATATCAGCAAAGGTTGAGAGTAAAGCCAATATGAGTACACCAACAAACAACAGCGTTTGGTCACTGATCACGGCGTTAAATGAGAAGGCTCCTAAAACCAGTAGCATACTTGTCTGTGCCAAGCCAATCAGGTAAGCGTGACGAGTCAAAGTGATGCCCTGTTGTCGAATGCTCTCCACATAAGGTGCCCAAAGAAATTTCAGCGCCCACGGCAGCATAGCTAAGTAGAAAAGCCCAATCTGAGAGGTAGAGACGCCTTCTGAACGCAGCACTGCAGGGAGACCCTGCAGTGTGAACATACCAATCAGGCTTTGGGTGGTATAAACCCCCGCTAACAGACTGAGCAAGGAAGCTTGGCTCAGCGTGGAATGTTTGGCTGTTTGAAAACCCATCCTATTACCACTCAAGTTTGATGTTAAGTCCGACTTCACGGCCGACCCCGTAGTTACTCAAGGCTGCGCTGGCGTTTGGCATTGCGAACGAATAGGTTTTGTAATCTTGATCGGTCACATTATTGCTAAACAGGCGCATGGAAAGGTGTGGGTTTGCTTGGTACTGAATGGCTAAGTCGACTAAGGTGTAACCCGCTTGTGACAAGGTGTTTTTTTCATCGAAAAAGACGCTTGAGGTATAGCGAGCATTCGAGGAAAGGGAGACTGCGCCATTAAACCAAGCTTGTGGTAATACATAGTCTATCCCCGCTACCAGTGTGGTTTTAGGTGCGTACGGTAGCGTGTTCCCCTCAATATCTTGATTCTCCGATTTGAAGCTTGATTTACCGAAAGTACCGCCTAGATTCAAGGTTAAATCATCCGTGGGATAGAAAGCGAGCTGCAGCTCTAAGCCTCGGCTTTGCGCTTCCCCTAAATTACGCAGCACTTGGCTACCAGGAGTCCCAGTATAGAGTTGAATATCATCCGTTTTTATCCAATACAGAGCCCCGCTTAGATCAACCATGTTGTCAGCTAAGCGAGTACGCCAGCCCAACTCTCCATTAAGGGATTTCTCAGCGCTGTAGCCATTTTTATCGCCGCTACTGCGTGGCTGTAAACTGAAGCCTCCGGGACGATAGCCACTTGATATGGAAGTAAACACCCGAGAGTCCGGTGTGATTTGCCAACCTAAAGCGGCTTTAGGGGATAGGGTGTTTTCTGATTTATTTTGTGCGTAAGCATCAATCATCCAGGACGGATTACCACTGTAATCCGCACGAGTCGAAAGGTGAGTGGCACGCAGTCCTAAAGTGAGGTCAATCTGTTCATGGAGCGCATAAATGGCTTGACCAAACAGAGCGTATTGAGTCGATTCAACCTGATTGGTTACTTGAGAGCCTTCGCCAGATTTTGCATCGAAGTCGCGTTGTTCAAAATAAGCACCAAATAGCGTTGATAAGGCATCGCTGACTTGCGTATTGGCACGTAGTTCTTGGCTAAGAGTATTTTGGTCTTCTTGCCAAGTTCCTCCAATAAACTGACGGTAGATGTTACGGTTTTGATAAGCCGTAACACTGGTCAATTGAGTCTCACCTAAATCGTAACCCATTTGCAGCGCATAGCTATTAACGATGCGTTTGAGCTGAGGGATCGCTTGGCTCGTCATTTTTTGGTCAAATTCAGCTTGGGTGAGATACCACTCTTCATGGCTATCTAGGTTACTATTAGCGACTGATAAGGTCAGAGTGAACGGCGAGTTGTGTGGTAAATAGTGTAAGCGAGCTAACCCACTGAATTGTTGACTATTATTAGAATCTTTCTGCTGACTTGGTAGGTGTTCAATGTTGCCATTGTCTTTGATTGCGCGCAGTGCAACATCGGCGGAAAGCGAGTCATTGAGCGAGAGGGCTGCAGAAGCATTGAGCTGCTCATTGAGGTTACTGTAGCTCGCGCTAGCAACGGCTGTGTTCTGTCCAACGGCTTTTTTGGTGATGATATTGATAATACCACCTTGAGCATTACCACCGTACAAAGTGCCTTGCGGGCCTCTTAGCAGTTCGACGCGCTCAACATTGACCAGTGGTTGAGTTAAAAAGGCGCTGTCTTGCAACACACCATCAACATACAGGCTAATGGTGGGGGAATAATAATCTGGTGAACTAATGCCACGAATGGTCGTGTTAGCATAAGTGCGATTACCGCGAGTTTGGATCAATAGACCTGGGAACACTTTCTCCAAGTCTTGAACTTGATCGACTCCGGCTTGCTCAAGCTCTTCTCCTGTTTTAATCAAGACCGAACTGTCCATCTGTTCAAGAAGGGTCGACTGCTTGCTCGATTCTACCACCATGACATCATGGCCACTTTCGAGTGCGAAAGCGGTTGAAGTGAACATAGTTAAGGTCATCGCTAAAGTTAATGGTGAAAGTTTAAGGCTGTTCCTATGCATTGAATCTGTTTTCCTGTGGTATCCATATTGAATTTATAGTGCCGATTCTGTCTTTTACCTGCTAACTGAATAAGGCATAAAAAGAGCGTGAATCGACGTTTATGATTCTTATTTAAACAAGTTGGAATAGAGCGGGTCGTCTGTTTTTGAACTTAATTAAAATTAAGTGTTTAATTTTGTTGATTTTTATTTTATTTTCTGGTTTTGCTTTAGATGAGTTTCAAACAAATTACTGTCAAAGTAATAGCTGGTGGTGTTGGGCCAAAAATAGAGGATCGCCGTATGGCTCATGACGCTTTTGGGACCATCTTTTTAGGCGTGAGAGCACCCTGTTATGCTAGGTATTTGGATGGTGTACAACCGAATTCTTTTTTAAAAGCGGCGGAAAAATGTCCATGATTGGAGTAACCCACCTCATGAGCAATATGCGAAATAGTGTAGATTTCTGCGCTGAGTAGTTCAGCCGCTTTTGTCATTCTTTGCTGAGTGATGTACTGATGAATGGTGGTATTTAGTTCTTTTCGAAACCCCTGTTTGAGAGAGGTCTCATTGGTTCCAATTCGTCGAGCCAGTTCGGTGATGGTGGGTGGGAAAGTGTACTCACTATCAAGAATCCCCATCGCTTTTTCTAAGAGATTGTTATTATCGCCTTGTTGTTGAGTGCTGTCATCGCAGACTAGATATCGGGCTGCATCACTGATGAATGAGTAGCAAAGCTGGCGTTGAATCGCGCTGTTTTGATTATGGGTCTCTGAAAGTTTTACGGCCATAAATTGCAACGCAGCAGAAGCTGTTCTGATTAGGAAAAACGGCTCTCGACGTCCTAACTTATCTGCTAGTGGCTCACTTATTTGCATGATGTTGATGTACTCAAGCAATAGAAGTCTTGGGACTTGCAGTGCAAATAACTGAGTGATTTGCGGCTGATAGCGACAGAAGCCATGACGTGTATCGGAATAACAAAGAGCAATAGTGTTGGCCGGAAAAATCTTTGCCGTATTTAAGCCATTAATTTGATAGTAAACCGCATTCCCTAAATTCAGCATGATAGTCACACTGTCGTATTCGGTTTTATCGGCTGTATCGAGTTGGGTGGGTGTTTCAAACCTTCCCTTAAATTGGCTCATCACCATGTCATCATTGATCACACAGCAACGTAACGAAAATTCGCAATGTTCATGCTTAAAAACGATATTGCCATTGGTTTGCATGGACTCTTCCAGTAAATCCAAATTAAATGGAACTCGATAGTAAGGCATAGTGAAATCACGTCCGATTGGTTTATGAGAAAAGTTATCATTATCATGATTGTCTGTCTAGGGAGTGATTGATGATGACTATTCAACTGTTCAACAAAAAAGCGTATTCAACAAAATGAGCATAAAAAAGGGACAAGATGACTTCACCAGCACGACTACTGTTCTGTTAGGAAAGAGAAACCTTGACTGGTTTAAGCTTTATTTATCGATATTTAGGGACGTTGACGATGTTTCCGATATTGTAGAGGGTTCTGCCCAAAGTGTTGTTTGAATAGTTTGCTAAAGTGAGAAGGGCTGGCATATCCCACTTGATAAGCGATGTCGATAATCGGGCGATCGGTCTGCTCTAATGATTCAGCTGCTATTTTCATTCGTGTGTGTTGAAGAAGTTTGGAAAATGTCGTATTAAAAAGCAGTTTAAAACCTCGTTTGAAGCTGGTTTCATTCGTGCCTACTTGTCGACAAAGCTCGCTTAAGCTCCAATTTTTTTCTGGTTCTGAAGAAACCATCGAGTGCGCTTTGCGTATCCGATTTAAGGTTCGACTGGAAAGGGAGGAGCACTCACTGTCCTTTTTGTTGCTTTTTATCATATCAAGCTGGCTGAGTAGTTTGGCCAAACATTGATAAGCCTGTGAGACGGCATACAAGCTACCAGCACCAGTTTGGTTGGTTAAGCCAGTTTGCAACTGGTTAATAAATTGCTGAATTTCAACACTGGTATCAAAGACAAAACGGCGTTTTTCCGTTAAAGGATTAATACCATTGTCACGCAAACTCTCACTCATTTGCTGGTAAATAGTCACCAGAAGTTGGCAGTCAAAGCGTATATCGGCAATCTCGACGTAACTCTCTGTTTCACTAATGAATACATCGTTAAAGGTATTAACTGAGAAAATCAGTACACTTTTTCCGTTGTGTAAACTGATGGGCTCATTATCATGACTGTACCAAATGAGCTGCTCGCCTTTAATTACGGTCAGTAAACGTAGGCAGTATCGTTCAGAGTGAGTCTTCGGTTCATACGACGTACAGCCACCATATCCCGATAGCGTATGTATATTGCAGCCAAGGCATCCCCCAAAAGATTGACAGGCAAGCGGTTGTCGCGGAGTCGGCACGCTTGACTGATGGCTTAGGCAGCGTTTCGGTAAGCGTATGGATGTGGAGTTTGGTTTTAAATCAACACGATTCATTTTAGATACCATTCAAAAATGCTTGGGTCGGATTTACCCCTAGTGTTTCGTCTGTGTAATGAAAAGCGTGCCACGCAAAGAAGTCATGAGTTCTATCGAGATCTCTCATCGTTATTATTATTCGTTTTATAAAACTGAAAGTTATTTTGTGGCGTTTTATGATTACCGTCTGCTCAATTTGGAAGTGATTTTTCATGATTAGGAGTCTGAATTGAGTAGTGGACTGACGTGACTATGTTGTAAGATCGAACAAATGAAGGAACCATGTTCGTCCCCAATCTCTGTCGTCTTCTATACTATGGATAGAAGTGTCATTTTTGAGGGGAAGAAATGCCAAGTAAATTCAATACCCTGATAGGAGTGGTATTGCTTTCTCCTACCTTGACTGTCGCCAAGATCAATATGGCTGAAGTGAATGCCTATGCTTACGAAGGATTGGCGGACATGTGTACCAATTCGCGCTCTATCTCCAGAGATCAGCAGAAAGAGATGCAGGCTATCTACCTCAAGATCAAAAATCAGCGTAAAAAAAGCTTACCCGCCGATGATGATTTTGCTCACTATGCTGCGAAACAATTGTGGGACATCCATAATGCCCCCCACTATGAAGAGTGTATTGCGTTGCTAAAGAGAAAATAATTGCCTAGCAAGAAAAAAGCCGCCAAAAATAGGCGGCTAAAAGTGTGCAAGCAAAGGTGTTGTTTAAGTCGAACCTGTCTTTCGCTACAAACAATAGACTGAAAAGGTGAGGTGCTCAACCCTGTCGTTCATGAAATGAGATTTGAAACAAGGTGCATATGTAATTATTGCATGTATAACTTGCATGGGTTCATTAGATATTCAGCTAGAACCACTTGGGGTCTCTGAGGTCAAGGCTTGGCGAGTGTAGGTAGTAGACGGTTTATAATAGATTATGCGGTTTTAAAATGTCAGCCAGCACCGAAATGGTTTTGGTACTGGCTGAGTTTTATCTAGATGTTGGTATCTTCAATCACGTCAAATAACCGTTCCACTCTTTGCTGTATGAGCATTGGGTACAACGTCTCTATTTAACCAATGGCTGATTACTTGCTGTAACGCATTTAATGACGTCGGTTTCTCTAAACGACCGTCCATCAGCTTGCTAATCATTTCTAGCTCACGTTCGCCAGATTCACCTGACAGCGCAATGATAGGAACCTGCGGAGAATGCGCCTTAATGATTTTGCTGGCTTCAAAACCATTCATAACTGGCATTTGAATATCCATCAAAATCAAATCGATGGAATTCGCTTTAAAGATTTCTACTGCATTTTCACCGTTGTTTGCCTGCAAGTTGTTAACACCAAGTTGGTTCAGATACATTTGAACTAGTGAGCGTTGTACTTCTTTATCGTCAACGATGAGCACCGTGGGTGCTTTGTTATTGATTAGAAATGGCTTATCGATTGGTTGTATATCGTCAACGGTTCTTTGCTCTGTATTCGGTTTAGGTTGTTGCCAACTTTTGAAATCAGGAGTACGAAGCGAGTCGGCTTGGGGAGCATTGGGTACCATAGGAAAGTATAAGTGGAATTCTGTAAACTCCCCCAGTTTCGATTTGCATTCAACTCGGCCGCCAAAAGAGCGCATGACACGCTGGCAATAGCCGAGCCCCAGACCGCTGCCTCCGCTTTTTTGATAAGAGAAAAAGTCATCGAAAATTTTATAAGAAATGGCGTCGTCAATCCCCGGGCCTGTATCTCTGAAGATTAAAATATTTTCATAAGTACCGATTTGAGTTGTGATCTCAATTTGGCTATTTGGGTAGGAATCAAAATAATAAATTGCGTTACGAATCAAGTTGAAAATAACAAAGTTGAATAAGGTTTCATTAAGTTTTGCTACGAAGTCATCTTGTTGTGGTAAGTGAATTCGCTCAATTACTTTCTCGTTCTCAAAGCCATATTGACTGACCGCCTGATCAACGGCTTTGTGGATCGACGTCATCGTAATCGGTTCGTGTTCAGGTGAACTATCGCTGACCTCGCGCAAGATAATATCAATCAACTGCCGCCCACGTTGAATAGCCGCTTGGCCGTTCTCAATATCCTGTTTAATTTGTTGTGCAGGCGCTTGACTATCAATATGTTGCTTTAAAATTTCAAAATGTAATTGTACTTGAGCGAGCGGGTTACGCATTTCATGCGCAATTGAATTCGCTAATGCGCGACTTTGGCAGACACGTCTATCCGCTTCAATAATACTTTGTATTCGGGTTAGCAAGGTTTGAAGTGCAGCGATTTCTTCATTAGAAAACATCTGATTATTGATTTTGTGTGGCGAGATTAATAAATGTGTGACCAATTTGCTGTGGCCAAACAGTGGCATAACCAACGCTGTATTGTTTGAGCTCATTTTGTCATAAAGGGCTTTGATCGAGTTTTTTGCCGCGGTTTTGTTGTCTAATTTTTCAAACAATTCATCAAACACTAGTGCGGTTTGTTTGGATGAAAGGTAACGTTCGTAGACGGTTTCGTTATAGTTACTATTAACGAACTGCAGCTTATCATCGGCGATGTATAATAACTGGCCTAAACGGCGCATCGCATCATCAATTGACCGCTTGAAATCGTCTTCCAAAGCGAGAATTTGCTCTACAGGAGTCTGCTGATTGCCGTAAATGAGTAAAGAGGCATAGCGGCTCAAGCGTTTGTAGAGTGGATTCCAAGTAATACCAATAAGTGCACAGAGTGGTATTGCAATCAGCCATTGGTTGCTGTCGGTGAGAGGGATGAAGATTGCGCCGAGCGGTATGAATAAAACCCCACATACTAACGCAGTATTGAGACACAGGTAAGCAAGGTATTTCACACTGTAGAAGCGTGAAGTGATAAGAGCATAGCCAACAAACATCATTTCGCTGATGGAGAGTGCCGGAGGTAGCCAAGTGAGTGAAAAATCTTGAAAGAAAAAGGTAATTCCGACTTGGAGTATGAGCGTTGAAAGCATGTATACCAGGATACCTGCAATCATATAGTTGGTTTTGGCCAGTGTTAACTTACTGCTATTGGCTCGCATTGAGATCAAGTTGAACAGTGTCATTATCATGGCGCAAAGTAGAGCACTAAAAAAGTATGGGGTGTGTGGCCCAAACTCAATGACAAATTTGCTCGGCCCAGCGATATCAACATGTCGGACCGTAAGGTTAGGCTGTAAATTAATGACCAAGAAATACATAACTATGGCAATGAAAAACAGTTGTTGCCAAAGGTATATTCTGCCTCCTCTTTGCTCGGCAGATAGCTGACATGAAAAATAGTAAGCAAAAGCAAACGCAAAGGATGATACGACGTTGGCAAATTTGGCCATAAATATAGCTCTATCTGCGCCAAACTCGGCTAGCCAATCAGTATGGAAATACGCATTACTCCCTATCCATGCAATGATAAAAAGAGAATAAGCAATATAGGCGACATGGCGTGTACCCCAGATCATTTCATTTTTTTGCTTAAGACGATAGCAATAGTAAGTTAACCAAACGAGCACCATGGCTACTGCTGCGATAAGCGTTATCGCTTTAGGATAGAGAATTGGCTCTAAGCTGAAATCAAGCATACTCTTCCCTTTTGATTAAATCGTATTTTCTGCTTTGAGAAACCGCATGTTTATAGTCACGAAAATCGGCATCACTGAAGACGCGGTCCATTGATTCGAAATTCCAGAAACCACGATAAGTTTTTACTCCGTCGTTATTCAGATCGCAATTTCCACAATGGAAATACGCTTTCGGGTCAACCGCTTGATAAAAATTGAGCATGAAAGATTGAGCAGTAGCGAATAAACCAAGTTTGTATCCTAGCTGATGCATTACTTGCATGAATTTTTTTTGAGCAAGGTAGAGGAAGTAGAGCTTTTGCTGAGCGTTGCCACTGACGGTGAAACGCAGCACTTCACAGACTGCTCGCGTATCAACCAATTGTCGCCGAAATTGATGATCGAATTCTGGGAGAGAGTCGCACTTTAGCAGTGCTGGTTTGAAAAGCTGTAATTCCATCAAGGCATCGTGGCCATGATCGGGTAAGCAGAACTGCCACTGCTTATTACTGAACTGCGGCACATAGCTGAGCCAAGTCTGATTTACTGACCAATCTTGTACCAACATTGAAGCGACCAGTGTGGGAGATGCTTCGTTATCAGGATGCTTGAGTAAAACAAAGTGCTTCCCTTTTTGTGATAAGGACAATAAAGGCAGCATCTCGTACCACTTTTCGCCTTTAATAAATAGCTCAAGATTGCTCAAGGTGATCGCATCTTTGATAGGCATTTTTTGCGGGTGACTGGGCATTGTGACCCAAAGTTCAGAATCCTCTATCTGGTCGATCAAAAAACCACGGTAGGCACAGTCTTTAAGTGGCAGTTCGATACGAGGAGGAGTATCCGCTTCGATAGGGAATAGTGTTTTCATAGCCGCAATTTCGCATTCACACCAGAAATCTAGCCAATGCGAATAACACTCGCTGACGGCTTGCTCAAGATGTGCTATCTCTTCACCTAATGTATTCGGATAGCGCCGGATGAGTTCTCGGTAGTCCATCAATTCAAACAGTACTGAGAAGCTTTTATTGTGATGTTCAGGAAATAGGTTGAGTAATTGGTTTTTGCGGTGATCTGTAACGGCGCGAAAAAGATCAGCCCGTTGCTGTGGTTGATAAGTATTGATGACGAACTCTACCAGAGCCCGCTGTTTTTTTTCAATAGGCAGACGGCTTGTCAGCCGTGAGCCTAAAGATGATATTATTTTCATAGAGTTAACCTAGCCTAGGTTTATTTAATTATTTTTTATTAGTTTTATTAGATAGGCTCCAGTAAATGAGACTTTGATTTAGGAGGGTATTTGGCGTCACGTCAGTTAGTAGCAGTAACCGCGATTTTATTTGTACCTAACATCCTAAGTACCAGTTGCATATCCGCAGCAAGTTTACTACTTGCACTTACCCTCCACAACAGCGTTTTATAATAAAAGCCTTCCGAAGAAGGCTTTATCTATATGGTTAATTTATCAATTATTATCGTATCAATAGCATCGGTACGCTTGATTCGGCTAAGAGCCGAGTGGTGTTACTGCCAACAAAAAACTGACGAAGTTTAGAGTGTCCAAACGCGCCCATGACGATCATGCCAAGTTGGTTTTGTTGTTGGTACTGAAGAATCGCCTTATGAACTTCGCCAGATAAGCACGCTTCCATAACGTGAACACCGTTCGCACATAATTTCTCGGCGGCAGCTTTAAACGCGCTCGCTTTATCGTGGTTATCTTCCACCATCACCAAATGGCACTCCAGCCCTTTTAGCAGCGGTGTTTTAATCGCTTTATCCACTAATTTTTGGCTGATTTCGCTACCATCAAAGGCTAATAGATAACTTTGTGGTGGCGTAAAATCACCCGTTGCCACTAAGGTGTGCGACTTCATTGTACGCACGATACTCTCTAATTGAGATCCAACAGCCATGGCGTCGTTTTGGTGCACTTCACCTGATTTACCGACCACCAATACACGAATTTCGTTTTCAAGATCAAGCAAAGTCTCCAGCAGGTTGCCGTGCTTTTGCAGTTTATGCACATCTTGTAAACCTTGTTCATGAGCTTTGGTTTCTAGCTCATTGAGTAACGCTTTACCGTGCCTTAAGGCCAGTTTAGAACGCTTTTCGTCTAGTTCAATAAGCTCTTTCAACAGCTGCTCTCGGCTGCCTAAACCGATATTACCAGATAACTCACTTTCAGTTTGATTGGCCGCTTTATCAAGTACGTGCAGTAAGGTTAATGGTGCGTGTAAGCTTTTGGCGGCCCACACGCTTAAATTGGCGACCGACTGTGAATAAATCGATCCATCGATGCAAGCAATAATATTGGTCATAATCTGTTCCTTAATGTCCGCCCATCAGCTTTTCAACTTCTTCTGGCTTACCATGCACGCCGAATTTATCGACAATCGTTGCTGTTGCTTCATTCATACCGATGATGTTTACATCGGTCCCTTCGCGTCGGAATTTGATAACAGCACGATCTAGCGAAGAAACCGAAGTAATATCCCAAAAGTGCGCTGCAGAGAGGTCGATAGTGACACGCTCTAAGACCTCTTTGAAGTCAAACGCGTTCATAAATTGATCTGACGAAGCAAAGAAGACTTGCCCAACAACACGATAGGTACGCTCTTCTCCATTTTCAGAGAGTTCACTTTTAACCACCATGAAGCGGCCAATTTTGTTAGCAAAGAAAAGAGAAGCAAGCAGCACGCCGACACCGACACCGATCGCTAAGTTATGGGTTGCAACCACAACAACAACGGTCGCGATCATCACGATGCTGGTAGAAAGTGGGTGAGTTTTGAGATCCTTTACCGAACTCCAAGAGAAGGTTCCAATGGAAACCATGATCATTACCGCCACTAAAGCCGCCATCGGGATGAGCTTGAGCCAATCACTTAAAAACACCACCATGATGATCAGTAGAATACCGGCGCAAAAAGTAGAGAGCCTGCCGCGTCCGCCAGATTTAATGTTGATGATCGATTGACCAATCATCGCACAACCAGCCATGCCTCCAAGAAAGCCGGTGGCAATGTTGGCGATACCTTGGCCTTTACATTCACGATTTTTATCACTGCTGGTGTCGGTTAAATCATCAACAATAGTTGCTGTCATCATTGATTCTAATAAACCGACAACGGCCAATCCGGCTGAATAAGGAAATATAATCCATAAGGTTTCAAGGTTGAGCGGAACATCTGGCCATAAAAATATCGGCAAAGTATCTGGTAATTCACCCATATCGCCCACAGTGCGAATATCAATGCCAAAGCTGATAGCAATCAGAGTTAAGGCGATAATGCACACTAATGGCGAAGGTAGCAATTTGCCAACCACAGGAACGTAAGGGAACAGGTAGATAATCGCCAGCCCACCGAGTGTCATGGCGTAAACATGCCATGTTACATTGGTCAGCTCTGGTAATTGCGCCATAAAAATCAGAATCGCCAGCGCGTTCACAAACCCCGTCACGACCGAACGTGATACAAAACGCATCAAATCGCCCAGTTTGAGGTAACCGGCCAGTATTTGTAGAACCCCGGTCAAAACAGTGGCTGCCAGTAGATATTGCAAGCCATGCTCTTTGACTAAAGTGACCATCAACAGCGCCATTGCACCAGTGGCTGCTGAGATCATGCCGGGACGTCCACCGACAATTGAAATGATCACGGCAATACTGAATGAAGCGTAAAGGCCGATTTTAGGGTCTACACCTGCGATGATAGAAAAGGCTATTGCCTCAGGAACTAATGCTAACGCAACGACAGTGCCAGCTAGAACATCCCCTCGCACATTGGAAAACCAATCGCGCTTAATATTTTGTAGCATACTTAATCTCTAAAAAATGAAATAAAAAGGTGAGTTGTGAGAGGTAAAGATCAATCTAGGGCGGCGTAAGCAGCATTCGCAACATCTCTTGGTTGATTTTTAAAATGTGATCCTAATCATTGATGTGGTATAGGTCAACCAAACGATCGTTATTTGTATTGCAGTAATCATTTCTCCCGTTATCACGCTGCTTTTCAAGCGCTGCCGGTCGTACGCGAGGATAGTTCTGGTGTTTGACTTTTATTCTTTTGCTCCTTACACTTGAACACATTCGATATTCCATATGTATTGTTTATGTGCCGCAGTTTATCTTTTTATAAATCCTTGTCTGAAGAGACGAGGCTTAAATCCTTGCTGTTGATGAAGCACAAAGGGCAGTTGTGTGTGTGTGATTTAATGAATGCGTTGCAATTAAGTCAGCCTAAGGTGTCACGCCATTTAGCTGAATTGAGAAAAAATGAATTAGTGATTGATGAGCGGCGCGGCAAGTGGGTGTACTACCAAATTAATCCTGAGCTGGAAAGTTGGATGGTGCAGATATTGGACATCACGCTGAGCCACAATGCTGCATTGATTGCGCAAGAGCTAACGCGCATTGCTCACCCATCTTGTCAAAGTGAATGAAATTTTAGCGTTGCTATTTCGCCATGGCTGTAAGTATAAAGTTGTGCGCGGCTCCCTTTTAGACTTACCGAGAGATGTGATGTATGAGTGAATTACCTGTCTGCGCAGAAGCCTCTGCAGCAGAAAAAATGAGTTTTCTCGATCGTTATTTAACCTTGTGGATTTTCCTTGCGATGGGGTTAGGGGTAGCGATCGGTGTCTTCTTTCCGCAAGTAGCGCAATGGAATGAAAATATGTCGGTCGGTTCGACCAATATTCCGCTGGCGATCGGTTTGATTTTGATGATGTATCCACCGCTGGCAAAAGTGAATTACAGCCTACTAGGTGAAGTGACTCGTGATAAACGCGCCATCACACTCTCTTTGGTGATGAACTGGATTGTCGGGCCTATCTTGATGTTTGCATTGGCGATCATTTTCTTACGCGATTATCCCGGTTATATGGTCGGACTGATCTTAATTGGTCTGGCGCGTTGCATCGCGATGGTATTGGTGTGGAATGATATCAGCGGTGGGAACAAAGAGTACGGCGCAGCGTTGGTGGCGCTCAATAGCGCATTCCAAATCGTCACCTACAGTTTTATGGCGTGGCTATTTATTACTGTTTTGCCGCCATATTTTGGGCTAGAGAGTTTTGTAGTTGATATTACCATTCTCGATATCGCCGAAAGTGTGCTGATTTATCTCGGTATCCCATTTTTAGCTGGCTTTTTGAGCCGCAAATGGTTGGTGGCCGCGAAAGGTGAGCAATGGTACAACGAGGAGTTTATTCCGCGTATTTCACCGATTACGCTGGTGGCACTACTAGCGACGATAGTTTTGATGTTCAGCCTGAAAGGCGAGATGATCATTGAACTGCCGATGGACGTGATACGCGTTGCCATCCCTTTAGTGATTTACTTCTTAGTGATGTTTTTTGTCAGCTTTTTCATTGGTAAAAAACTGGGCATTCCTTACGATCAAAATGCCTCAATTGCTTTTACCTCATCAGGCAACAACTTTGAACTGGCGATTGCGGTCTCCATTGCCGTGTTCGGTTTAAATTCCGATCAAGCATTTGCGGGTGTGATTGGGCCCTTGGTTGAAGTGCCGGTGTTGATTGCCTTGGTCAACGTCGCGCTGCGAATGAAAAAGAAATACTAGCGCTCTCTGAGTCCGAACTTCAGGATATTTTTCTCATTAAATTTCATAACCGTAGACTGTTTTGAAAATGTGAAATGTTTGTGAATGAGTTAGAAACGTCATCTATGTTCTGCTACGCACGAACTCTTGATCCCAATGTTGCGATGCATCGGGGTATGATAGACGTATCAAAAATAGATCTATTGGGAAATCGATTGTAATCAAAATGCCACAAAAGCCCTGCAACATACCATCAGCTATTTTACTGCTCGCTTAGCATTGTTCTCTAAAGTCAGCGGTAACTTTTATTTAGTGGTAACTTTTCTATTGACAGCGATTTCTTTTTATATAATACATATGTACATCCGCATATGCAGAGATAAGTAAAATGCTACCTCATCAGTTTTTTAAATTGCTGTCCGATGAAACGCGAGTGCGCTGTTTACTCATGATTGCGCGCGAGCAACGAGTGTGTGTCGGCGAGTTGACACAAGCGTTAAATGAGAGCCAACCGAAAATTTCTCGCCATCTGGCTCTACTTCGTTCCAGTGGGGTGGTGGTTGATACAAGGCAAGGCCAATGGGTGTTTTATCGGTTATCGGACCAACTACCCGGATGGATGAAAAAACAAATTCAAGGGCTGGTGGAATCCAACTGCCTGAAAAAAGAATACCAACAAGATATGCAAAGGCTGGCAGAGATGGAATCTCGCCCAGAATGCTGTGTTTAGAAGGGATAAAAGGAAATAAAGATGTCGATTAAAGTCGGAATTAACGGATTTGGCCGCATTGGTCGTTTAGCATTAAGGGCGTCATTTGATTGGCCAGAGATCGAATTTGTGCAAATTAACGACGTTGCGGGTGACGCGGCGACCTTGGCTCATTTGCTCGAATTTGATTCAATACAAGGCCGTTGGCATCACCAAGTGACAAGCGACGGTAATGCGATCATTGCCAACGGTAAGGTTATTCGTACCTCACAACAAAAAGCGATCAATGATGTGGATTGGTCTGGTTGTGATGTGGTCATCGAAGCCACGGGAAAACACCGCAAATCTGAGTTTTTGAATCAGTATCTCGCGCAAGGTGTCAAACGCGTGGTGGTATCGGCTCCGGTAAAAGAAGCGGGGATTGTCAATATCGTGGTTGGGGTGAATGACCACATCTTTGATCCACAAATACATCAGATTGTTACGGCCGCTTCTTGCACCACCAACTGCATTGCGCCTATCGTCAAAGTGATTCATGAGCAACTGGGTATTGAACATTCCTCGTTTACGACCATTCATGATTTAACCAACACGCAAACCATTTTGGATGCACCGCATAAAGATCTACGCCGCGCTCGTGCGTGTGGTATGAGCCTTATCCCGACCACAACCGGTTCTGCGACAGCGATTGTGGAAATCTTCCCCGATCTGAAAGACAAAATTAACGGTCACGCGGTGCGTGTGCCGCTAGCCAATGCCTCGTTAACCGACATTATTTTTGATGTGAAACGCGATACCAGCGCGGAAGAAGTCAACGCGCTACTGAAAGCGGCTTCAGAAAATGAGCTCAAAGGCATTCTCGGTTTTGAAGCGCGCCCACTGGTGTCGATTGATTACAAAGGCGATCAACGCTCAACGATTGTCGACGCACTCTCGACCATGGTGGTGGGCAAGCGCATGGTGAAAATTTACGCTTGGTATGATAACGAAATGGGTTACGCAACGCGTACCGCAGAATTAGTACGCAAAGTCGGTTTGGCATAAAGGAGCAAAGAAATGACACATCCTACATGGGAACTGCCTGTTGCAGAAAACAGCGCTGGTTTGGTATTGATGCCTTGCCCGGGGACAAAAGATCTTCCTTTGGTTGAGAGTATTGAACAACTGAGATCTCAAGGTGTTACCGTTGTGGTGACGGCTCTAAGTCACGAAGAGATGCAAGAGAAAGGCGTTGGCGACTTGCCTAAAGTGGTTGAGCACGCGGGGCTACAATGGTTTCACGCCCCAATTGAAGATGATTGCGCGCCCGACCATCAGTTTCAAACGCATTGGCAAAGTATCTCCCCGTCACTTCATCAGGCGCTTGCCAAGGGAGATAAGATTGCCATGCATTGCATGGGGGGATCGGGTCGTACTGGTTTACTTGCTGCTCATTTATTGCTGGAGAAAGGTTGGGAACTGCAAAACATTATTATTCAAGTTCAATCATTAAGACCGGGCGCGTTTACCAAAGATGTACAAGTTGAGTACATCAAACAATTTGTTAATCAATAACAGTCCCAAAGAGCTGCCTTAGGTGGCTCTTTTGCAAAGAGAGTGATTATGCTGTCTCAACTCAACCAAAACGTTCGCCAGTACATGCTAGTGACTTTTAATTATTGGAATTTTACCGTCACTGACGGCGCGCTGCGCATGTTAGTGGTGTTGTATTTTTATGATTTGGGTTATTCGACCTTAGCGATTGCGTCTTTGTTTCTCTTTTATGAATTTTTTGGCGTGGTGACGAACCTGATTGGCGGTTGGCTTGGTGCGCGTTTAGGGCTGAATCGCACCATGAATATTGGCCTTGGCATGCAAATATTCGCGCTCTTGATGCTTGCTGTACCTGCTGCATGGTTAACCATTCCTTGGGTGATGGCGGCGCAGGCGTTATCGGGTATCGCAAAAGATCTCAATAAAATGAGTGCAAAAAGTGCGATCAAAACGTTAGTCCCTGAAAATGCACAAGGCGCACTCTACAAGTGGATAGCCATTCTTACGGGTTCAAAAAACGCTCTAAAAGGGGCCGGCTTTTTTCTCGGTGGTGTCTTGCTCTCTTGGATCGGCTTTCAATATGCGGTAGCGGCTATGGCGGCGGTATTGCTGTTGGTTTTTATCGGCAGTTTGCTTAGCTTGCAAGCCGATATTGGCAAAGCCAAAACCAAACCGAAATTTTCAGAGATTTTCTCCAAATCGCGCAGCGTGAATATTTTATCGGCGGCTCGCCTATTTTTATTTGGCGCGCGAGACGTTTGGTTTGTGATTGCCTTACCCATTTATCTGGGCAGCGTTTTTGGTTGGGATCACAGTGCCGTGGGCGGCTTTTTAGCCTTATGGGTGATTGGCTACGGCGTGATCCAAGGGTTTGCTCCTAAAATAACGGGGAGTGCTTCAGACCAAGTGCCAGATGGGCGCTCTGCGCTCGGTTGGGTGGCGCTATTGGCGCTGATTACCGGTTTGATCGCCTACAGCATTCAAGCGCAGTGGCATCCGGAAGTCGTGATCATCGCGGGGTTACTGCTTTTCGGCGCGGTCTTTGCGATTAACTCATCGCTGCATTCCTATTTGATCGTGAGCTATGCCAAGGGGGATGGTGTATCGCTTGATGTTGGTTTTTACTACATGGCAAACGCGATGGGGCGTTTAATCGGTACCGTGCTTTCCGGGTGGGTTTTCCAACTTTGGGGATTAGCGGCGTGTTTGTGGGTTTCGTTTGGTTTTCTGCTGCTGACCACTCTCATTTCATTGGGGCTCCCGAAAAGCAAAGCTGTGTTGACGAGCGAACCGTAGCTTCACCAGCAGATCACTATTCCAGTAGATGGAGATTGTGATAGAGTCCGTGCTTTATTGAATGAATTGAGTCAGTCACATGAGAGCTTTTGTTGTAAGGGCCCGCGCCGCTTCCACGGATAAACAGACTTTTTTAGCCTCTGTTGGGCAAGAAGCCCACACCGAAATTTTGGCCCACGTGCTCATGAATGCTATTTTTACCGCGCAGTCGCATCGTGATGACGTGGTGATCTATTTGGTGCTGGAAAGTACGCAAGATTTCTCGCGGACTTTATGTTTTGAGTCGAGCCAGTTGCATAATATCGGTGGTTTTCACGAGCAAGCCTTGCTGACCAAAATAGGCCATGCTTTAGACGTTTCCGTGGGTATGGGCAAAGAGCAAACCCGAGAGGTCGAGCAAGGACTCACGGTTGAAACCATCAGTTTTGAAAAGTTGGTGCAACGCCTTTCTGAAAGTTACCACTTGTATTTACTGGATAAAAAAGGCGAAAGTGTCCGTGAGCATCAATTTTCTGACGACAGCTGCTTTTTACTTACTGACCACATCCCGATGCCGAAAAAAAGTTGGAACAGTTTAAAGCGCCTTAATACACAGAAAATCAGCCTTGGGCCTCGAATGCTGTTTGCCTCGCAGTGCATCGTGCTGATCCAGAATGAGTTAGATATTCGCGGTCTTTAAAAAGTCTTCTTCAAACTCATTTTTACTTTTTTTATCTGTGCTTCTTTATCAATTGGGCTGTGCTGATCGGAGTGTAAAAACCGATCCGCATAGTCTTGATAAATCTCTTTTTCTAAAAAGAGTAAGTAAAGCTTCGGATCAATATGGCCTGTGGTGGCCATGGTGGTCATGATCGCGATCGATTCGCTGAGCGTTTTGGCTTTTTTATAGGGGCGATCGCTAGAGGTCAGTGCTTCAAACACATCGGCTATTGCCATTACTCGAGCGGGGATGGAAAGCTGCTCTTCATTTAAACCTCTTGGATAACCCGCGCCATCCATTCGTTCATGGTGGCTTCCCGCAATATCAGGAACGTTTTTCATATGTTCAGGATAAGGTAGCCGCTTGAGCATCATGATGGTTTGCACAATGTGATCATTAATCATGAAGCGTTCTTCGTTAGTGAGCGTGCCACGGCGAATGGACAAATTATAGAGCTCACCTCGGTTATAGCGCAGTTCTCCCGGTTGTAAAATAAAGTTTTCTTGCCACAGATCTTGTGGACGGCAACCGTTCACCCAGTGCAACTGATGTACGGGTTTATCATCAAGCAAGCGCTCCATAGTGGGCAATGGTTTTGACTCTCCTGCACGTTGGTTCTCTATCCAAGAAGTACCGAGTTGATCATCTAAGGTCCGTTTCCACTCTCTTTGCGCAATTCGCTCTAAGCGGGAAAGGTCATCATCGCTCATAAACTCACTGCCAATATTACACTGCGCGACGAAAGCAAATTCCTCATCGAGGATTTGTTGGTTCGTCAGCAACTGCTGCTTGAGATCTGGCTCGTTCTTGCCCTGCGCAACACCTTGCCAGTAGTCCGTTTCAGCTTGACATTTGAGCAGCTCAAAACGCATTCTAATTTCGTGAATTCTGTCGTAGATCGTTTCTAATTTGGTCGCTTTATCAATCACATATTCAGGCGTGGTCACTTTTCCACAATCATGCAACCAAGCGGCGAGAGTGAGCTCTTCCCACTCTTCATTGGTCATGGAAAATTGTGGGAAATAGGTGCGATCGTTTTCCGCCGCTTTAGTGATCATTTTGGTTAATTCAGGAACTCGCTGACAATGGCCGCCCGTGTAAGGGGATTTGGTATCAATGGCTGATGCGATTAATTCAATAAACGAGTTGAGCATCTCCTTTTGCCGTTGCATTTTGTCGATATTGTCTTTAGCGATTTCGGCAAAACTGAGCAGCTCTCGTAAAAATGCATGTTTGTCTTGCTGATCGGGAGTGATGGCCCGTTCGTAGCCTAGGTTTAATACGCCAACTAACTGCTTGTCTCGGTTGAGCAGTGGGAAAAGATAAAGATCAGAATTATACAGCTCATCTTTATGTTTACGCATCGAATTATCGGTTTTAGATAAGTGAACCGTTTGGCCTTTGCGCAGTTCAGAAAGTAGCCACGGCATCTCTTGAGACAACTGGTTGATATCAAGCTTAAAGGGAATGATGGCGTGGTTTGCTGCGGTGATAAATTGGTTATTTTCGTTGGCATAAGTGTAGAGCAAAATAGTTTCAGCTCGAGTGATCAAATAGCTTTGATGGGTAATCGTTTTGGCTAACACACCGAATTCTTGGTTGCTGGCGGTTTCGCGTAATAGTCGCAGCAAGTCGTGCAGTGTATGCTCCATGAGCTCTATCGATTGGGTTAAATTGGCAACTTCGCGGATCCGGCTTTTTGGGTAGCGTGTCTTTTTAAATTCAAAGCGCGTGATGTTGTCGGTCAATTGCACTAGGTTACCTAAAGGGCTGGCGAGCCTTTGCGCCACAAAACCAACTACTGCAAAAGCGATAGCGAGCATGATTAACGCGACAAAAATCTGCTGATCTCGCATCGAGAGCAAATCTGCGATCAAATCGTCTTGCGGTACCGCTTCTGCTAGCAACAAGCGTACATTGTCGTTTAAAAGTACCGGCGTTAACGTCACCGACCACGTTGTGCCATTCATATTGACCGTTTCATACAAAGTTTGGCTGCTGACCCGATTCAATATTGGTGCAAAAGTACTTTGCTGTAGCTGCTGTGCAATCTGTGAGGGATCTTGTTGTAGCTCGAACTTAGTATTGTGTTGGGCGAGTGGTCTAAATTGATTATCGAACAAAATGAGCTGAGCACTGTCAGAAAAACCCATCGTACTCATCTGTTTTGACAGTGAGTCAAGCGTGAAATCGGCGCCAAGCACACTCTTTCCATCGGCCGATCTACGTGACAGTGTGACGCCGCTCGTTTGTAGGAAGAAAAAGAAATAAGGTTCCGTTAAGCGTATCGCGCCATCTTGACTTGCCGAGGTAAACCAAGGACGCACGCGAGGATCAAATTTATTATTGTTATCTTGTTTGTCGAGCAGGCTTTCAAGGTTCTGGTCTAAATAGATAAAGCGGTTAGTGCCATCAACTTGAGTGTAATGGGCCAATAGCTGAGCTTGCGCGGGGGCATTAAAACGCTGTTTGGCTTTATCAAAGCTCAGCGAGCGAAATGTAGTACAAGCTCCGGCTTCGTCACAATAATAGAGCGCGACTAACTGTGGATTACGTTGGAAGGTCAGCCAAACGGTGGCGAGTTGGCGTGGGTCCGAGATGACTTTATCCGGTTGATCAATTACGTTACTAAAAGCTAAAAAATCGAGCGTAGTCAAGATAGGTGCGGCACTTTGTTTAAATGCTGATTCCAGTTTTTTGCTGTTTTCGCTACTTAATCCTTGTGCACTTACCGTCAGTAGTTGCTGACTATGGTGATAACTTATGCCAATCAATACAATGCCGATCACCATGGCGAGCACTAAAAAGAGACTCGTAATGTGAATGCTCAGTGAGTAACGACGTCGTTTCATAACCAACTCCGAATTGGATGACATTGCTAAGTATTGTTCAATGTGGGTAAGTTGCAAAAAACCATTTCACATCGGTGTGTTTTCATCCGGTCAAAAAGTGTCGATATGGTGAATATATCGCCCTTAGATTGAAGTGCCATCAGCGAGGCTGTTACACTGAAGCATCGCTGTTGGAATGGAATAATTAAAATGAATCTTGTCGTTGATACTCATACCCACACTTATGCAAGTGGTCACGCTTACAGCACGCTCATTGAAAACGCGCGTTCAGCTAAAGAAAATGGATTAGCAATGTTTTGCACAACCGATCATGCGCAGTCGATGCCTGGAGCGCCGCATTATTGGTTCTTCTCCAATCAACGTATTTTGCCGCGCTTTTTAGACGGTGTTGCCATTATCCGAGGCATTGAGTCCAACATCATGAATCGTGCTGGCGAGATTGATGTTCACCCTTCGGTTGATCAAAACTTAGATTGGGTTATCGCCAGTTTTCATGAGCCCGTATTTCAGCCTGCCGATAAAGCGGCGCATACCGAAGCGTTAATCAATGTGATTAAAGGTGGACGAGTGGATGCGCTAGGGCACTTAGGTAACCCTAATTTCGATTTTGATTTTGATGAGGTGATCGCCTGCGCCGCCCAGCATCACGTTGCGATAGAAATTAATAACAGCACCTTAAAAGGACACAGCAGGGTAGGGAGTGTCGATCGCTGTTATGAAATTGCTAAGGTGGCGAAAGCACATGGTGCTTATGTTACCACTGGCAGCGATGCCCATTTTTGTCAAGATATCGGCCAACTTCAACTGGCCAGTGAACTGCTTGAGAACGTTGGTATTGCTGCTGAGAAAGTGATTACGCACAGTGTCGAGCAGTTTCTGGCCTTTTTAGCACTGCGCGGGCGAAAAGCGATCGCAGAATATCAAACACTATAAGCCGTAAAGAGGTCATAAAAAATGACAAAAATTTGTCCCTCTTTTATCTTGAGATCCATTAAACTTGGCACTTCTTGCCAGAATAAAAAGAAATAATTATGAAAAAAATAATGATATTAACAGCTTGTGCATTATTTGCGGCTAGCGTGTCGGCGGCTAATGTTGACTTAAAACAGAACATGAAACAAATGAAGCTTGAATTTAAACAAGCGGCAGAAGCGACCAGCGTTGAAACAATGCAAGCACCCATTGAGAGATTAAGTCAGTTGGTTGAAGAGTCAAAACGGGGAAATTATCCACCGGAGAAGCAAGATCTCTATTTAGAAGGGTTTAATAAGCTTTCCGTGGCATTAGACAAAATCGAAGTGGATCTTGAGCAAGGAAATTTAGAGCAAGCTCAACAAACGCTGCGGACGGTAGACGAACTGCGTGTTGAATACCACGAGCAGCGTAACCCAAGTATCTGGAAGCGCTTATTTGGTTAATCAGCTTTGTGGCCCTCTCACGATAACGTTGGATTGGCTATAACGTTCAATTGTTCGTGGGGTGGTCACTGCCTGAAAACTGAGCTTGTAAGAAAGGCAGCAGTAGTAAGCCGATCACAGCGGCGCAAACAGAAATGGTGACAAAAAAACCTCGCCATTCGAATTGCTCGACAATAATGGCTAACGGGTAACCGGCGAGCGCTGCGCCCATATACGCAAATAACCCGACAAACCCAGTTGCTGCGCCAGCCGAATCTTTGTGAGAACACTCCGCGGCGGCCATACCAATTAACATTTGTGGGCCAAAGACAAAAAAGCCAATCGTAAAAAAGCCAGCGGCTTGGAATACAAATCCCGTTAACGGCATCAGCCACAGCGCTGCCACCGAAAGAAAAATACCCATTGAAAAAATCAGGTTCATTGGTCCACGGTTGCCGCCAAACAGTTTGTCTGAGCCCCAGCCTGCGACTAACGATCCAATAAATCCACCGACTTCAAACAGAGAAAGTGCGCCATTAGCCGTGATCAAATCATAGCCTTGTTGCTCGGTAAGGTAGATATTTCCCCAATCATTGATGGCAGTACGCACTATGTAGACCAGTACATAGCTCAAGGCGAGTAACCAAATGTACTTATTTCCTAACACATATTTGTGCAAAATCTGTTTGGTACTAAGACCGAGGCCTTCATTTTCTTGCGCCAGTTCAAGGGCGTCATTACGCCATTGACCAACGCTGGGTAAACCTTGGGTCATTGGTTTATCACGCAATCGCCAACATAAGAAAACCCCACCAATAACGGCTAAACAGCCCGGTACAATAAAACCTTCGCGCCAACTAAAATGGAAAGTGAGAAAGCCAACCAGTAATGGGATCAACGCGCCCCCCACGTTATGAGCGGTATTCCATAACGCCCACCAAAAACCACGTTCAGAGCGCGAATACCAAGTTGTCAGGAGTTTAGAGCAAGAAGGCCATCCCCAACCTTGGAACCAAGCATTGAGCACCCAGAGTAAGATGAACATACTGATTGAGCTTGAAAAGCCAAACAGAATATTGATAAAACCCGTTGCCATTAACCCTAGGCCCATAAAATAGCGCGGGTTGGAGCGGTCCGACAAAATCCCGGACAGAAATTTTGAGATACCATAGGTGATGTAAAACAACGTGCCCATGATGCCAATATCACTCTTATCTAAACCGAGGTCAGCAATCATCGCGGGCATGGCGTAATTCAAACTTTTACGCGTGAAGTAGAAAAGCGCATAACCGACATACATCGCCATCATGATGTGAAAGCGCCAATAACGGTACTGCTGGTTAACCTCCTGCGCTGATGCAAGAAGCGGTTGCGGTGGTTTAGAGCGTAGAAAATTTATCATAGTGCTTTATATTCCACGATTATAAGTGGGGCAGTGTGACGGTAAGCTGAGTGCCATTCTCGCTTAGATCGTGGTTGGCTGTTGTAGACTGACAGTGGCTAATAATCTGAAAGTGGCCACCCAATGCCTCGACTCGCTCACGCATCCCCCGTAAACCAAAGCCGTTCAGCTGCGCTTGTGCTTTGAAACCGATGCCATCATCGTGAATGCGCAGTGTGACATCACTTGCTAACGAAAACTCAATCACAATGTGGCTAGCTTCTGCGTATTTCAAGGCATTATTGAGCGCCTCTTGGCACAATCGATAAAGGGTCACCTTGGTGGCATCACTTAACTTTTGCAGTTGAGCGGTTGAATTCCCCGTCCAAACCACTTGGGTTTTAATGCCGTGCGTCTCAAATTCAAGGTCACGCAGCAGTTGATCCAGTGCTTCGACTAGGCCTAAATCATCTAAGGTTTTAGGGCGTAAACGGGTTAGCAAACTTTTAGTTGTGTCGTAAACATTTAAAGAGAGAGATTCAATGGTTTTAGCACAATTGCTGGTGACGGGCTGAGATTCGACGCGTTGAATAATGCTGGCTTGAGTACGGATAGCGGTAATGTTTTGACCGATCTCATCGTGCAGCTCGCGAGCAATATCGCGCCGAACAGATTCTTCAGCTTTGACTAATTGGCGGGACAAATTTTGGTTACGATCAAGCTGTTGGCGCAGCTTGGTGTTGAGATCTCTTTGTCGCTGCACACCCATTCCCAGCAAAATGCCGGTTAAACTTTGTGCTGAAAGAGAGAGCAGGAGATCCGTGACTTCCATATTAGAGACACCACTGCGCGCCGCGATCAATGCAATGCTATTGAGCAGCGTACCGAGCAATGCACCTTGCCAGCCGTAGCGAAAAGCGAGCAAAATGATCGGGATGGCTAAACAAAATGGCGCAAAACGCCGAAGTTCATCAGGTAAACCAATTTGCAGCGCAATGCTTAAAATAAATAGTAAAGAGTAGAGTAAGACGTGACGCGTGCGAAATTCGATATGACGAGAGACTAAGTTTGCCGTCAGTGGAACCCAAGTGCTTTGGAAAAGATAATTCCATATCAAATAGCAGCTTGGCACAATCATTAAGCCAGCTGTGATGCTGACTAACATCACCATTGACGCGGCATGGCCGTGGTAGGTGGTGGCCAGCGTATTAATGATAGCGCTGGCGAGGATCAACCCGCCCATTACAATAAAGCGACGCCACTGACTTCCGTGGTAGTAGCGCTGGGCGAGCAGGTTTAAGGGCAGCGTTGCGATACTGGCGGCGAGTACGGTCAGCCATTGAGGTTGTTCCATTAGCATGGCGAGCGCAATCGTCAGCCACCATTCTGCACCATAAATTGCGGGCCAGTAACGTTGTGGACTGTGCAGCGCAGTGCCTAAACGCAGAGCAAAAGGAAAGAAGAAGATCGCCAGTTCCGGATCGTTGACAAAATAGTAGGCGATAACCCACAAGCAAAACCAACTGCAAGAGAGCAGAAACCAAGCGCAGAGTGACGTAATAAAATAGCGTGGCATTAGAATGAGTCAGAAAAATATTTCGCTAAGGCCACGTTATTGCTCACACCTAACTTATCCATGGCATTGGCGCGATGGACATGAATGGTTTTGTGGCTAAGCCCAAGCTCATTGGCGACCGCTTTCACATCCAGCCCGGCAGCCAGCATTTCACTGATTTGCCGTTCACGTTTGGTCAACTGTGCTAATAGCTTTGCCTCGCGCTTGGGAGAGGTGAGTTTAAGCGCAATATCGGGTGTTAAGTAGCAACCACCATGGGCGCTGGTTCGTACGGCTTGGATGAGTTCATCTGGGCTACAACGTTTGCTTAAGTAGCCTCTTGCTCCAGCCTCCAAGGCTTTTTCGACCATGGCCGCGGAATCGTGAACGCTCAGCATAATGCAAGCTATCCCTGAGGGTAGATCTTGAAGCAGCGACAGCCCGCTTTCATCAGGCATTGAAATATCAAGAATACAGACGTTTGCCCCCGTGCCGGGAAGCCCTGCGCGCGCTTCGGCCGCCGAGCTAAATTGGCCGACCACTTGAATGTCGTCTTCGAGGTTCATGAGTTGGGCAAAGCCTGAACGTACCACGATATGGTCATCCACTAGTGCTACTTTGATCATCACAATCCCCGCTGTTTATATTGCCTGAGTAAAAAGGGAGCTTAAACTAACGCCACAGAGGCAATTAAACAAGCAATATATCCCTTTGCTATGGATGCCATTGTAGAGGAGTCTAGCGCGTCAAAAAGGAAGGGGTGGCACAATAAAACGCGACACACTCATAAAAGAGAATATCGCGTTTGATTTTGCTGGGAGCTAAGCGGCAGCTGCGGCCAGCTTTAGCCTTTTCTCATGGCGGATCTTACGCTCTTCTGCGATAGCGACAAAAATCAGCAGCACGATACAGATCATCGCTGAAGTGTCGAGCGCAGCAAAGGTGCCCTTCCAGCCAGTGAGGCCAAAAATCGGTGTACCGTCGGCGATCATACCTAGGCCAAGTTTGGCAAAACTATCACCAATTAAGTAAGCAAAGGTGCCCTTAACGCCATCGGCGACACTGATCGCTTTTTTCGGCACAAAGCCAACCGCAGCAACACCAATCAGTAATTGTGGGCCAAAAACAAGGAAACCTAGCACAAACAGTGACGCGAGATACATAAACTCGCTGGTGGCGTGCTGATAGAATTCGAGCGCAACAATGATGAGTCCCAGAGAGACACAGGCGACCAAAGCTCGGCGGCCATTAGCAAGATCGGACAGATAACCCCACATTAAAGTGCCGACTAATGCGCCCACTTCAAAGAGAGTGAAGCCTGAAATGGCCGCTTCTTTTGACAAACCAAGTTCTTGATAGGCATACACAGTAGACCACTGGTCGATGCCGATACGCACGATGTAGAGAAAGATGTTGGCAAAGCAGAGTAACCAAATCACTTTGTTTTTCAAAATGTATTCAACAAAGATCTCACGTTTGGTCATTTGGTTTTCTTCCGCGGCTATATCTTCCTCACTGACCGCTTCATCAAACAACTCTTCGACCGTACCTAAACCGTATGCTTCAGGAGAGTCACTACCGTAACGCAAACCAATGAAACCCACCACTAATGCGATGATTGATGGGAACACAAACATGCCCACAACATGACCATTAAAGAGATAGTTTGCACCAAACAGTGCTACGCCTGCCGCACCTGCGCCGCCGACATTGTGCGACATATTCCATAAACCCAAGTAGGTGCCGCGTTTATTTTTGGGCGTCCATTTGGTGATAGTGGAGTAGCTTGATGGCCCACCAGTACTTTGGAAAAAACCGCTTAGCGCATAAAAAGCAACCATTAGGAAAATGCTGACGCTTGAACCGCCCATGCTCATGCTAAATCCAAGCATTGCAATACCAGAAAGGATCAGCATAAAAGGTAGGAACTGTTTCGTGTTCTTGCCATCGGCGTAGTAAGAGACCACTGTCTTACCAATCCCGTAAGTGATGGAGAAACCAAGACCAATCAGCCCTAGCTGTGTCATCGACAAGCCGTAGGTTGAAATCATATCGTTTTGTGCAACGTTGAAGTTTTTGCGCACTAAATACATCGCCATGTAGCCAATAAACACCACAAGGTATGATTGTAAAAATGGTTTGAACCACATTTTACGGCGTTCTGCTGCGGGGAGATCGAGGGTCGGTAGCCGAACCTGTTGCAAAAGTTTTAGCATGTGAAATCCTTAGAAAATCACGTCAAAGAAATCTCTGTTGTTAGTCAATTCACACCAGAGTCGAATGGCTAGCAACCGTCTGGCTGCATCATAGAGTGATTGTAAAAATCGGCTTGGCGATTGACTTGAGGGCATGGCCTAACTGAGTTAGGAATATTTCCTAGTTTGGGTGGATTGATAGACAAAGCGTGAATGGAGTCACATTGATATGCATCTTGAAACGTCGTCTTTAAGCTAACGATTTGTAGCGAACTTGAGGGTATTTGTTAAGTTTTTAGCGCTGCCGCACTGTTATTTTTATCATTGCGTTATATAGTGTCGACAAGAAAAAATTGAGTGTTGCTATGATTCGCCTAAACCGTTTTAACAGAATAATGTTGCTCACCAGCGCGCTCAGTTGGGTGCTGGTGTCGCTTATGCCTGTAATAAACGCGCATGGCAATACGGCGGGGGTTTGGGCCACACTGTGCACCATTAATGGTTTTGAGCTGGTTCAAATTGAAGAGGGAAAAGTACAGACACAGCATACGAAACCCTGTCCCTTTGCTCATTTCTCCACCTTTCATCAAGATTCACTTCCAACGACACCTTTACTGACACGACTGAACTTGTTTGTTTCAGACAGCTACACTTTTTTGGCTCTAAGTGTACGATTTGAAAAACAAGTTCCTCGTGCGCCACCATTATTTAATCTGTTGTACTGGCGTTAGAAAATAGCCTTGATTCCTTCCTCTATTCACTATTCAGAATAAAGCTCTAACGGTAAACCATCTGGGTCGGCGAAAAATGTGTATTCGCGACCAGTGAACTCATCAACGCGGATGGGTTCGACGATGACGCCTTTTTCCTCTAAATACGCTTTGACTTCACTGACACTGTCCACCACAAACGCTAAATGTCGTAGCCCTTGAGCTTCAGGGAAGCTTGGTCTTGGTGGTGTATTTGGAAATGAGAACAGCTCAATTTGTCCGCCATCGGGCAGAGCAAGATCCAGCTTGTATGAATCGCGAGCGGCGCGGTAATTTTCAGCAATAACAGGCAGCCCTAAGATCTGAGTATAAAACGCTTTGGAACGTGCGTAGTCTGAACAAATAATTGCCGCGTGGTGGATTCGTTTTAGCATGATGACCCTTTATTTGTTGAGTTGGCTGACCAAATGTTCAGTGACGTAATCAATGAACACCCGCAGCCTTGCTGGCATGTACTTGGTTTGCGGATATTGCATGGCAATCGAGCCGTAGTAATTACTTTTGATCGTCCAATCGGCTAATAGTCGGACGACGCTGCCTTCAACGAGCGCTTGCTGAATGACAAAATCATGGAAGATGCCGATACCTAAGCCATTTTTCACGCCGTTCAAACGCATTTGTGAGTGGTTTACTGCATAGCGGCCTGAGACGGCCACTGTATGGAACTCATCTTCTTTATGAAAATCCCAGAGATGGTCACGCTCGGTTTCGGCAAGATACAAGCAGTCGTGATCCGTTAATTCGGTAGGGTGGGTGGGCGTGCCTCTGGCCGCTATATATTCTGGGCTGGCGCACAACACTAAGTGGGTTTTGCCAATTTCACGCAATACCAAGTTTTCATCTGGCTTATCAGTCAGTTTAAACGCCACATCAATATTGTGTTTGAATAAATCGATCGCACCATCTGCAGCTCTCAGCTTAAGTTGAATTTCAGGGTATTGAGTTAGAAAAGGAAGCACAAGGGGTTGCAGAACTGAGTTCAAAAATGCTTCAGGTGCCGCAACAGTGAGTGCGCCTGCAGGTTCGGTGTGGTCAGAGGTTGAAAGCTCAACCGCTTGCTGCGCAGCGTTGACCATCAACAGACTTTGATCATAAACGCGCTTTCCTGCCTGAGTGATTAAGAGTTGGCGCGTGGTTCGCTCAAATAACTTCACTGATAGTGCTTGTTCTAAACGGGTAATCAATTTACTTAATGCCGAAGGTGTTACCCCCAGCTTTTGAGCGGCTGCCGTAAAGCTACCTTCATTGACGACGAGAATGAAAGCCGCTAAATCAGGCAGCAGGGCGATAAGACGATGCGTGATCATAATTGTATTTGTGCCTGAAGTTCACTAATGGTTTTCCATGTCATGGGATAATAGTCGTAAATGGGATCAACTAAAATACCATTAAGCGATTTTACAGTGTAAATGAAGGGTCTATTTTCGTTTAGGCTGCCCTACACCATAGCTATTGCGCTATATAAAAATAAGGACGTAGCAATGTCTTCTGCATTTTATCAACAGATCCAAAACCAGCTTGAGGAAATCAAAGCGGAAGGTCTGTATAAATCTGAACGTGTGATTACCTCGCAACAACAAGCGGCGGTCGAAATTTCTACTGGTGAAGAAGTGTTGAACTTCTGTGCCAACAACTACCTTGGTTTGGCTAATCACCCTGCGTTGGTTGAAGCGGCGAAGCAAGGCATGGACAGTCACGGCTTTGGTATGGCTTCGGTACGTTTCATCTGTGGTACGCAAGATATTCATAAGCAACTGGAACAGAAGCTCTCTCAATTCTTAGGTAAAGAAGATACGATTCTTTACACCTCATGTTTTGATGCAAACACCGGTTTATTTGAAACTATTTTAGATAAAGAAGACGCGATTATCTCTGACGCGTTGAACCATGCCTCAATCATTGATGGTGTGCGTTTATGTAAAGCGATGCGTTTTCGTTACTCCAACAATAACATGCAAGAGTTGGAACAGCAGTTGATCGCAGCCGATGCGGCGGGCGCTCGTAATAAGCTCATCGTAACGGATGGTGTATTCTCAATGGATGGCGTAGTCGCAAACTTGCCCGCGATTTGTGATTTAGCCGATCAATACAACGCGCTCGTCATGGTGGATGATTCACACGCGGTTGGATTTATGGGTGCAAATGGCCGTGGCACGCATGAATACCATGATGTGATTGACCGTATTGATATCATCACCGGTACCCTTGGTAAAGCGATGGGTGGTGCTTCAGGTGGCTACACTTCCGGTAAAAAAGAGGTGATTGATTGGCTTCGTCAACGTTCACGTCCTTATTTATTCTCTAATTCGGTTGCGCCAGCGATTGTTGCAGCATCGATTCGCGTGCTGGATTTACTGGCAGAAAGCGCCGCGCTTCGCGACCAACTTTGGGATAACGCCGCGCATTTCCGTACTCGTATGGAAGGCGCGGGGTTCACTATGGGTGGCGCGGATCACGCCATCATCCCGATTATGCTCGGCGATGCCATCGTTGCAGCAGAGTTTGCAGAACGAGCACTAGCTAAGGGCATTTATGTTGTTGGTTTCTCGTTCCCTGTTGTGCCCAAAGGCCAAGCTCGTATTCGTACACAAATGTCAGCCGCGCATAGCCGCGAGCAACTCGACCACGCCATTGATGCGTTTATTGCTGTTGGCCAAGAAATGGGGCTCATTAAATGAAAATTAAAGCATTATCCAAACTCAAACCAGAGCAAGGCATTTGGATGACCGAAGTGCCAATGCCTGAACTTGGTCACAACGATCTGCTGATTAAAATTAAGAAAACCGCAATTTGTGGCACCGATGTTCACATCTATAACTGGGATGAGTGGTCACAAAAAACCATCCCAGTGCCAATGGTGGTTGGCCATGAATACGTCGGTGAAGTGGTTGGCATTGGTCAAGAAGTTCGCGGTTTTGAATTAGGTGATCGCGTGTCTGGCGAAGGTCACATTACTTGCGGCCATTGTCGAAATTGCCGTGGTGGTCGTACTCACTTATGTCGTAATACTGTGGGTGTTGGTGTGAACCGCACTGGTGCATTTTCTGAATACTTAGTTATCCCTGCATTTAATGCTTTCAAGATCCCAGATGGTATTTCCGATGATCTAGCCTCGATTTTTGACCCATTTGGTAACGCGGTACATACCGCATTGTCATTTGATTTAGTCGGCGAAGATGTGCTGATCACTGGTGCTGGTCCAATCGGTATCATGGCGGCCGCAGTGGCGAAACACGTTGGTGCGCGCCATGTGGTGATCACCGATGTCAACGAATATCGTCTTGAGCTTGCACGCAAAATGGGCGTGACACGCGCCGTGAATGTTGCGGAACAAAAGTTAGAAGAGGTCATGAGTGAACTTGGCATGACAGAAGGTTTTGACGTCGGCCTTGAAATGTCAGGCGTACCGAGTGCCTTTAGTTCTATGCTGAAAACCATGAATCACGGTGGTCGTATTGCTTTATTAGGTATCCCACCTTCAGATATGGCGATCGATTGGAACCAAGTGATCTTCAAAGGTTTGGTGATCAAAGGTATCTATGGCCGTGAAATGTTCGAAACTTGGTATAAGATGGCGAGCCTGATCCAATCTGGCCTCGATTTAACGCCGATCATCACTCACCATTACAAAATTGATGACTTCCAAACGGGCTTCGATGCTATGCGCAGCGGGCTTTCTGGCAAAGTTATCCTTGATTGGCAGTAACTCACTAATCTACTAACAGCATGAAGGGGCTTTTTAGCCCCTTTATTCTATAAATTTCTATTACGAAGTTTAATTGTTATCCCTGATCTAATTGACACTATCGAATCTATCTCTTTTGCTCCTTTCACGAAATTTTTCGTAAATTTTCAAAGCTTAACTATGCTAAATGGAAATACACCTCAGAAAGGAAACTATTCATGCAACTTCTTAAACCGTCGCTAGCTGGCTGTGCGCTATTGCTAGTTAGTCAATTTTCATCATTCTCGGTCAAAGCTGATGTGTTAACGCTTACCTCACTTGAATGGCCGCCTTATTCATCACCCAAACTTATGCAAAATGGAGCCTCGATTGCGGTTGTCTCTGCTGCGATTCAAGCTATGGGGCATGAACTTAAAGTTGAATTTTATCCTTGGGAGAGGGCTGTATACTTAGCGACTAATGATGCTCAGTATGCAGGATATTTTCCAGAATACTTATTTGAATCTAAAGATATTCTCTTTTCTAACTCGATTGGTTTAGGTCCACTTGGGTTTGTTGAAAATAGTGCAACCCCTGTAACTTGGGCGAGTTTATCCGATCTAAAACCATATAAAATTGGTGTGGTGCGGGGCTATGTTAACACCGAAGAATTGGATCAAATGATCGCAACTGGAGAGCTAAAATCAGAAGCGGTCAGCAGCGACAGTCAGAATCTCGCGAAAGTCGGCCATGGACGGATCTCACTTGCGGTGATTGATAGTAATGTTTTTCAATATTTGTTAGAAAATACGCCAGCGATTGATCCTATAAAAGCCAATTTACAAATGAACAGCCAATTGCTGGTGGAAAAGTCGCTGCATGTTGCTTTTACCAATAATCCAGAAGGCGAGCGTTGGAAAAATATTCTCAATGACGGGTTAAGTCGTATTGATGTGGAAAAAATCATGGCGGATTATTTGTCGAAATAAATAAAAAGCGGTTCCGAAAGCAGTGTGAGACGTTTGCTGTAAATCTAGCTTGAGCGGTAGATTTTTATCCACCGTTCAAGATGGCCTGACTATGTGGTCTTTTAATGTATTAATTTCTTTCTTAAATAGTGGAGCAAAGCATTTATTTAGACAGTTTGATTGCCAAGCACTGCTCTAAATTATGAATACATAGTTTGACTATAGAGGGAACGTGGCTTGCGAACGGAGTTAAGGTGTAGACGGTGTTGAGAGGTAAAGTGTATTCGGGCATTAAGTTCACTAGATTGTGCTCCATTTCAGTTAAATAAAAATCAGGAATAATACCAATACCAGCACCGGAACGAATCAAAGATAGGCAGCTATGAAATGAATTTGCAATACAATTTGCATGTTTAGTATAAATGAAAGATGTACCGCTAGTGTGGTGAAATTGGTGTATTATTTTCTCTGCTTGCCAAACATTAGCAATATATGGCAATTCATTGATATTATATGTCTTTTCTGACACTCCGCATAGAACATCCCTAAACTCACCAATGCGTTTTTGTTTAATATTACTATCATGTGAGGACCCAATTCTGATGGCAATATCGATATCGTGGGCTATTAAATCAAGGTGCTGATCATCACAAATTAGCTCTGGTTTCAGCTTTGGATAGGTCTTCATCAAATCAGCAATAACGGGAACCACTAAACTATCCATCAATGCATTGGGAGGTTCAAAATACTCTACCACTCCCGGTTTTCGGTTAAAACCAGAGTGGAAAAGTTCATCAGTACATAGCATGAGCCAGAAAGTTCATAATCCGAAGTGTTCACACAAACTTGGCCTAGTGCAGACTATAGCTAGGCATAAACGTAGGTAAATCAGTATGCAGATAATCCACCGAATTGAAATTTGTTGTAATGAAAAGCTTTTGGCAAGTGCTGAGGCAATAGGTCACGATGGAAGCCTGCTATTGGAGCAGTTCAGTGAAATAGTAAAAGAGCGTGACTCTTTTACTATTAAGGAATACATATCAAACGGCGAACGACGTATTCTTGAAAGTACGCCATATGGAATGAAGGTCATCAGCAAGGAAATACTATTTACTCCTAAATCATAGCAGCAATGGGGTAGTGAGATAAAAGTGATCAATTTGTTTGCGTATTTCGGTGATTGCGAACGCTTGTTTCGGTTTATTCCGAACACCTTAACCAGCACTTTTTCTCTTTCCCTATTTTTACTCTAAGTGTTCGGATTGCGCCAGTTTTCTCATTGATTCTCCTCC
>NZ_CAWPKR010000006.1:0-86454 GCF_963888765.1 Vibrio sp. B7
CATCGCCAGGCTTTGAATATTGTCTAACCAGACACGCTGCGGAGCGGTAGTTCAGTTGGTTAGAATACCGGCCTGTCACGCCGGGGGTCGCGGGTTCGAGTCCCGTCCGCTCCGCCACTTATTAAGAAGCCCGGCTAGTAATAGCAGGGCTTCTTTCGTTTGAGTTTCAATGAGATGCTTAAGTCGTTTTAAGCTCTCTCTATTGCAACTAGATTCCCTGTGCTTATTCCTTGATGTCCTCTTGAGCGCTGAAATTCTTTTGGCTTATGTTCATCGAACAGAGTAGCTGCATGAAAGGCGCTACTATCTCAATCTATAGCCATATGAAAACAACGTGTAGGCATATAAAAAAGCCGACACGTGGTGTCGGCTAATCGTCAGTGTTGTGCTTTACAGAATCTGTTTGAGCACTCTATCGGCCTTAACTCGCGTTACTTTGCGTAGTAGTTTTTGTACCGCATCAGGGTAGTTTTCTATCTTCTCTAGTTGTTTGTAGGTACAAATAAGTTGAGTGTGTCGAAGGATGTTGTCGATCTCTTGCTCAAACTTAGGTGTTAAGTGGTGATAGTGATCTTGGATGAGAATGGCATTTTCGAGATCGAGCTTCCATGCTCTTGGATTTAAGTTATTACCAGTGATCAACATGTAGCGCTTATCCACCCATACGCCTTTTAGATGGAAGCTATTCTCTTCATGTTTCCAGAGATGGATAGAAAGATTTCGACTGGCAATATGGGCTTCATTTACTTTGGCAAAACGGCGTAGATTAAGCTCATATAAATAAGGTAAGCCGCCGATTGTCTTGAAGGTTTGCTCTGGGGAAATATAGAAATCGTTTGCCGTTTTATCGCCAACGACAATGTGAACTTTTACACCCCGTTTCAATGCTTTCTTAACTTCTTTAGCGACACTTTTTGGAAAATTGAAATACGGAGTGCAGATAAAGACTTCATCTTTAGCATGAGCGATCAGTTGGTTAATATTGTGGTTGAGTTTATTTCGACGCTTTCCAATACCTACCAGTGGCGTCAAAGCCACTTGATCGGCTGTTGGGATCTGTGACTCAAACTCATAGTTTGCTGTTGCTAGAGAGGCTCTAAATTGCCGAATGTCAGTTTTGATATCTTTCGTCGTTGGCTTCGATGTGTTTGATAAGTCATTGACAGCAGGATGACTTATCATTTTTTGCTGAATAAATTGTACCATGCTATCGGCAAGAGATTGGTTGTCGATGGTGTGATAGCGGTCGAATCGATAGCGCTCTTTGTGATGCAAATAAACGTTATTAAGGCTTGCTCCGCTATAGATCACCTGGTCGTCGACAATAAAACCTTTGAGATGTAAAACACCAAAAACTTCGCGGCCTCGCACGGGGATGCCGTATACGGGAATGGCGTGTTCGTGGTTCTGAGAGAACTCTTGATACATTGAAGCATTGCCTTCCGAAGCGGCCGCACCAATTAATCCACGTTGCGCTCTATGCCAATCAACGCAAATCGCAATATCTAAGCCAGGGTTTCTTTGCTTGGCATTATATAGCTCCGTTAAAACTTCTCTGCCTGCTTCGTCATCTTCTAAATACAGCGCTACAAGATAGATTCGTTTACTTGCCTGACGGATCGACTGGATCAGATGATTTTTAAATTCTTTTGCCGAAAATAAAACTTCAAAATGATCCGGTGATTGTGCGATGGTCGGCAATCGCTCGAATGGGTTTCTATGAGCAATCATATTGGATGATTTACCTTACTTATTTGCAAAATTGCGAACTGGGGATATTACCAAATTCAACGGTTCAATTGCTAGAAAAGCCGCGCATTCTCGTCATACTAGCCTAGGTATCTCATAGGAATGAGATCTTTACCACTGGATACATAGCGCTCAAACCGTTGCATAAGAGCTATTGGTAGTTCTTCTGTCATTATGGAGTGAAAACCATGACGAGCATAAAAGGGCTCAAGATGAGCGTATGCGAAGCAATAATCCTGATTATTGAGAATATTCTCGCTGCAATAATTGAGCAACTGCGACCCAATCCCTTTTTTTTGGTTTTCTGGCAGCACAAGCATGCCAGTCAGTAATCGATATACATCAATATTTTTAAATCTGACAACAGCAGATATCTGCCCATCGAGCGTGCCTATAACGCACAATTCATCTTTCCTAGCTTTTGCTGAAGGGTAATGTTCTTTGTACATTCGCTTGATCAAAGGAAGTTTTATCGGGGGGAGTATGTCAAATTGTAGTTGCCACATTTCTTCCTGCTTCGAATAGTTATCTGTTGTAGAATGGCGTGAGTTTAATTTATCCATAGAATGCCATGCAATTACATCCCAATGCGAGCTTAAAAAAATACCACACTTTTGGCCTAGAACAATCTTGTCAATTATTAGCTGAAGTTTTCTCTGTGCAAGATTTGGTGGAAATTTACCAGAGCGCAGAATGGCAGACTTTGCCTAAGTTGATGTTAGGAAAAGGTAGCAATGTCCTTTTTACTTGTGATTTTCAAGGAATGGTTTTAAGCAACCAACTGAAAGGGTTACAGCACACGCAGGATGATAATTACCATTATTTGCATGTTTCTGGTGGTGAGGATTGGCCTTCACTTGTTGAATGGGCAGTGAAGCAAAATATTGCAGGTCTTGAAAATTTGGCTTTGATACCTGGTTGTGCAGGTTCCGCTCCTATCCAAAATATTGGCGCTTATGGTGTAGAGTTTCAAGATGTGTGTGATTACGTTGATTATCTCTGTTTAGACTCCTTAACCGTCAAGCGCCTGAGCGCTAAACAATGTCTATTTGGTTATCGTGATTCTATTTTTAAGCACGCTTTGCACAGTAACGCGATCGTTGTAGCGGTAGGACTAAAGTTACTGAAGCAATGGCAACCCGTACTGAATTACGGACCTTTGCAAGAACTTGATAGTCACACCTGCCAAGCTATTGATATTTATAAACGGGTATGCGCTACTCGCAATGCCAAATTACCCGATCCGCGGGTGCTAGGTAACGCAGGAAGCTTCTTTAAAAATCCAATTATTAGTTTAGAACATTGGCAGGCTCTTCTTGAGAGTTATCCCGATCTTGTTTCTTACCCCGTGGAAGAAGGCAGAAAAGTAGCGGCTGGGTGGTTGATTGATCAGTGTGGGCTCAAAGGGTATAGCTTAGGTGATGCTCAAGTGCATCCGAAGCAAGCTTTAGTGTTGGTAAATAAAGGTAGCGCTACAGCCTTTGATGTTATTCAACTAGCGATTAAAGTTTGCATAGCAGTTCAGGATAAATTTTCGATATCTTTAGAGCATGAAGTCCGATTTTTAGATGCGATGGGTGAAACGAACCTTGAGCATCTTGCTAAGGAATTAAAGTGAAAGAGCACAGTGTCAAACTATCATTACTTCGTCATCTGGCCAGTGGCGAGTTTTGTTCTGGTGAGTTGCTAGGAGCAGAACTTGGTATTTCTCGCGCTGCAGTCAGTAAGCATATTAAAGGGATTCAGGAGTGGGGAATTGATATTTTCCGCGTCCAAGGCAAAGGCTATCAGCTTGCTCAATCACTGAATCTACTTGATGTGACACAGATCCAAAATGCCGTGCGTAACCCTGTCGAGCTTTTCCCCATTATCGATTCAACCAACCAATACCTGTTAGAACGTGTAGATAACCTGGCTTCGGGCAGCGTTTGCTTAGCAGAGTATCAGGCTAATGGACGGGGTCGGCGTGGGCGTCAGTGGATATCGCCTTTTGGCAGCAATCTTTATGTTTCCATGTACTGGCGACTCGACGCAGGGATGGCGGCCGCAATGGGGCTTAGCCTTGTGGTCGGGGTCGCGATTGTGGAAGCGCTAGCAAGCATCGGATTTGACGGTGTAAAGCTTAAGTGGCCGAACGATCTCTATTTTCAGGATAGAAAGCTGGCGGGCATTTTAGTAGAAATGACAGGGCAGGCTGGCGCAGCGGCACATTTAGTGATTGGGATGGGAATGAACATTTTCATGCCCGAAAATGAGCAAGCCATTGACCAGCCATGGGCAAGTTTGTCGCAGGTAGCCGACGGTCTGAAAATAGACAGGAACTTGCTCGCTATTGTCTTTATTCAATCATTAGACCAAGTGCTACGTGATTACGAGCTTTATGGGATGAAGGATTTTATACCGCGCTGGAATCGACTCGATAACTTTATTGGTCGAAAAGTTAAACTGCTTATGGGCCCCAAAGAGGTCTATGGTGTGGTGCACGGGATCAACGAATATGGAGCGGTGTTGCTAGAAACAGAGAATGGAATGGAGAGTTACATTGGTGGCGAAATATCGTTACGCAAGGCAGAGTAACCGCTTTACCAAACTATTTTCTTAGTAGTATCTCTTCCACGGTATGATTGAGGCCTTTACGCAAAACTAACTGAGCGCGCTCTTTGGTCGGTAAAATATTATGTTGCAGATTTTTACCGTTGATCGAGTGCCAAATGCTCTCAGCTTTTTCTCTCGCCTCTAGCTCAGACAGTTTTGTGTAGTGGCTAAAGTACGATCCCGTCTCCTTAAAGGCGCTGTGACGAAACTTCATAAAGCGTTCAACATACCACTTTTCAATAAGTTGACTGTCCGCATCGACATACAGTGAGAAATCTAAGAAATCAGATATAAACACTCGATGTGGATCGTGTGGATAATCCATGCCGCTTTGCAAGACGTTCAATCCTTCAATGATCAACACATCTGGCCTATCGACGACTTTCTCTTCAGTGGTGATGTCGTAAGTAAGATGTGAATAGATAGGCGCGCTTACATTTCTTTTTCCTGCTTTAACATCCGAGACAAACTGTACCAGACGTTTCATATCATAAGATTCAGGAAACCCCTTTTTCCCCATAATTCCTCTCTCATTAAGAATTTTGTTGGGAAAAAGAAACCCATCTGTCGTGATCAGTTCAACTTTGGGATGATTCTCCCAGCGTGAAAGAAGCGCTTTTAACAAACGCGCCGTAGTACTTTTCCCAACGGCGACACTTCCTGCGATGCCAATGATAAAAGGAGGCGATATATCGGTATTACCGAGAAATTGATGCAAAACCGCATTTCGGCTTTGTCTGGCGGCCACGTATAAATTAAGTAAGCGAGCCAAAGGCAGATAAATCTCAGCTGTTTCTTTCATAGTTAGGTTTTCATTAATACCTTGTAGCTCTTTTAAGTCAGCCTCAGAGAGAGTCATCGGGACAGAGTTACGTAGCTCGGCCCATTGATTGCGATCAAAAGAGATATAAGGACCCATAAAATACCTAACGATGACAGAAAAAAGAAGAGGATGAAACATACATTAAGGTGAAAAGAATGGAAATGCCTTAAACGATAGAATTGAGTGAGAAAACGCATTTTGCTTGAAAAAGCAACGAACAGGCGAGATTTATGGAAAATTGGTTTTTTTTTAATATTTAGGCTTGCAAGGCTGAGCATCATTCAATAGAATGCGCTCCACTTATGCCGACTTAGCTCAGTAGGTAGAGCAACTGACTTGTAATCAGTAGGTCACCAGTTCGATTCCGGTAGTCGGCACCATTCTTTTTCGAAAGAATGAAGAAAAAATTTGGAGGGGTTCCCGAGTGGCCAAAGGGAGCAGACTGTAAATCTGCCGGCTCCGCCTTCGATGGTTCGAATCCGTCCCCCTCCACCATATTCTTAAGGAAATAGCTCTCAGAGTTACGTGTGCGGGCATCGTATAATGGCTATTACCTCAGCCTTCCAAGCTGATGATGCGGGTTCGATTCCCGCTGCCCGCTCCAATTTTTGAGTGCTGATATAGCTCAGTCGGTAGAGCGCACCCTTGGTAAGGGTGAGGTCCCCAGTTCAACTCTGGGTATCAGCACCAGCTCTCCAAGCAATTATCTCCTTTTGATATATACTCCTTACCAATAATTTTGGTTGCGTGGTCATCAAAGCCACCTAAATCCGTACCTAGAGGGACAACTCATGTCTAAAGCAAAATTTGAACGTACGAAACCGCACGTAAACGTTGGTACTATCGGCCACGTTGACCACGGTAAAACAACTCTAACTGCTGCTATCTGTACTACACTTTCAAAAGTGTACGGTGGTGAAGCGAAAGACTTCGCATCTATCGATAACGCTCCAGAAGAGCGCGAGCGCGGTATTACAATCAATACTTCTCACGTAGAGTACGATACACCAGCACGCCACTACGCACACGTAGACTGCCCAGGACACGCTGACTATGTTAAAAACATGATCACAGGTGCTGCGCAAATGGACGGCGGTATCCTAGTTGTTGCTGCAACAGATGGCCCAATGCCACAAACTCGTGAGCACATCCTACTTGGTCGCCAAGTTGGTATTCCTTACATCATCGTATTCATGAACAAATGTGACATGGTTGATGATGAAGAGCTTCTAGAGCTAGTAGAAATGGAAGTTCGTGAGCTTCTATCTGAGTACGATTTCCCAGGTGATGACCTACCAGTTATCCAAGGTTCTGCACTAGGCGCACTAAACGGCGAAGAGCAGTGGGAAGCGAAAATCATTGAACTTGCTGAAGCGCTAGACACTTACATTCCAGAGCCTGAGCGTGCAGTAGACCAAGCATTCCTACTACCAATCGAAGACGTATTCTCAATCCAAGGTCGTGGTACAGTAGTAACTGGCCGTATCGAGCGCGGTATCCTACGTGTAGGTGACGAAGTTGCCATCATTGGTATCAAAGACACAATCACAACGACTTGTACAGGTGTTGAGATGTTCCGTAAGCTGCTTGACGAAGGCCGTGCAGGTGAGAACGTTGGTGCACTTCTACGTGGTACTAAGCGTGATGAAGTAGAACGTGGTCAAGTACTAGCGAAACCAGGTTCAATCACTCCACACACTAAGTTCGAGTCAGAAGTGTATGTATTGTCTAAAGATGAAGGCGGCCGTCATACTCCGTTCTTCAAAGGCTACCGTCCACAGTTCTACTTCCGTACAACGGACGTAACAGGCGATATCTCTCTACCAGAAGGCGTAGAGATGGTAATGCCAGGTGACAACATCCAAATGGTTGTAGAGCTAATCGCTCCAATCGCGATGGATGAAGGTCTACGTTTCGCGATCCGTGAAGGCGGTCGTACAGTAGGTGCTGGTGTTGTTGCTAAAGTTATCGCTTAATTGCTGATTTAGCCGTTTAAATACGAATAGTGTTTGACTAACGACTACCAAAAAGGGCATCATTTGATGCCCTTTTTCTGCACTAAATTTGGCCGTTGTCGATTTGTTGGTCGATAAAGCCAGTGCAAAGGATTTAAGATAGAGACATTTCTATCTTGATGAGTATGTATAGGTAGCTTTACCTGTGCTATGGATTTGCCCTGCAACAGCGGGGTTGTTGTCGTCTATGTTAAGACTTGTAACAGGTTGGTTTATGAAAGCAAACAATGCTGAAATTCCTGATAGCTCAAGTGCAGCAGACACATTTAAGTGGATTGTCACTTTTGCTCTGTTAGCTGCCGCTGTTGTGGGTAATTACCTGTATGGTGAAATGTCTGTAGTGCTTCGCGCTGCAGGTGTGGTTGCGTTGATTATTGCAGCACTCGGTGTTGCTGCGACAACCACAAAAGGAAAAGCGGCGATTGCGTTTGCGCGTGAATCTCGTATGGAAGTTCGCAAAGTGGTATGGCCGACACGTCAAGAAACCATGCAAACAACATTAATCGTTTTAGCTGTAAGTATCGTAATGGCTCTAGCACTTTGGGGCATCGACGGCATTATGGTTCGTCTTGTCGCTTTCGTGACTGGGGTATAGAGGGTTTAATACATGAGTGAAGCTCCTAAAAAACGCTGGTATGTAGTTCAAGCCTTCTCTGGATTTGAAGGCCGCGTAGCGCAATCGCTGCGTGAGCATATCAAGATGCACGCAATGGAAGAATTCTTCGGTGAAGTTCTTGTTCCAACCGAAGAAGTTGTTGAAATGCGTGCAGGTCAACGCCGTAAAAGTGAGCGCAAGTTCTTCCCAGGCTATGTATTGGTACAGATGCTCATGAATGATGAGTCCTGGCACTTAGTTCGTAGTGTTCCTCGTGTAATGGGTTTCATTGGTGGAACCTCCGATCGTCCTGCACCTATCACTGACAAAGAAGCCGATGCGATTCTTAATCGTCTAGAGAAAGCGAGCGAAGCTCCGCGTCCTAAGACGATGTTTGAAGCAGGTGAAGTGGTTCGTGTTAATGAAGGTCCATTTGCTGATTTCAACGGCACCGTTGAAGAAGTGGATTACGAGAAGAGCCGCATTAAAGTGTCAGTATCTATCTTTGGTCGTGCAACTCCTGTTGAACTTGAGTTTGGCCAAGTCGATAAACTTGATTAAAAAAACACCTTTTAGGGTTGTTAAGGGCGTGAAATGTGATTATAATTTCGCGCCTTATTTACACGTCTTTATGACAAAGTAACCGGGGAGCTGATCAGCTGATTGGCGTTTGTACCCACATTTAGGAAATATCATGGCTAAGAAAGTTGAAGCTTATATCAAGTTGCAAGTTGCATCTGGTATGGCGAACCCAAGTCCACCAGTTGGTCCTGCACTAGGTCAACGTGGCGTTAACATCATGGAATTCTGTAAAGCGTTCAACGCAAGAACAGAATCAATGGAGAAAGGCTTGCCTACTCCAGTTGTTATCACTGTATACAGCGACCGTTCTTTCACGTTCGTAACTAAGACTGCTCCAGCGGCTGTTCTTCTGAAGAAAGCTGCAGGCATCAAGTCTGGTTCAGGCCGTCCAAACACTGAAAAAGTGGGCACGGTTACTGATGCTCAAATCCAAGAAATTGCAGAAGCGAAAGCGGCTGATATGACTGGTGCTGACATTGAAGCGATGAAACGTTCTATTGCGGGTACTGCTCGTTCAATGGGCTTAGTGGTAGAGGGTTAATATCATGGCAAAACTAACTAAGCGTATGCGCACTATCCGTGAGAAAGTTGACGCAACTAAAGAATACGAAATCAACGAAGCTGTAGCTCTTCTTAAAGAACTTGCAACGGCTAAATTCGTTGAGTCTGTAGACGTTGCTGTGAACCTTGGCATTGATGCTCGTAAATCTGACCAAAACGTACGTGGTGCAACTGTTCTGCCACACGGTACTGGTCGTGAAGTACGTGTTGCAGTGTTCACTCAAGGTGCAAACGCTGAAGCGGCTAAAGCTGCTGGTGCAGATTTAGTGGGTATGGAAGATCTAGCTGAGCTAGTGAAGAAAGGCGAAATGAACTTTGACGTTGTTGTTGCTTCTCCAGATGCAATGCGCGTTGTAGGTCAACTAGGTACCATTCTTGGTCCTCGCGGTCTAATGCCAAACCCTAAAGTTGGTACTGTAACTCCTAACGTTGCTGAAGCGGTTAAGAACGCTAAAGCAGGTCAGGTTCGTTACCGTAACGACAAAAACGGCATCATCCACACAACTATCGGTAAAGTTTCTTTCGAAACTAACCAACTTCAAGAGAACTTAGAAGCTCTTCTAGTTGCACTTAAGAAAGCGAAACCTTCTTCTGCTAAGGGTACTTACCTGAAGAAAGTAAGCATTTCTACTACGATGGGTGCTGGTGTTGCTGTTGATCAGAACACGCTAAACGCTCAAGCGTAATAATACATTTGATTAGGTGTGGAATTTATGTATAATTCTGCGCCTAATATTTGTGGTTGGGGCTGATTTTAGTTCTTAGAACTATGACCCAGTCTCCGTCCAAGACCGTAGGCGTTATTTGTCTGTTTGATAAATGACTTAATCGTACCTACGTAGATGGTGCCCGAACTGACAGAAAGCATAATTTATTTTTTGAATAGATAAACTTTCTTCTGGGACTGCACCGAAATAACTCTCACTGTTGTGATAATAGTGAGTGGTGTAACGACAACCAGGAGTAAATCCAAGATGGCTTTAAACCTTCAAGACAAACAAGCAATTGTTGCTGAAGTCAACGAAGCGGCCAGTGGTGCACTTTCTGCAGTTGTTGCTGACTCTCGTGGCGTTCAAGTAGGCGCGATGACTTCTCTACGTAAACAAGCTCGTGAAGCGGGTGTTTACATGAGAGTTGTTCGTAATACTCTAGCACGTCGCGCAGTGGAAGGCACAGCTTACGAATGTCTACAAGACGTATTCGTAGGTCCTACTTTGATCGCATTCTCTAACGAGCATCCAGGTGCTGCAGCGCGTCTTTTTAAAGACTTCGCAAGAGAGAACAAGCACTTTGAAATCAAAGCAGCTGCATTTGAAGGCGCATTAACTGACGCTGAACTACTAGCGACACTACCAACTTACGACGAAGCAATCGCACGCCTAATGATGTGCATGAAAGAAGCTTCTGCTGGCAAGTTGGTACGTACTATCGCTGCTGTCCGCGATCAAAAAGAAGCTGCGTAATTCGCATTGCTTTTTATTGTTTGCTAAATAAACTTATTGTTGACTTAAAAGAGAATTGTTATGTCTATTACTAACGAGCAAATCCTAGATGCAGTTGCAGAAATGTCTGTAATGCAAGTTGTTGAACTTATCTCTGCTATGGAAGAGAAGTTCGGTGTTTCTGCTGCAGCTGCAGTAGTTGCAGGCGGCCCAGCAGCAGCAGCTGTTGAAGAGCAAACTGAATTCGACGTAATCCTAACTGCTGCTGGCGCAAACAAAGTATCTGTAATCAAAGCAGTACGTGGCGCAACTGGCCTAGGTCTTAAAGAAGCTAAAGCTCTAGTTGACGGCGCTCCAGCTGCAATTAAAGAAGCAGTTTCTCAAGCAGAAGCTGACGCACTTAAGAAAGAGCTAGAAGAAGCTGGTGCGACTGTTGAAGTTAAGTAATTATTACTTAATTTCTTAGCCGCAAGGCTAATGGCTGGTGGTTTATTGACCACCGGCCTTTTTGCGCTGTAGGGTATGGGTGAATTTTCCCGCTGTTTAGACGCTTATACTCGTGCAAAAGCACACAAACTATCATTTTTGAGTGATGTTGTGTTACTACAGTAAACAGCTGTTAGTCACTGTCCTATGACCCTTTATTTTTGAATAATTGGTGGGCAGTTTGGGTCACTTATCAGCGAGCTGAGGAACCCCATGGTTTACTCTTATACCGAGAAAAAGCGCATCCGTAAGGACTTTGGTACTCGTCCACAAGTGTTGGACATTCCATACCTGCTATCGATCCAGCTCGATTCGTTCGACAAGTTTATCGAACAGGATCCTGAAGGACAATACGGTCTTGAGGCTGCTTTTCGTTCTGTATTTCCTATTCAGAGCTATAACGGCAATTCTGAGCTGCAATACGTTAGCTATCGTCTTGGTGAGCCAGTTTTTGACGTTAAAGAATGTCAAATTCGTGGTGTAACTTATTCTAAGCCACTACGCGTAAAACTACGCCTAGTGATCTTTGATAAAGACGCGCCAGCAGGTACTGTAAAAGATATTAAAGAACAAGAAGTCTACATGGGTGAAATTCCACTCATGACAGACAATGGTACCTTCGTAATTAATGGTACTGAGAGGGTTATCGTATCCCAGCTGCACCGAAGCCCAGGCGTATTCTTCGACAGCGATAAGGGTAAAACTCACTCATCAGGTAAAGTTCTTTATAACGCACGTATTATCCCTTACCGTGGTTCATGGTTAGATTTTGAGTTTGATCCAAAAGATAACCTATACGTGCGTATTGACCGTCGTCGTAAACTGCCTGCATCGATCATTCTTCGTGCACTTGGTAAATCGACAGAAGAGATCTTGGATCTGTTCTTCGAAAAAGTGAAGTTTGAAGTCAAAGACCAAACTCTTCTTATGGAGTTGGTACCTGAGCGCCTGCGTGGCGAAACAGCGTCATTTGATATTGAAGCAAATGGTACCGTTTATGTCGAAAAAGGTCGTCGTGTAACGGCTCGTCATATTCGTCAACTAGAAAAAGATAACGTTGATTTTATCGAAGTACCCGTTGAGTACATCGTTGGTAAAGTCGCTTCTAAAGATTATGTCAATGAAGCAACTGGTGAAGTCATCGTTAGCGCAAACCAAGAAATTAGCTTGGAAGCATTAGCGAATCTTTCACAAGCGGGCTATAAGAAACTTGAAGTTCTATTTACGAACGATCTTGATCATGGTCCATTTGTGTCTGAGACGCTCCGCATCGACAGTACGGTTGATCGTATTTCTGCACTAGTAGAAATCTACCGCATGATGCGCCCTGGCGAGCCACCAACAAAAGAAGCAGCCGAATCGCTGTTTGAAAGCCTATTCTTCTCAGAAGAACGCTATGACCTATCAACAGTAGGCCGTATGAAGTTCAACAGCTCAATTGAGCGTGAAGATGCCGGCGAGCTTGGTACGCTTGACGAAACTGACATTATCGAAGTGATGAAGAAGTTGATCGCCATTCGTAACGGCATTGGCGAAGTGGACGATATCGACCACCTTGGCAACCGTCGTATTCGCTCTGTTGGTGAAATGGCTGAAAACCAATTCCGCGTAGGTCTTGTGCGTGTTGAACGTGCAGTGAAAGAGCGCTTAAGCCTTGGCGATCTTGATGCGATCATGCCTCAAGATTTGATCAATGCGAAGCCTATCTCTGCGGCCGTTAAAGAATTCTTCGGTTCTTCACAGCTTTCTCAGTTTATGGACCAGAACAACCCACTTTCAGAAGTGACGCACAAACGTCGTATTTCTGCATTGGGTCCTGGCGGTCTAACTCGTGAGCGTGCTGGCTTTGAGGTACGTGACGTACACGTAACTCACTACGGTCGTCTATGTCCGATCGAAACGCCAGAAGGTCCGAACATCGGTCTGATTAACTCATTGTCAGCATTTGCACGTTGTAACGAATACGGTTTCCTAGAAACTCCGTACCGTCGTGTTGTTGATGGTGTGGTGACTGATGAAGTTGATTACTTGTCAGCTATCCAAGAAGGTCAATTTGTTATCGCGCAGGCAAACGCCATTCTGACTGAAGAAGGTACGTTTGCAGATGAGCTGATCACAGCTCGTCAAAAAGGTGAATCTGGTCTTCACCCTCGTGAACATGTTGACTACATGGACGTTGCGACTAACCAGGTCGTATCAATCGCCGCTTCGCTTATCCCGTTCCTAGAACACGATGATGCGAACCGTGCATTGATGGGTGCGAACATGCAACGTCAAGCGGTTCCAACGTTACGCGCTGAGAAGCCGTTGGTTGGTACTGGTATCGAACGTAATGTAGCGGTTGACTCTGGTGTAACTGCTGTTGCCAAACGTGGCGGTATGGTGCAGTCAGTTGATGCGTCTCGTATCGTAGTTAAAGTTAATGAAGATGAACTTGTATCTGGTGAAGCGGGTATCGACATCTACAACCTAACTAAATACACACGTTCGAACCAAAACACATGTATTAACCAACGTCCTACTGTGATGCCAGGTGAACCTGTAGCTCGCGGTGATGTCCTTGCTGATGGTCCTTCAACAGACCTTGGTGAGCTAGCGCTTGGCCAAAACATGCGTATCGCATTCATGCCTTGGAATGGTTATAACTTCGAAGACTCGATCTTAGTATCTGAGCGCGTCGTTCAAGAAGACCGTTTCACGACTATCCACATCCAAGAACTTTCTTGTGTGGCTCGTGATACTAAGCTGGGCTCTGAAGAGATCACAGCAGATATTCCAAACGTAGGTGAATCGGCTCTGTCTAAACTAGACGAGTCAGGTATCGTTTACATTGGTGCTGAAGTTAAGGGTGGTGACATCCTAGTTGGTAAAGTAACGCCGAAAGGCGAAACTCAGCTAACTCCAGAAGAGAAGCTACTACGTGCAATCTTCGGTGAAAAAGCCTCTGATGTTAAAGATACGTCACTGCGTGTACCAAACTCTGTTTCAGGTACCATTATCGATGTTCAAGTTTTCACTCGCGATGGCGTAGAGAAAGACAAGCGTGCGCTTGAAATTGAACACATGCAGCTAAAAGAAGCGAAGAAAGACCTTACTGAAGAGTTCCAAATTCTTGAAGGTGGTCTACTAGCGCGTGTGAAAGCTGTACTGATCAATGGTGGCTATTCTGAAGCGAAGCTTGATGCGATCGATCGTAAGAAATGGCTAGAACAAACACTAGAAAACGACGAGCTACAATCTCAACTTGAACAGCTTGCTGAGCAGTGGGATGAGCTAAAAGCTGACTTCGATAAGAAGTTCGAAGCGAAACGTCGCAAAATCACTCAAGGTGATGATCTAGCGCCTGGCGTTCTGAAGATTGTCAAAGTTTACCTAGCGGTGAAACGTCGTATCCAGCCTGGTGATAAGATGGCAGGTCGTCACGGTAACAAGGGTGTAATCTCTAAGATCAACCCTGTTGAAGACATGCCTTACGATGAAAACGGTCAGCCGGTTGATATCGTATTAAACCCACTAGGTGTACCGTCACGTATGAACATCGGTCAGATCCTTGAAGTTCACTTAGGTCTGGCTGCGAAAGGTATTGGTGACAAGATCAACCAAATGGTTAAAGAACAACAAGAGCTGTCTAAGCAGCGTGAGTTCTTACAGAAGGTTTATGATCTTGGCGATACGCGTCAGAAAGTAGATATTGCTGCTCTGTCTGATGGTGATGTTCGTACTCTTGTGAACAACCTTCGTGGTGGTTTACCGATTGCAACTCCAGTATTTGATGGTGCATCAGAAGCATCAATCAAAGAACTATTAAGCCTAGCCGACCTACCAACTTCTGGTCAGCTAACACTGTTTGATGGTCGTACTGGTGATGCATTCGAGCGTCCTGTAACTGTCGGTTACATGTACATGCTCAAACTGAACCACCTTGTTGATGACAAGATGCACGCTCGTTCAACAGGTTCGTACAGCCTAGTAACTCAGCAACCACTTGGTGGTAAAGCTCAGTTCGGTGGTCAGCGTTTCGGTGAGATGGAAGTGTGGGCACTAGAAGCATACGGTGCTGCATATACACTACAAGAAATGCTTACTGTTAAGTCAGATGACGTTAACGGTCGTACGAAGATGTATAAGAACATCGTTGATGGTAACCATAGCATGGAACCTGGCATGCCAGAGTCTTTCAACGTATTGCTGAAAGAGATCCGCTCGCTAGGTATCAACATCGAGCTAGAAGACGAAGAGTAATCTTGGCGGTAAACCCTCTGGATTATCCTGGTAGAAAGGCGCTCGCCGAGCGCCTTTTAACTCCTTACAGGAGCTGATTGTGAAAGACTTATTAAACTTTCTAAAAGCACAGCATAAGACCGAAGAATTTGATGCAATCAAAATCGGTCTATCTTCACCTGACATGATTCGTTCATGGTCTTTTGGTGAAGTTAAAAAACCTGAAACGATCAACTATCGTACGTTCAAGCCTGAACGTGATGGTCTGTTCTGTGCGCGTATTTTTGGTCCAGTCAAAGACTACGAATGTCTTTGTGGTAAATATAAGCGTCTGAAACACCGTGGCGTGATCTGTGAAAAATGTGGCGTTGAAGTTACACAAACTAAAGTTCGTCGTGACCGTATGGGCCACATCGAGCTTGCATCACCGGTTGCTCACATCTGGTTCCTAAAATCGCTACCGTCTCGTATCGGTCTGCTAATGGATATCCCTCTGCGTGATATCGAACGTGTTCTTTACTTCGAAATGTATGTAGTAACAGAGCCGGGTATGACGGATCTAGAAAAGAGTCAGATGCTTACTGAAGAAGAGTATCTTGACCGTCTAGAAGAGTGGGGCGATGAGTTCACGGCGAAGATGGGCGCAGAAGCGATCAAAGACCTATTGGGTTCAATGGATCTTGTCGCTGAAACAGAGATGATGCGTGAGGAGTTACAAACCACTAACTCTGAAACTAAACGCAAAAAACTGACTAAGCGTCTGAAGCTTGTTGAAGCGTTTATCAGCTCAGGTAATAACCCTGAGTGGATGATCCTGACTGTGCTTCCGGTACTTCCGCCAGATCTACGTCCTCTAGTACCACTAGATGGCGGTCGTTTTGCGACATCTGATCTGAACGATTTGTACCGCCGTGTGATCAACCGTAACAACCGTTTGAAGCGCCTTCTAGAGCTAGCAGCTCCGGACATCATCGTACGCAACGAAAAGCGTATGCTGCAAGAGTCTGTTGATGCGCTACTTGATAACGGTCGTCGCGGTCGTGCGATCACAGGTTCTAACAAGCGTCCTCTGAAATCTCTTGCTGATATGATCAAGGGTAAACAAGGTCGTTTCCGTCAGAACTTACTTGGTAAACGTGTAGACTACTCAGGCCGTTCTGTAATCACAGTAGGTCCATATTTACGTCTGCACCAGTGTGGTCTTCCTAAGAAGATGGCACTTGAGCTATTTAAACCATTTATCTACAGCAAGTTAGAAACTCGCGGCATGGCCACGACGATCAAAGCAGCTAAGAAAATGGTTGAGCGTGAAGAAGCGGTTGTTTGGGATATCCTAGACGAAGTGATTCGTGAACACCCAGTACTACTAAACCGTGCACCAACACTGCACCGTCTTGGTATTCAAGCGTTCGAACCTGTACTGATTGAAGGTAAAGCGATTCAACTGCACCCACTTGTGTGTGCGGCGTATAACGCGGACTTCGATGGTGACCAAATGGCGGTTCACGTGCCTCTAACTTTAGAAGCACAGCTTGAAGCTCGTACACTGATGATGTCGACGAACAACATTCTGTCGCCAGCATCGGGCGACCCTATCATCGTACCTTCACAGGACGTGGTCTTGGGTCTGTACTACATGACTCGCGAAAAAATCAACGCGCAAGGTGAAGGTATGTACCTGGCTGGCCCTAAAGAGGCTGAGAAGGCATACCGTACTAAGACAGCGGCGCTACACGCACGCGTTAAAGTACGTATCACTGAAACCGTTGTTGATGAAGATGGTTACAGCACAACTGAGACTAAGATGGTCGATACGACTGTCGGTCGTGCCATGCTATGGCAAATCGTGCCTAAAGGCCTGCCATACAGCATCGTGAACCAGAAGCTTGGTAAGAAACAGATCTCAAATCTATTAAACGAAGCGTATCGTAAGCTTGGTTTGAAAGATACGGTCGTATTTGCTGACCAAATCATGTACACCGGTTTTGCTTATGCAGCACTGTCAGGCGTGTCAGTTGGTATCGACGACATGGTTGTACCAGCAGCAAAATACACTGAAATTGCTGAAGCTGAAGAAGAAGTACGCGAAATCCAAGAACAGTTCCAATCAGGTCTTGTTACGGCGGGTGAGCGTTACAACAAAGTTATCGATATCTGGGCGTCTACCAACGACCGTGTTGCGAAAGCGATGATGGATAACCTATCTTCTGAAACTGTGATCAACCGTGATGGCGTAGAAGAACAACAAGAATCGTTTAACAGCATCTATATGATGGCTGACTCGGGTGCTCGTGGTTCTGCTGCTCAGATTCGTCAGCTTGCAGGTATGCGTGGTCTGATGGCGCGTCCAGATGGTTCAATCATCGAAACGCCTATCACAGCAAACTTTAAAGAAGGCCTGAACGTACTACAGTACTTTATCTCTACCCACGGTGCACGTAAGGGTCTAGCCGATACTGCACTTAAAACAGCGAACTCAGGTTACCTGACTCGTCGTTTAGTAGACGTTGCACAAGACGTTGTGGTGACAGAGCATGACTGTGGCACTCAAGAAGGTGTCGACATGATGCCTCATATCGAGGGTGGTGATGTTAAAGTTTCTTTAACTGAACTGGCTCTTGGTCGTGTTGTGGCTGAGGATGTGATGAAGCCAGGCACTGAAGAAGTACTTATTCCACGTAATACTCTGATTGATGAGAAGTGGTGTCAGATTATCGATGAGAACTCTGTCGATAATATGAAAGTACGTTCAGTGGTAACCTGTGATGCGGACTTCGGCTGTTGTGCGCTATGTTACGGTCGTGACCTTGCTCGTGGTCACCTAGTGAACCAAGGTGAGGCAGTCGGTGTTATTGCTGCTCAATCTATCGGTGAGCCGGGTACACAGTTAACGATGCGTACGTTCCACATCGGTGGTGCGGCTTCTACTGCTGCGGCAGAGAACAGCATCCAAGCGAAGAACAAAGGTTCTGTGAAACTTCACAACGCTAAGTTCGTTATCAACAAAGATAAGAAGCTGGTTATCACATCTCGTGCATCAGAGCTGACTATCATTGACGAATTTGGTCGCACGAAAGAAAAACACAAACTGCCTTACGGCTCTGTGTTGAGTAAAGGTGATAACGACGCGGTTGAAGCTGGTCAAACAGTGGCTAACTGGGAAGCGCACACCATGCCAATCATCACTGAAGTGGCTGGTCGCATCCAATTCGTTGATATGATTGATGGTGTAACGGTTTCTCGCCAAACAGATGACCTAACGGGTCTATCTTCAAGCGAAGTAACCGAAGCTGCCGCTCGTCCAGCAGCAGGTAAAGATATGCGTCCAGCTATCAAACTTGTTGATGCGAAAGGTAAAGATGTCATGATCCCTGGTACTGATATGCCAGCTCAATACTTCTTACCGGGTAAAGCGATCGTTAACATCGAAGATGGTGCTGAAGTTGGTATTGGTGACACATTAGCGCGTATTCCACAAAAATCTGGCGGTAACCGAGACATCACGGGTGGTCTACCTCGCGTAGCTGACTTGTTTGAAGCTCGTCGACCAAAAGAGCCTGCGATTCTTGCTGAGCACACAGGTACTGTGAGCTTTGGTAAAGAAACCAAAGGTAAACGTCGTCTAATCATCACTCGTGAGGGTGACGAAACTTATGAAGAAATGATTCCTAAGCATCGTCAACTTAACGTGTTTGAAGGTGAAAAGATCGAACGTGGTGACGTTATTGCTGATGGTCCTGAGACTCCGCACGATATCCTACGTTTACGTGGTATCCATGCTGTAACGTCTTACATCGCTAACGAAGTTCAAGAAGTTTACCGTCTGCAAGGCGTTAAGATTAACGATAAGCACATTGAAACTATCGTTCGTCAAATGCTACGTAAGTGTACGATTACTCATGCTGGCGACTCTGAGTTCCTAGCGGGTGAGCAAGTTGAATACTCACAAGTGAAAGTTGCAAACCGTAACCTAGAAGCCGAAGGCAAACAGCCTGCTCGTTTCGAGCGTGAGCTACTAGGTATTACTAAAGCATCTCTAGCGACTGAATCGTTCATCTCTGCGGCATCGTTCCAAGAGACAACTCGCGTACTAACAGAAGCGGCTGTTTCTGGTAAACGTGATGATCTTCGCGGTCTGAAAGAAAACGTAATCGTTGGTCGTCTGATCCCAGCGGGTACAGGTTTCGCTTACCACCAAGAACGTCAAGCTAAACGTGCGGCACAGCTAAAAGGCCCGTCTGCTGAACAAGCGACAGATAACCTAGCGGCACTGCTAAACGCAGGTTTCTCTTCTGAAGAGTAATCTCAGCGCTGATTAAAAAAGGCACCTTCGGGTGCCTTTTTTGTTGCGCTTAATTAATCTACGCGAATGATTACAGCAAAATATTCAATATTAAGCACCAGGAGGGATAGCCAAGCTGTCCGCGATAAGTTGAATCAAACTATCTTCCACTCCAAAACGCACCTCAATAATTTCACCAATTAGCGAAAGGTCGTTGTCAAAGTTTTCGAGATCATCCTCATCACTCACTGCCGCGTATTTATCTGTAAAATTGAGTAACGGCTCCGTAGTAACAATAATTTTTCCATAAGTCTGATTAATTTCATCGGTGGCTTCAAAGCCGGTTGCACGCCACCTATCCATCACCATATCGTAGATTTTGAAGTGACCTTCGGAAATATAATCGACCAGTTGCTGGCAAAAACGTTGCAGCTCTTCTGGCGAGGGAAGCCCGTTAACATTCGTTTTGGCGGTGCAAGGTTGCAGCGCGGCTAATTTGCAATACTCTACAATTAAGGTTTGTCGCGTGTTTAACCAGTGATCAATAACGTCACTGTAACCGCCCCATTGCTCTTGTGTGCGTTTTAGTTTTTTTAGCATGACCATGCCCTCATGATCGGGTCACAAAGCTGGTGACCGTTTCCTTTGCGTAGGGTTGCACTTCGTAGATACAACTCATTGTCCTTACTAGAATTTATAGAACTAAATTTGGAACGTTACAAATTCTGGTATGAATTTAGATTGCCAGTAAAATGGGGTAACTGCAAGAAGAGAGGTCGCAACATGTTGAAAAATAGTGATACAAAAATCGCTTATTGGTGTGTAGTTTCCGGAAGTGAGATCTGGACCATAAATGGTGAGTTACCGCTAGGATCTGCGGGCGAATATTCCCTGCCTTTAGAAAAAGCGGTGGTGGTAGATAGTTGTGATGGTTATCCAGTGATGTGGGTTAATGATGCCGATCTTGATGGCGAGCGAGAAATGACTTCATTACGCGAATTGTTGCATCTCAAACCAGAACTGTTTTTGGCGATCAGCAAAGCGCTTCAATATGGTCACATGAGCCAAACGTTACGTTTTTGTCCACAATGTGGTGGGCGAAATTACCTAAACCATAACCAATTGGCGATGCAATGTTCTGAGTGTCGAACGTTACATTATCCGCGTATCTTTCCTTGCATTATTGTCGCGGTACGAAATCAGGATAAAATTTTATTGGCCCAGCACCCAAGGCATCGTAACGGCATGTATACCGTTATTGCTGGTTTTTTAGAGGTCGGGGAGACGTTAGAGCAGTGCGTGGCACGTGAAGTGCTTGAAGAAACGGGGATTCATGTGAAAAATATTCACTATTTTGGTAGCCAGCCTTGGGCATTTCCATCGAGTATGATGATGGGCTTTGTGGCGGAATATGACTCTGGCACGATAAAACCCGACTATAGTGAATTGAGTGATGCGCAATGGTTTTTAGCAAGTGCTTTGCCTCCTGTTGCGCCCGAAGGGACGATAGCCAGAGCATTAATAGAGCACACGTTAAGCGAAATCGAGAAAGATTCACTGCCGCATTGCTAAAAAAAACCCTCCGGTGAAGGAGGGGGTAAGTAAGATGTCGTTATGAGATGCCGAGTACAGAGTACTCAGTTTATAATTATAGTTTTCGCTAGCGAACAAATTTTTAACACCGTTAAAGGTTGCTTGCAAATTAACCATTGATTTAAAAGTTAATAACATGATCTCGCTTGCAAAGCACACCGTTTTTGGCGCTTATTCAGTGCTAGAATAACGCCACAAAAAATAACAAGCTTTAAATTGGAAGACGGAATGACTGAATTAAAAAATGATCGCTACTTGCGTGCACTGTTAAAACAACCTGTCGATTGCACCCCTGTATGGATGATGCGCCAAGCAGGACGTTACCTGCCAGAGTATCGCGCAACGCGTGCCGAAGCAGGCGATTTTATGGCGCTGTGTAAAAATGCTGAGCTAGCTTCTGAAGTGACATTACAGCCATTACGTCGCTTTCCATTAGATGCCGCTATTTTATTTTCTGATATTTTAACCATTCCTGACGCCATGGGATTGGGTTTGTATTTTGAAGCGGGAGAAGGGCCAAAGTTTGAACGCCCGATCACTTGTAAAGCCGATGTCGATAAAATTGGCTTACCGGATCCGGAAGGCGAACTGCAATATGTGATGAATGCCGTACGCCAGATCCGCAAAGATCTACAAGGTGAAGTTCCATTGATCGGTTTTTCAGGCAGCCCATGGACACTCGCGACTTATATGGTGGAAGGTGGCAGCTCAAAAGCCTTCACTAAGATCAAAAAAATGATGTACGCCGATCCTAGCGTGCTGCACGCCTTGCTCGATAAACTGGCAGACAGTGTTATTGAATACCTTAACGCACAAATCAAAGCGGGTGCTCAGTCTGTTATGATTTTTGATACTTGGGGCGGAGTACTGACGCCGCGCGACTACAACCTCTTTTCACTACAGTATATGCACAAAATTGTGGATGGTTTAATTCGTGAAAATGAAGGTCGCCGCGTACCCATCACTCTGTTTACCAAAAACGGTGGCATGTGGCTGGAGCAGATTGCAGCAACGGGTTGTGATGCTGTAGGGCTTGATTGGACCATCAATATTGCCGACGCCAAAGCGCGTATCGGTGACAAGGTGGCGCTGCAAGGTAATATGGACCCATCTATGCTTTATGCTCCGCATGATCGTATTCGCCAAGAAGTGGCGACCATTCTTGAAGGGTTCGGTCATGGTGGAACGGGCCATGTCTTTAACCTCGGACACGGTATCCATTTAGATGTGCCACCGGAAAATGCGGGCATATTTGTTGATGCGGTGCACGCCTTGTCTAAACCGTACCATCAATAATAGGTTTGCGGTGCCTTATCGCCGATAATGCACCGTTTCTCACTCTCATCCTGTTATTTGATAGGAGCAGGTTCACAGAGGTAAAGAGGTAATAAGACAAGATGAAGACCAAAGATAAGATCGTTTATGCTGCATTAGCGCTGTTTAATGAACATGGTGAAAGAACGGTGACCACTAACCATATCGCAGCACATATCGAAATCAGCCCAGGTAATTTGTATTATCACTTTCGTAATAAACAAGAAATTGTTCGTGATATTTTTGCTCTCTATTCAGCAGAGTTACTCGAACGTTTTCAGCCGATTGCGGCACAGCGCGAAAGCTTAACTCTGTTAAAGCATTATCTTGATTCGATCTTCACTTTGATGTGGAAATACCGTTTTTTCTATGCCAATTTACCGGAAATCCTGCAGCGTGATGAAGTACTACATGGTGAGTACATTCAAGTACAAGAAAAGCTGCAAACTAATCTCATTAATATTATGCACGCTTTTGTTGAGCTGAAATTGCTGTCTGTCGGAAAAGAAGATATGCAATCTTTAGTGACCACTCTCCATATGACGGCCTCGTGTTGGTTGAGTTATCAGTCAGCGATGTTTTCCAAAACGCAGATCACCGAGCAAGTGATTCATCAAGGCATGCTACAGATGATCGCAGTCGTTAAACCCAAAGCAACGGAACAAGGTCTTGAACAGCTTCTATTATTAGAGGAAGGTGTGCGGGCGATGCACGCATCATAATCTGTGCTTAGTTATAACCTTTGAGTATTGTTCTTAATCCTTTGAAGCTGTTAGCTTCTTAGCTATACATCTCTAAGGGTGGTGTTGATATGCACTATGACGTTTTTAACGGTGATGCTGATGGCATCATCTCTCTTCTTCAGCTGCGGCTTGCTTACCCTCGCACGACGACCCTAGTTACTGGGGTTAAGCGTGATATCAAATTGCTCCAGCGTCTTAATCTTCAATCCCGAGATAGTCTGACCGTGTTAGATATTTCGATGGAGAAGAATCAGCAACCTTTACAGCAGGCTCTTGCGGCGGGGGTGACGGTGTTTTATGCCGATCATCACTATGCAGGCTCAGTTCCCGAGACTCCGCTGCTTGACGCCCATATTGATTTGGACCCTAATACTTGTACGGCATTAATTATTGATCAGTGGTTAGGTGGTCCGTTCCATGAGTGGGCGATTGTGGCAGCTTATGGCGATAATTTGATTGCTAAAGCGGATACTTTAGCGCGCAACGCGGGGCTAACTACCACTCAAGCCGAACAACTAAAAAACTTAGGCACCTTGATTAACTATAACGGTTATGGAGAGACGATAGAGCAGCTTCATTATCACCCCGCTGATTTGTACCAAGCCTTGCTAGTTTATCCTTCACCGTTTGATTTAATGAAGGATGACAACTCCCCTTTTTATCATTTGCAGCACGCTTATGAGCAAGATATGCAGCTCGCTCAGTCGTTAGAGCCTATCTATAAAAGTGCCTGTTTGAGCGTGTACGAGCTGCCAGATTGTGCATCATCACAGCGAGTGAGTGGTGTGTTTAGTAATTGGCTAGCCAATCAAGCACCCGCCGCGGCACATATGGTTTTAACGGTAAATTCATCTGGTGGTTATACCGTTTCGCTACGTGCTCCATTAGCCAATAAACAGGGAGCGGATAGGTTATGCAGCGCCTTTGCAACCGGAGGCGGGCGAGAAGCAGCGGCGGGTATTAATTCGTTGGATAAAAGACAATTGACCCAATTCATTACTCAAGTAGAAGCGTACTATTCATCACACTAACGCTCGCCCGGATTAACTGGGTGATGAATGTGTTTTGCTAGCGACTGAGCCAGCGTGTTGGGTCTTCGGCTTTGCTGTTGCGACGAATTTCGAAATAGAGCGCTGGCTGAGATTGACCGCCAGTGTCTCCCGCTAAAGCAATGGTTTCACCGGCGGTGACCTTATCGCCCTCTTTTTTGAGCAAACTTTGGTTAAAGCCGTATAAGGTCATATCGCCTTTGCCATGATCGAGCAAAACTACCAGCCCATAACCACGTAGATATTCAGCAAACACGACCGTGCCAGAATAAACCGCTTTGACGTTTTGACCATAATTGGCGTCAATGACTAGACCTTTCCAATCAATTTGTCCACTTTGACGTGTACCAAAAGCATGCAGGATTTTGCCTTTGACTGGCCAAGGTAGCTTGCCTTTTTGCGGCGCTAACCCATCCATTAGCACAGCGTTACGTTTTGCTGCTTTGGCGATTTCCGCTTGTAATCGCGTTTCATTGCGTTGCAATTCAGCTAAGTAGACTTTATCACCGGAAATGCTTTTTTGAATTTTACCCACTGTACTGCGTCGTTCTGACTGCGTTTTTGCCAATGTAGCGCGCTTTTGGGTCTGCTGTTCTAATAGATAGGCGATTTGGTCTCGTTCAAGTCGCAGCTGTTTTTCACTTTCATTGAGTTCTTTTTGCGTAAGTTCAAGCTGTTGGATGGTTTGGCTGCGCGCCTTCGCCAAGTGTTGGTAATACTGGCTGATGCGATCTTCTTCCACGCCATTATTGAGTATGTTAGATGAGGCCGTCGCTCGCTGAGTGGCGTAATAGGTTTTGATCAGTTGAGCTAATTTGGCGGTTTGTTGTGTTTGTTGTGTTTCTAAGGCTGTGATTTTTTGCTTGAGTTTAGCGATATTAGCGTTGGCCACTACTAATTCTGATTTGGTGTTTTTGATCTGACTTTCTAGACTTGAAATACCCACTTCTTGCTTTTTAAGCGCATTTTGCAACGAATCGAGCTCTTTTTGTCGATTATTTAACGCTTGCTGCTGACGAGAAATTTCGCCTTTCACCCCTTTTAGCTCTTGTTGTGTGGCAGCCATTAACGGTGAGCTGGAGAGGTAAGCTAGCCCTAACACCATCACTAGGCTAAGTGCATGCCACCAAGTCGTTATAGTAATTAGGTGTGGTGAAGGCTTGTTTCTCATCCGTTTTCAAGTCTCTATCGACAAATTAGTGAGTCAGTATACTCAAAGCCATCCGCGAGGCGAAAGCCCTATGTCAAAACTTGCAATCAAATCGAGTTCTTGGGCGAAAAAAAGCCTCGATATTTATCGAGGCTCAACATCACGTGGTTGGTGAGTTATTTAAACAACACTTGACCAGACATTTCTGCCGGGATGTCCATGTTCGATAGAGCAAGCATCGTTGGTGCTAGGTCAGAAAGCTTACCACCATCTTTTAGCTTAAGATCTTTGCTACCGACGTAGATAAGCGGCACTGGCAGATTGGTATGAGCAGTATGAATGCCCCCTGTTTCTGGGTTCACCATCATTTCTGCATTGCCGTGGTCTGCTGTGATCAGTAGCTGGCCATCGACTTCTTTAATCGCTTCAACCACTTTTCCGATACACTCATCAAGCGCTTCGCATGCTTTCACGGCCGCTTCGTAAATACCAGTATGACCAACCATATCGCCGTTCGGGTAGTTACAGATAATCGCATCGTATTTACCCGATTTGATTGCCGCAACGAGTTTTTCAGTCAGTTCAGGCGCGCTCATTTCCGGTTGCAGATCGTAAGTTGCCACTTTAGGTGAAGCAACCAATTGGCGCTCTTCGCCTGGGAATTCGTTCTCAACACCACCGTTAAAGAAGAAGGTGACGTGCGCGTATTTTTCTGTTTCAGAGATGCGCAACTGAGTTTTGCCCGCCTTTGATAGCCACTCACCGTAGGTGTTTTCTAGTGATGCTGGTGGAAATGCGCACAGCAGAGGAATGTCGGCGGCGTATTGGGTTAGCATCACAAAGTCAATTGCTGGGAACTTCGCACGTTCAAACCCGTTGAAATCTGGTATGAAAGCGCGAGTAATTTCACGTGCACGGTCGGCGCGGTAGTTCATGAAAATCACGGCATCGCCATCTTCAATCGCAGCAGAGTCTTGGCCTTCAGCTTTGATTTCTGTCGCTTTAACAAATTCATCATTTTCTTCACGTGCGTAAGCGGCTTCAAGGCCTGCTACGGCGGAATCAAAAGTAAATTCTGCTTTGGCTTCAACCAATAGGTCGTAAGCTTTTTGTACGCGTTCCCAGTTGTTATCGCGATCCATGGCGTAGTAACGACCAATCAGTGAGGCGATACGACCTTTACCTAATTTAGAAAATAGGTCTTGGAAGCGTTGCAATGAGGCTTCGGCACTGCGTGGTGGCGTATCACGGCCATCAAGGAAGCAGTGGAGGTAGATTTTCTCAGCGCCACGGGCAGCAGCCATTTCAACGGCAGCGTAGATATGATCTTCATGCGAGTGAACACCACCTGGCGACATTAGCCCCAATAGGTGAACCGCTTTGCCCGCTTTGATGGCTTTATCCATCGCGTTGACTAACACTTCGTTTTGTTGGAATTCACCATCAAGAATTGATTTAGTAATGCGTGTCAGGTCTTGGTAAACAATACGACCAGCACCGATATTGGTGTGACCGACTTCTGAGTTACCCATTTGACCATCCGGTAAACCTACATCCATACCAGAAGCAGAAATCAGAGTGTTTGGGTTGTTTGCAATTAAGCTATCCATGACTGGAGTATGTGCATTGCTGATTGCGTTGTGTGCGTTATCTTCACGGTAACCCCAACCGTCAAGAATTACTAAAGCCATTGGCTTCTTAGCTGACATAGTTATGACCTCGTCAAATTCAAAGTAACTTAAACAGAAATTAGCGTAATTTTACTACACTTTGAAGCGATTGCAGTAGGTTAAGATCAATGATTCTCCCTATCAATGCCTATAAAGGTAGCCTATTGATCAACATCGGTGCCTTTTTAGCGCCATTTAATAAACTAAAATTCCCGTCCCAAGCACGGCAAACAGTGCGCCGCACCAAGCGAAGCGGTTGGGCCGCTGTTTGGTATACATCCATAAAATAGGCAACAACATGATGGGCGTGGTTGAGGAGAGCAGGGCCACCATACCCACGTTGCCTTCACGCAGTGCGTAGAGAATTAATGTCATTCCGACCGCCATCGCAAGAAAACCGTTGATGGCAGTAATGGTAAAAATGGGCAGCGTAATGGCTTGAGTGGCGCGTGCTAATTTTGCACCAGTAGCCAACAGTAAGCAGTGTGCGGTGAAGGCGGTGAGCATTCGAATCGCGGAAGCGGCGATGGGGTCGATCCCCGTTTGCATTACAGGTTTGGCGATGATCCCACCCAATGCTTGGCATAGAGCCGCGATAAGGCCAAGTGCAATGCCAACCCATACTCGACCTTTAATTGCTTCCAATGCATTATGATTTTGCCCTCGGCGGCCAAAAAATATGGCCGTTAGAACACCTGAAAAGACAAAAGTCGCGCCCACTAGCTCTGCATGGCTCATGCTTTCGCTGAATAAAAAATAGCCGAGAATGGCCGAAAAAACGGCATGGCAGGAAAAGAGCAAACCCGCTTGTCTTGGCCCCATGCGATTTAAACACGCAAACAGCGCCGTATCGCCAATGAATATGCCAATCAACCCCGAATACATCATGGGTGTTACCATCTCGCTGTTTACCGTTGCCCAGCCGCCAGTTGCCAGCGCCATGCTCACTAAAATGAGAGAAGTACAGCCCATGCGCCAACGGCTATAAGCAAAGGTTCCTAAATGGCGAGCGGGAGTAACAGACAGTAAACTGGCTACTGCCCAAAGAAACGCGGCAGCAAGCGCGAGCCATTCGTAGCCCATGTAGACATCCTTGAACGAGGGAAGGATCTCAATATGCCTTAAGCGCTAGGGGAAAACAAAGGGAATTTATGGGCTTGCCTCAATGTGATTAAAAGAGGCAAGCCAAGAGGATTTACACTTTGAAGCGGCGAATATCGTTACGCATGGCTTCTGCCGATAAATGCATTTCATGAGCGCTGTGGCTGCTCTGCTGAGTTTGACTAGCAAGGTCATCAGAAGCGTCTTTGATACCTTGTGTATTGCGGCTAATGTCTTCGCTGACGGCTCGCTGCTCTTCAGCGGCACTGGCAATTTGCAAGGCCATATCATTGATCTCGGTAATGGCTTGCGTGATCCGCACTAAACTGTCGTGAGCTTGTTCGGCATAGTCAACACTGTGGTCGGCCAGTTTGGTGCTGGCTTCCATATTCTCGACCGCATGTTGAGTATTGCGCTGCAAGGTTTCTATCATGGTGCGGATCTCTTCCGTTGAACCATGTGTACGTTGGCTGAGCACACGAACTTCGTCGGCTACCACAGCAAAACCACGGCCTTGGTCACCTGCGCGGGCCGCTTCAATCGCCGCATTGAGTGCTAACAGATTGGTTTGTTCGGCAATACTTTGAATGGTGGATAGGATCTGGTTGATACTTTGAGCATTGCTCTCCAACTCTCGGATCACTTTGGCTGCACTATCGACCTGATTGGCTAAGTGAGTAATGGAATCTCGATTCTTTTTGATAACCGCCTGCCCGTCATCACAAGCTGAGGCCGATGCTTGTGACGCGCTAGCAGTTAGTTCGGCATGGCTAGCCACCTCAGCGGCGGTAGCCGACATCTCGTGAATCGCGGTGGCTATTTGGTTGACATCATTTTGTTGGTGCTCAACTCGCATGGAAGCTTGAGCAGAAAGGTCATTGGCGTCTTGTGCTTGCTGGGAAAGTTGTTGGCTACGGCTGACGATCCCTTTCAGCATCTCCTGCATTTGACTTAAAAAGAGATTCACTTTCTCGGCCAATTCACCGATTTCATCCATGCGTCGAATGTCGATGCGTTGGGTGAGGTCGCCTTCTCCTTGCGCTAATTGCGCTAAAGCGTTCGACAATACCTGCAGTGGTTGCAGTAAGCGGGTTACAACCCAAGTGCTGATGCTGGCGATAATAATGTAGAGCACTAAAGAGGCAATGGCGGTAAAGGTTATTTGCTCAGAAACCGAGGCGTAGGCCATCTCTTTGTCTACCACAATGCCCAGTAACCAATCGGTATTTGGTATTTGTGAGACGTAAATTAATTTGTTGCCTTGCTTTGGCCAAGCGATGGTATCCACGCGATTTTCTCGGGCTAAGCTGGCCATGTGCTGGGAATCTAATTCGTTGTTTAAATTGGTTAAAGGTTTTTGGCTTAAGGCTTCATCTTGATAGGCGACAATATTGTTATTGCCATCAACCAGAAACGCAAAGCCTTGGTTATCGAGTTTAACACTCAGTACCTCTTTAATGAGATTGGTTACGGTTAAATCGGCGGCGAGTACACCTTGCTTTTGACCTTTAAAGGCTTTGGCGAAGCTGACTACGATGCTGCCATCAAAATCTTGGTAGGGTTCGGTAATTATAAGCCCGGATTGTGCCATTGCATCTTTATACCAAGGGCGCGTTCTTGGATCATAATCACTTGGCCAATCTTCGGTTTTATCACCATAAGCGATGGTGCCATCACTGAAGCCAGCATAGACAGAAAGAAAATCACCGCCTTTTTTGGTGACCAGTAGCGCTTGATCTGCGTTGTCATTACTGGCGATAAAAGATTCATTGGCCAACATCATATTGCTACGGATCCCGAGCCAATCACTGATATAACGGCTGGTGGCGAGACTGACATTTTCCATTTCACTATTGATGGCGTGAGTCGTCTCCTGTTGCAGTTGGCTGACGGAGATCCAAGCTTGTACACCACTGACTATCGCAATGATAATGGCGATCGCCACTTGAATTTTAAATTTGATGGTATGTCTCATGGGTTATGCCCCTAGAACGGTTTGACAACAGCGTGTCGATAGATCAGAACGGAAAAAAGATGAATTAACGGCACCCGTGCTTATTTGCAGCCAAATGATGAGGTCTTTTCATGGTTCTTCAGATAAATGAATAACTAAAACAGGCTAATCCTACGAAAATATGATGTTGATTAATATGATCGCGCTCGATTATTACTCATCCAGTTGAGTCATTTTTGCTGAGTTTTAGATAGAGATGATTCATCTTGCGACTTGCATTCAGTCTTGACGCTCAATGCAAGTCGCAGTCACCAAAGGTTAGGTCAGTAATAGCGCGGCAGCATAGACAATGCACAAGCCAACAACGCCAATAATCAGACCTGTTTTGGCCATGTCTTTACTCTCAATAAGCCCGGTAGAATAGGCCAGTGAGTTTGGTGGTGTTGAGACAGGTAAAATCATACCCAGTGAGGCAGAAAAGGCGACAACCACTAACAAACTTTGTATACCACCAATACTGGCCAAGCTTTCCATGGATGTGCCAATCGCGGCAGCGATCGGCATGAGTAAGTTAGCGGTTGCGGTATTGGACATGAAGTTTGCCATGATCCAACACACGAGCGACAGGGTGATGACGACCGAGATAGGCGATAGAGAACTGTAATCAATCGCGTGAGCTAATGCTGAAGCGAGCCCTGTTTTATCTAGCCCAATTCCAATCGCTATCCCGCCAGCCACTAGCCACAAGACGTCCCAGTTGATCTGTTTCAGTTCCTCTTTGCCCATAATGCCGGTGAGTGTAAAAACCGCCAAAGGAATAATAGAAACCACATAGGTGTTCATGCCGTGTAGAGAGGTGGTCATCCACAGCACTATGGTGGCGGCAAAAGTAATGTAGACCACGATTGCACGCCAATTTTTTTGGAATGTTCCGTTTAGTTTCAGCACCATCTGTTTTTCTGAAGAGGGGAACAGTTTTTGTAGCAAAAACCAAGCTAACGTGAGCTGAATAATCACAAACGGCAAGCCCATCATCATCCAAGAAAAGAAATCAATGCTATTGCTTCCGGTGAGATATTGCAGCGCGATCGCATTGGGTGGCGTACCGATAGGCGTGGCAATACCGCCGGTGTTCGCTGCAATCGGAATGCAGAGCACTAAGGCTTTGATGCCTAAATCCCCTTTTGGAGCTGAAGCGACGATCGGCCCGAGCAGTGCCAGCATCATCACAGTAGTCGCGGTATTTGACATAAACATAGAAAATACCGCAGTGATCAACATTAGCCCCAGCATAATAAAGCGGGGTTGAGTACCAAAAGGTTTGAGTAAAACTCGGGCTAAGTTGTTGTCCAGTTCATATTTAGAAGCAGCAATCGCCAGTGCAAAGCCGCCCATGAACAAGATAATAATCGGTGAAGAGAAAGCGCTGAAAATATCGGTGTACTTCATTAACTCGCCGATATCATGCCCAGCGGGTGGCGAACGAAAGAGATGCAAGCCTTTATCTGAAATCATCACCAATTCGAGCGCAATGATCAAAATGGAGGTGGCAAATACAGGAACTGGCTCCAATACCCAAAGCAGAGCAGCCAATAAAAAAATAGCCAGTAATCGATGTTGAATTAAGGTTAAGTCATTAATCGGTATTGCATCAATGGGCATCAGTAAAACACCGATGGGCAGCAAAAAGCAGATCGCAAGCTTTATCAGCATTCCCGTATTCATGGTAGGCATATCACATGACCTTCATTAGGTTAACTTGAAGTAACTAGCGTAAATGATATGTGAATGAAGGTCTTAGACGCGGCTTGAAATTTTGAGTTTTAGCGAAGGAATATGCAGCAGTTTTGTTTTTTATCAATAAAGAAAAAAAGCGAAATATCTAGAGGCGTTAGCTCTGAACATGCAGAGCTAACGCATTCGGCAGGGAACATTAAGAGATGGCGATTAACGTTGCTGTGCGTATGGAGTACCCATAACCGTTGTAGCATTGTGTTGCATAGACTCATCAAAGCGAATTTTATCTTTTGCAAACAGGTTAATCACCGTTGAGCCTAGCTTAAAGCGACCCATCTCTTGTCCTTTTTTCAGTACAACAGAGGTATTGCCTTGGGCTGGATAATCCCAGCGATAAACGGTATTGCCGCGCGGAGGCGTGACAGTCCCTGACCAAACTAGCTCAATACTGCCAACAATGGTCGCTCCGACAAGCACTTGTGCCATTGGGCCAAACTCAGTATCAAAAATACACACCACGCGCTCATTGCGAGCAAACAGGTTCGGTACATTTTCGGCGGTTAGTGGGTTAACCGAGAAAAGATCGCCCGGAACATAAATCATTTGACGTAACACGCCATCGCAAGGCATGTGTACGCGGTGGTAGTCGCGAGGTGATAAATAAAGCGTGGCAAATTCGCCATCTTCAAACTCTTGCGCCAGTTTGGCATCACCACCGAGCAATTCTACCGCTGTAAAATGGTGGCCTTTCGCTTGGATCAGCTTGCCATCTTGAATCGGCCCGAATTGACTAACGCAAGCATCGGCCGGATGGGTGATTAAGCTATCACCGTCACTGATTGGCCGAGCATCGGCTTTCAATTCACGAACAAAGAATTCATTGAATGTTTTGAAATGGCTAGGATCTGAATGCAGAGCTTCATCCATGTTGACATTATATTGTTTAATAAACCAACGAATGACTGCAGTGGTTAGACCGCCAGCTTTCGCTGATGCGAGTTTACCCATCAGGCGTGTTAAGCCATGTTGTGGGATCCAGTATTGCAGTCCAACTTTAATTTTGTCCATTGTCTCTGATTCCAATGTTAACTGTATGTTCTTCACTTTGGGCGCGAGATGTTACTGAAAAACTCTCACCATGTCAGCAGTTAGTCACCATTGCTTACGGATTATTCGATGGCGACAGATAAAAATTTATCGATCAAGTCTGCGGACATTTGCCGGGGTAAAACTCGATGCTATTTATAAATCCGCTTTTTTGTTACGCGAATATTGGCGGTTAGCTTTGTTTTCCGACATGCTTTCTAAAATTCGGTGGTAGTTCTCAAAGCGCGTGTTACTAATATCACCTTTTTCCACGGCTTCACGTAATAAGCAACCCGGATCGTCAGCGTGTTTGCAGTCTCTAAACTTACAGCCGCCTAAGAAGGGACGAAATTCGACAAAGGCTTCAGTGATCGCTTCAGCTTCCAAGTGCCATAAACCAAATTCACGCACTCCCGGCGAGTCGATCAAATCACCGCCTGTAGGGATATGATACAAGCGAGCCGCAGTGGTGGTATGTTGACCAAGTCCAGATGCTTGAGAAACTTCACCTTCTTCAATTTCATCTTCCAAATTTGGCATTAATGCGTTCACTAGGCTGGATTTACCAACGCCAGATTGACCAACAAATATGTTGATCCGTCCGCCAAGTTCCGCTTCTAACTCAGCAATCCCTTCACCGCTTTTTTTGCTGACAAAAAGCACTTTGTAGCCAATGCGTTCGTACACACGTAACGACTCTTGATATTGGTTACGCAATTCATCGCTGAGTAAATCAATCTTATTCAGTACCACTAGCGGCGCAATATTCACGGTTTCTGAAGCGATCAAATAACGGTCGATGATATTGAGTGACAGTTCCGGCAGTACGGATGACACAATGACCATCTGATCAATGTTTGCCGCTACTGGTTTCAAACCGTCGTAATAATCTGGACGAGTCAGAACCGATTTGCGCGGTTCAACCGCTTCGACAACGCCAGAGATACCCGCCATCGATTCTAGTCCAGGTCGCCAAATAACACGATCTCCTGAGACCAGCGTTTCAATGCCTCGGCGTAAATTACAGCGGTGGATGGTGTGAGTCTCTAAATCTTCAACATCGGCATGTTGGCCAAAACGAGTAATCACTAACCCAGTTTTTGCGGTGCCGAGCATGGCTTCATCCCACGAAACTGTGTCCTCTTTTTTGAGTCGTTTACTCTGATTATTACGAACGCGTCGTACTTGACCTTTCGTCAGCTTCTTTTTCTTTGCCACGATTATCTACTTCATGATTATGATACGTTTTGATCCAACGTTGAGATTTTACTCAAAATCATACCGTTTGGATCCAATGTCCAAAGGTATCTTGGGGATCTGAATTTGGGTATAGTACCTTTTTTATCTGCAAACCAATATAGGCAACGTATTTATGTCTTTTAGCGATCAAAACTTGATTTGGGTTGATCTTGAGATGACAGGCTTAGACCCTGAAACTCACAAAATTATCGAGATTGCCACCATTGTAACTGATAGTGAGTTGAACATTTTGGCTGAAGGCCCAGTGTTGGCTGTTCATCAATCAGAAGCTGAATTGGCTAAAATGGATGAATGGTGCACCACCACACATACCAAAAGCGGTTTGGTCGAGCGAGTACGTCATGACTCAGTGACACAACAAGAAGCGGTTGAACAGACCATTACGTTTTTGGAAAAGTGGGTGCCTAAAGGTAAATCTCCGATTTGTGGCAACAGTATTGGGCAAGATCGCCGCTTCCTTTATAAACATATGCCTGAGCTGGAAGCCTACTTCCATTACCGTTATGTGGATGTCAGTACGCTAAAAGAGCTGACTCGCCGTTGGAAGCCAGAAGTATTGGATGGCTTTTCTAAGCAAGGTAGTCACCTGGCTTTAGATGATATTCGTGAGTCTATTGCTGAGCTTCAGTACTACCGTAAGACCATATTCAGTATTTAATTTTCAGAACGGCATTTTTGGTGATGGCGTGTTAACCAGTTTTTGTGATTAATACGCCATATTTGCGTTCTTTTTCGTCAAAAAAAAAAAAAAAAGATTTTTTGCCAGTAAGGGCTTGCATCATAAGAAAATGCTCTTATAATTCGCAGCCCTGAACAACGGAAACGTTGTGAATGCGACACTAGCTCAGTTGGTAGAGCGCAACCTTGCCAAGGTTGAGGTCACGAGTTCGAACCTCGTGTGTCGCTCCAAATTCTTTTCGAAGAAAAGAATAGCGCCGCACAACCTAGTTAAGGTTGAGGTCACGCATCTTCTTTTAAAGAAAGTGAACAGGTTTAAGTTTTCATCGTACTTAACGATGACACAATACGGACGCGGGGTGGAGCAGCTTGGTAGCTCGTCGGGCTCATAACCCGAAGGTCGTTGGTTCAAATCCAGCCCCCGCAACCAAATTTAGATTAAGCGTAAATACGATTAATCATTGCGACACTAGCTCAGTTGGTAGAGCGCAACCTTGCCAAGGTTGAGGTCACGAGTTCGAACCTCGTGTGTCGCTCCAAATTCTTTTCGAAGAAAAGAATAGCGCCGCACAACCTAGTTAAGGTTGAGGTCACGACTCTTTGTTTAAAGAAAGTGAACAGGTTTAAGTTTTCACCGTACTTAACGGTGACACAATACGGACGCGGGGTGGAGCAGCTTGGTAGCTCGTCGGGCTCATAACCCGAAGGTCGTTGGTTCAAATCCAGCCCCCGCAACCAAATTTAGATTAAGCGTAAATACGATTAATCATTGCGACACTAGCTCAGTTGGTAGAGCGCAACCTTGCCAAGGTTGAGGTCACGAGTTCGAACCTCGTGTGTCGCTCCAGATTCTTTTCGAAGAAAAGAATAGCGCTGCACTTTCTCTTGTTAGAGAGTATAAGTTTTCATCGTACTTAACGGTGACACAATACGGACGCGGGGTGGAGCAGCTTGGTAGCTCGTCGGGCTCATAACCCGAAGGTCGTTGGTTCAAATCCAGCCCCCGCAACCAAATTTAGATTAAGCGTGAATGCGATTAATCATTGCGACACTAGCTCAGTTGGTAGAGCGCAACCTTGCCAAGGTTGAGGTCACGAGTTCGAACCTCGTGTGTCGCTCCAGATTCTTTTCGAAGAAAAGAATAGCGCCGCACAACCTAGTTAAGGTTGAGGTCACGCCTCTTTGTTTAAAGAAAGTGAACCTCGTGTGTCGCTACAAATTCTCTTGTTAGAGAGTGTAAGTTTTCATCGTACTTAACGGTGACACAATACGGACGCGGGGTGGAGCAGCTTGGTAGCTCGTCGGGCTCATAACCCGAAGGTCGTCGGTTCAAATCCGGCCCCCGCAACCAAATTCAGATTAAGCGTGAATGCGATTAATCATTGCGACACTAGCTCAGTTGGTAGAGCGCAACCTTGCCAAGGTTGAGATAACGGTTATGTGTCGCTCCAGCTTCTTTCAGAGTATTCTCTGAACTCAAACCAGTATTTGGTTTATGCTCTTTCTTTAATGCTGTGAAGCATAACTCCCTAAAATAAAAATAATCTGCAGTTCTAAGCGGATTTATTGCCGTCTTGATAACTTACGTGCTGAATTTCAATACACAGGTTAGTCTCTGTAGAATCTGGCTTTTCGTCGCTATTTATTCTTATTCATTAACAGAGTTATCCACAAAAATTAATTGTGGATAAGTTGGTGTATAACGTGTTTTTAGTGAAGTGCTGGTAAGTGTCAGTGAAAGATCTTTTAATGCGGCTCTGTTCTCTAATCTTGCTGTCTTTCTGTATAACTAATTGTTTTTAAATTGATTTTTGTTATTTTGTCACCATTAGGTCAACTAACTGTATGATCATTAATATCAAGATCTTTGATCCTTGTCATTAATTGCTGATGTGGCTAACTTTTCTCAATTATAGAAAACAGTGTCGTGTTTAAAATTTTGTCCACAAATTGGTATTTTGAGATACATATCAAAGTCTGTGTTCATTAGTTATGCAATTACCTCATTTTTTACGCATCACGCGGTAACCCTTTCTCGACAATTCGAATTAAGCGCTGCTGCTTCTTATTGCTAGAGCATGCACTCGCTGGCTCCGATGATTTTCGTTTTTGTTCTACTAGCGCCCAATGTATATGTTCGTCTAATAAATCAGACAAGCCTAACCTCGTGTTTAGCGCTGCGATAATGCGTTGTGAATATGGCGCGTTTCCTAAAGCGATGGAAAGATTACGCAACCATTGCTGGTGGCCAATTCGGCGAATAGCCGAACCTTCCATATAACGTAAGAAGGTGGCCTCATCCCAAGCAAACAGTTCAACTAAGTCTGGTTCATCCAGTGCTTGACGGCGATGAAAATCACTTTGTTGAGTGAGGTCGGAAAAGCGATTCCAAGGGCAGACCAACTGGCAATCATCACAGCCGTAAATGCGGTTACCCATTGCCTTGCGAAACTCTTCAGCAATTACGCCATCATATTCTATGGTGAGGTAAGAGATGCATCGGCGAGCATCAACAACACCGTCTTCCACGATGGCTTGTGTAGGGCATGAGGTGATGCAGGCAGTGCATTTGCCACATTGATTACTGCTTGGTGTATCGACTGGCAGCGGCAAATCAATCAGTAGTTCACCAAGAAAAAACCAAGAACCACTCTCTTTATCAAGGATAAGCGAATGCTTGCCAGTCCAACCAAGTCCAGCTTTTTGTGCTAAAGGCCGCTCTAGTATTGGGGCGGAGTCCACAAAAGGGCGATAACCGAGTGCCCCCACTTCTTGTTCAATCTTTTCGCCGAGTTTTTTGAGCTGGTTGCGTACCAGTTTATGGTAGTCACGCCCCAGAGCGTAGCGGCTGATATAAGCGTAATTGGGATTATTCAAATCACTGGCAAACCGAGCATCTGGGGGTAAGTAATTCATGCGGGCGCTGATCACACGGACGGTGCCGGGAAGGAGTTCATGTGGCCTAGCTCGCATCATTCCATGGCGCGCCATCCAGTCCATTTCACCGTGAAATCCAGCATCCAACCATTTCTGCAAAGGCTCTTCGTGCTCAATGAGATCGATATCGCAGATCCCGACCTTTTCGAAGCCAAGTTCACGTGCCCAGATTTTAATTTTGTCTGCCAGTACTTGGTAGTCCATTATCGATGAGCTCGTTGCAAAAAGGGGCGAGGATCTTAACGGATCCTTTATTGAGGATCTAGGAAATGATCGTCTGTGATGTGGATTAAACTGACATAAAAAGCGAGTTTTTTCCTTTTACTTACAGAAGAGAGCTTGTCTCTCAATTCCAACCCAGTTTACTATTCGAGTTCTTTTGATTTTTATATAGTCAATTTTCGACACTTGAGAGCGGTAATTCATGAGTACTAAGATCTTTACCTTAAAAGACGAACAGCAAACGGTAAAATTAGGCGCAGCTTTGGCTAAGCGATGCTCTGCGCAAACCACGCTTTATTTGCATGGTGATCTCGGTGCTGGAAAAACAACCTTCAGCCGTGGCTTCATCCGCGCATTAGGCCATGTTGGCAACGTCAAGAGCCCGACTTATACCTTAGTTGAGCCTTATCAACTAGCCGATTGGCAAGTATACCATTTTGATCTTTATCGCTTGGCCGATCCGGAAGAGTTGGAATTTATGGGTATTCGTGACTATTTCACACCGGATGCGATCTGCCTTGTTGAGTGGCCAGAAAAAGGCAGCGGTCTACTTCCAACCGCAGATATTGATGTTGAGCTACGCTACGATGGCGAACAAAGGCAAGCTTTTCTGAGTGCAAACAGCCCCTATGGATCCTCATTGCTGAGTCAGTTGGAGTTATGTTGAACATCATCCATTTGTTACGAACGATAACTCTATCGCTTGCGGTTTGGGGCTGTGCTTTATTTACTTCAACGACGCACGCGAATACATTAGAAGGCGTGCGTGTTTGGCCTTCTCCAGATGAAACTCGAGTGGTTATCGATCTCAAAACTGAAGCGGATTATAGCTATTTCACTTTAAGCAGCCCCGAGCGTTTGGTGGTTGATTTAAAAAACACCACGCTTAATACAAAATTGCCGCTTAAAGTCGCGGATAGTCCTGTTCTCAAGCAAATTCGTAATAGCTCGCCTCCGGAGAAAGGGACGTATCGCTTGGTGTTTGAGTTACAGCGCAAAGTGAACCCTCAGCCATTTAAACTTGCGCCAACGCCGGGTGGTCAGTATGGGCATCGTTTGGTGGTTGATTTACCCCACAATTTGGATAGTGACAAGGCGACAGTAAAACCGGCCAGCCAAACTAAAGTGAGCCGCGACGCTTCGCAGTTATTAGGAACCGAAGATATCGTGGTGGCTATTGATGCTGGTCATGGCGGAGAAGATCCCGGCTCGATTGGCCCGACCAAAAAATATGAAAAAAATGCCACCTTAAGTATCTCCAAGAAGATCGCAGATCAAATTAACGCCGTACCGGGAATGAAGGCGGTCATGACACGCAGTGGCGATTACTTTGTCAATCTCAATAAACGTTCTGAAATTGCGCGCCGTAATAAGTCACACCTACTCGTCTCCATTCACGCCGATGCGTTTCATACCCCGCAACCCAGGGGGGGCTCGGTGTTTGTGTTAAATACCAAGCGTGCGAATACGGAAATTGCTCGCTGGGTTGAGAATCACGAACAGCAATCAGAACTGTTAGGTGGTGCTGGTGAAGTGCTGGCAAAAAACAATAGCGATCGAAACGTTAGCCAAACCTTGCTGGACTTGCAATTTAGCCACTCGCAAAAAGAGGGTTACAAGGTGGCAACTCATCTGCTAGGCGAAATGGGAAAAGTAGCCCATTTACATAAAGCAGAGCCAGTCAACGCAAGTTTGGCGGTACTTAAGTCGCCCGATATTCCTTCGGTGTTGGTTGAAACGGGTTTTATTTCTAACCCTACCGAGGAACAATTGCTATTTCAGCGCTCGCATCAAGATAAATTGGCTCGCGCATTGGCAACCGCCATCGTCAAGTATTTTGAAGAAAACCCACCCGAGGGCACTCTGTTTGCTAATCGCGGTAAGACGCAAAAGCACAAAGTGCAGCGTGGGGAATCACTCTCGGTTATCGCTAATAAATATGGCACTTCGACTCAAGCATTAATCGCAACCAACAAACTAAAAAATGCCAATTTGTCGATTGGTCAAATCTTAACGATTCCGGCCACGTCAGCTCCGATTCGCGTTCCTGTGGTCAGCAACCCAGTAGAAACGGAAATTGTTACGCATGTGGTGAAATCTGGCGAGTATTTGGGCAAGATAGCGAGCACGTATAAAGTGAGTGTGGATGCGATTAAACGCGAGAATAACTTGCGTTCAGACACCTTAACGCTGGGGCAGAAACTGAAGATAACGGTGAGTTTGAAGGATAAGCCGCTGCGTAAGCATAAAGTTGAAAAAGGCGAGTTTTTGAGCAAAATTGCCAGCCAATATCAAGTGAGTCTGAATAGTATTCGCCAAGTAAACCAACTTCGGTCTGATCAGCTCGCCATAGGGCAAGTGTTGATCATTCCCAATAAGTAGTAATGAGTATGACGATTAAGATTCTACCTGCACGTCTTGCTAACCAAATTGCCGCAGGTGAAGTGGTTGAAAGGCCGGCTTCTGTCGTTAAAGAGCTGGTGGAGAATAGCTTGGATTCGGGCGCCTCTCGTATCGATATCGATATCGAAAAGGGAGGTACGAAGCTTATTCGTGTGCGCGATAACGGGCAAGGGATAGTAAAAGAGGAATTGGCGCTCGCTTTAAGCCGCCATGCAACTTCTAAAATTCACACCTTAGATGATTTAGAGGCGATCGTCAGCCTAGGTTTTCGTGGAGAAGCGCTCGCGAGTATTAGCTCTGTCTCTCGGCTTACATTGACGTCTCGTCCAGCCACGCAAGAACAAGCTTGGGCAGCATACAGTGAAGGTCGAGATATGTCGGTTAATTTGCAGCCAACCGCACACCCGATTGGAACGTCTGTCGAAGTACTCGATCTGTTCTTTAATACGCCCGCTCGGCGCAAATTTTTACGCACAGAGAAAACAGAATTTACTCACATTGATGAGCTACTAAAACGCATTGCTTTGAGCCGGTTTGATGTCACCATCAATGTGCGCCATAACGGCAAGATGGTACGTCAATATCGAGCGGCTAAAACGGCCGCTCAAGAGGAAAAAAGAATCGCGGCTGTGTGTGGCAACGCTTTTGTTCGCCATATGCTGAACATTGAGTTGGAACATCAAGGGCTTCGCTTGCATGGTTGGATAACGACTCCAGAAGGCGCGCGCCAGCAGAGTGATTTGCAATACTGCTACGTTAATGGGCGGATGATGCGTGACAAGCTGATTAATCATGCTATCCGGCAAAGTTATGAAACCAGCCTGAGAGGCGATCAGTTCGCCACTTATGTACTCTTCATTGAGCTCGATCCCCATCAAGTGGATGTGAATGTCCATCCCGCGAAACACGAGGTGCGTTTCCATCAAGCGCGATTAGTGCATGATTTTATCTATCAAGCACTCAGTAGTGCACTGGCTGAAAGCAAACACATTGAAAAGCCGCAGCTCAAACCATCGGCTTTTCATCAGCCCGATGCGGAGACTGTGGATCGCATTGAGAATGACACTGCAATTGATAGTGTGTGCCAAGAAACTGAGGGGCATAACACCGTTCCAGAGCAAGTGTGGCAAGCGATTGACAACACTCCCGCTTATCCACGAAAAGCTGAGCGAGAAAGCACAACCGCGCACGGCATAGCTGAAACGCCAAAGCGTAGCCATTGGCAGCAAAACGGCTCTCCATCTTCTTCTCGGGCGAAAGCTGAGCACCAGCCAACGGGCTCTCCTTCGAACGGGGAAGTGAAGCTCTATCAAGAGCTGATGGCAACTCAACCGCCGGCTTCTGCAGTCGAACTTTCTCCTATCACACATCAAGAGCAAGGTGAAATGCTGCAGCTCGAACAGTTGGGGAAAGCTATTGCGGTAATCAAAGGGCAGTACCTGTTAATGGGGTCCAAACAGGGCGTCGTATTGCTTTCTCTTATCAAAGGAGCATGGCTGAAAACTCGCGGCCAATTGCATACCGAACAAGGCGGCTTGAAAAGCCAACCCTTACTCGTGCCGCTCTCCATCAAGCTCTCAGCACAAGAACATCAAGCGTTAACGCATTGCCAGCCGATGTTGAATACGCTAGGGATTGAGCTTAAAGAACGTCATGGTTCAAGCATCATGGTGATGGGCGTACCTCAACCGTTGAGGCAACAAAACCTGCAAAACTTAATCCCAGATCTGCTATCTTACGTGTCCGCTAATTTTACGGCTGATGATGAACCTATTACGGTGGATCTTGTTGCCGATTGGCTGGCTGAACACATCACTGTGGTGAAAAGTGACTACACTTTGTCTGAAGCCATCCAAATGATTTCGGAACTTGAACAGCTTTGGCAAGGGCAACTTCCTCTTCATGATGCGAGTTTTGTCCGCCCCGTTGATTTTTCTACTACCATAGCGGCCTTGTTGGCATAACGAATTAAAAGAATGATGAATCAAACACAACCATTGGCTCTGTTTTTAATGGGCCCGACCGCATCAGGTAAAACAGATTTGGCGATTCGTCTACGCCAAAAATACCCAGTGGAAATCATCAGTGTCGACTCGGCGCTGATCTACAAAGGCATGGATATTGGCACCGCCAAACCTAATGCACATGAACTGGTACTCGCACCTCATCGTCTGATCGATATTTTGGATCCAAGTGAAGCCTATTCGGCGGCGGATTTTCGTCGCGATGCATTACTTGCAATGCATGATATTACCGCGCAAGGTAAAATTCCTCTGCTCGTTGGGGGAACTATGTTGTATTACAAGGCTCTACTTGAAGGGCTTTCACCACTTCCTGCGGCTAACCCTGAGATACGGCAACAAATTGAGCAAGAGGCTTTGGAGCATGGTTGGGGTCAGTTACACGATCAATTACAAACGATTGATCCGGTTTCGGCGGCAAGAATTCATCCCAATGATCCACAAAGATTGTCACGAGCATTGGAAGTTTACCGAATTTCAGGTAAAACTCTTACAGAGTTAACTCAAACGAAAGGTGAAAGCCTGCCATTTCGAGTTAAGCAGTTTGCTATAGCTCCCAAGGAAAGGGCTGAGCTCCACCGTCGAATCGAACTCAGGTTTGAAAAGATGATCGAAGCTGGATTTGAAGAAGAAATGAAAGCACTTTATGCTCGAAACGATCTTCATCCGGATTTGCCATCGATTCGCTGTGTTGGTTATCGACAGATGTGGGACTATTTGGATGGGAATTGTACGTTAGAGGAAGCGGTATATCGTGGAATCTGTGCAACCCGTCAATTGGCCAAGCGTCAGATCACCTGGTTACGCAGCTGGGATGATTTAACTTGGTTAGATAGCGAAAACATTGATCATGCAGTAGAAACTCTCTCAAATGCCATAGCATCTGATGGAGTTAGCTGTGTATAATGTGATCGCTTTTGCGTGATGTACCCTGTAAAGGATCCGTTACTTGATATTTGGCATTATCGCCGTCATAACAAGTAGCAACGGGGTTTTTATTCATTTAGCTCAGATGCAAAGGCCGCACCAATAATGCAGTGCACCACTAGCTAAATAACTACAACAAAATACAAATAAGGAAAATAAAATGGCTAAGGGGCAATCTCTACAAGACCCATTCTTAAATGCACTACGTCGTGAGCGCATTCCAGTATCCATCTACCTTGTGAACGGAATTAAGCTTCAAGGTCAGATTGAATCCTTTGATCAATTTGTGATCTTACTGAAAAACACAGTCAATCAAATGGTGTATAAGCATGCGATTTCAACGGTTGTTCCTGCACGTGCAGTGAGCCACCACACTGCTGAGCCACGCACTGGGTCTGATCGTCCATCAGACAAATCAGAAGAGTAATTCTCTGATTAGTATTATTTACTTACAAAGGAGTTGGTTGCTTGTTTGACCGTTACGAAGCCGGTGAGCGAGCGGTACTTGTTCATATCAACTTCACGCAAAAGGGTGAGTGGGATGATCTCAGCGAGTGTGAAATGCTGGTTTCTTCTGCTGGAGTGTCGACACTGCAAATTATTACTGGCAGCCGTCAAACTCCACACCCTAAATATTATGTCGGTGAGGGCAAAGCCCAAGAGATAGCGCATGCGGTTCAACTTGTTGAAGCGGATGTGGTGATCTTCAACCACGCCCTTTCTCCTGCCCAAGAACGTAATCTTGAACAACTATGCCAATGTCGAGTGATTGACCGTACTGGCCTCATCCTCGATATTTTTGCCCAACGAGCACGAACCCATGAAGGGAAGTTGCAAGTAGAGCTGGCACAATTGCGCCACATCTCTACGCGATTAATTCGTGGTTGGACGCACCTTGAGCGACAAAAAGGCGGTATAGGCTTACGTGGACCTGGTGAAACGCAGCTAGAAACCGACAGACGTTTATTGCGTGAACGTATTAAAGCGATATTACGCCGCTTAGAGAAAGTCGCTAAGCAGCGAGAACAAGGACGCCGAGCTCGAAATCGAGCTGAGATTCCCACCATATCGCTAGTGGGTTATACCAATGCGGGGAAATCAACGTTATTTAATCGCATTACTGAAGCTGGGGTGTATGCAGCCGATCAACTGTTTGCAACCCTAGATCCTACCTTGCGGAAAATCGAATTGGCGGACGTTGGTACTGCCGTTCTCGCTGACACCGTAGGATTTATTCGTCATCTGCCGCACGATTTAGTTGCAGCATTTAAAGCCACGTTACAAGAAACTCAAGAAGCTGACATTTTGTTACATGTTGTTGATGCCAGTGATGAGCGTTTTCGTGAGAATATCAAAGCCGTCCATGATGTATTAGAAGAGATTGACGCCCATGAGGTGCCAACGCTTGTCGTCATGAACAAGATCGATAATCTAGAAGGCCAACAACCTCGCATCGAAAAAGATGATGAGGGAATACCGAGAACCGTGTGGTTATCAGCCATGGATGGACAAGGTATTGATCTGCTTTTCGAAGCATTGACAGAGCGATTAGCGAGTCAAGTCATTCAATATCAATTGTGTATTCCACCACTGCACCAAGGTCGCATTCGTAGTGCATTTTCACAAATGAAATGTATTCAACAAGAAGAATATGATCCAGATGGTAATTTGTTGATTAACATTCGTATGCAGCAAGTTGATTGGTTTAGACTAGAAAAAAGAGAAGAAGCAGTTTTGCGTGACTTTATAGTTACTTAAAGGACTGCTACAGTATAACGTCATATCAAATGATGGAGCTTTCTAATGGCGTGGAATGAGCCCGGTAATAACAACGGCAACAATGGCCGCGATAATGACCCTTGGGGTAATAATCGTGGTGACAAAAATAAAGGTGGCCGTGATCAAGGACCGCCAGATTTGGATGAGGTTTTCAATAAACTGAGCCAGAAACTGGGCGGACGATTTGGTGGTAAAGGCGGTAAAGGCCCTTCATTCTCTGGTGGTAGCGCAATTGGCTTTGGAGTCATTGCTGCAATCGCTGTTGCAGTGTGGTTCTTTTCTGGTTTCTATACGATTGGTGAAGCTGAGCGTGGCGTCGTGCTGCGCTTAGGTAAGTATGATCGCATCGTTGATCCAGGTTTGAACTGGCGTCCTCGCTTTGTTGATGAAGTGACGGCCGTTAACGTACAAGCGATTCGCTCACTACGTGCATCGGGTTTGATGCTAACCAAAGATGAAAACGTGGTCACTGTTGGCATGGATGTACAATATCGCGTGTCTGATCCATACAAGTACTTGTATCGTGTGACTAATGCTGACGATAGCTTACGCCAAGCAACTGACTCAGCATTACGTGCCGTGGTTGGTGATTCTTTGATGGACAGTATCTTAACCAGTGGCCGTCAGCAAATTCGTCAAAGTACCCAAACGACCTTGAATCAAATCATTGATAGCTATGATATGGGCTTAATGATTGTCGATGTCAACTTCCAGTCGGCTCGTCCGCCAGAGCAAGTGAAAGATGCGTTCGATGATGCGATTGCGGCGCGAGAAGATGAAGAGCGTTTCATTCGTGAATCTGAAGCGTATAAGAACGAAATCCTGCCTAAAGCAACAGGCCGAGCAGAACGTTTGAAGAAAGAAGCGCAAGGTTATACAGAACGCACGATTAACGAAGCATTGGGTCAAGTGGCACAGTTTGAAAAACTGCTCCCTGAGTATCAAGCCGCGCCAGATGTGACACGTAATCGTCTCTACCTAGATACTATGGAAGAGGTGTATTCAAACACATCTAAAGTGCTAATTGATTCAGAATCCAGTGGCAATATGCTTTATCTACCGTTGGATCGAATTACAGGCCAAGACAGTAAGAATGACACCAAACGTCAAGATAAATCATCATCAACCTATGATCAGATAGAGCTTGATTCACCAACCAGCAGTGATACAGGTAATACACCGTCTCGCTCTAGCAATACACGTCAAGGGAGATACTAGTAATGCGTAAGTTAATGATCCCAGTATTAGTGATTGCACTGGTATTGATGTTGATGTCGCTGTTTGTGATTCCTGAAGGTGAGCGCGGTATTGTTGTCCGTTTCGGTCGTATTCTGAAAGATAACAATGAAATTGCTCGAATCTACGAACCGGGTTTGCATTTTAAAATGCCACTGTTTGATCGAGTAAGAACGTTAGATGCGCGCATCCAAACAATGGATGGCCGCTCTGACCGTTTCGTGACTTCAGAGAAAAAAGATGTGATCATCGATACCTATGTCAAATGGCGTATTGAAGACTTTGGTCAATACTACTTGGCAACGGGTGGTGGCAATGCATTGACGGCACAAGCACTGTTAGAGCGTAAAGTGACAGACATTCTTCGTTCTGAAATCGGTTCTCGTGAAATCAAACAAATTGTTTCAGGCCCACGTAATAAAGATGTCTTGCCGGAAAGTGCTGATGATGAAGTCGTCACGACTGAGGCTGCGAAACAAGCATTGGAAATCGATGGTCAGCGTGACCAAGTGATGGAAAATGTGTTGGAAGATACACGTAAAGGCGCACTGAAAGATTTAGGCGTGAGAGTGGTTGATTTCCGTATTAAGAAAATCAACCTCCCAGATGAGATCAGTGAGTCTATCTATCGTCGTATGCGTGCTGAACGTGAGTCAGTAGCTCGTAAACACCGTTCTCAAGGTCGTGAAAAAGCCGAAGTCATTCGTGCTCAAGCTGAACTTGAAGTGGCGACTATCTTAGCGGAAGCGGATAAAACGGCTCGCGTAACTCGCGGTGATGCTGATGCTAAAGCAGCGAAGATTTACTCAGATGTGTACAGTAAAGATCCTGAGTTTTACGGGTTCTTACGTTCGCTGAAAGCCTATGAGAAATCATTTAGCGAGAAGAGTGATATCTTGGTGCTTGATCCTAAGAGTGATTTCTTCAAGTACATGAATAACACCAAAGGTTTGACAACGAAATAATTGACCGTTGTTTATTCAAAGGCTCCTTCAGGGAGCCTTTGTCGTTTATGGCTTTAAGAGAGAAGGCACTATGTCGAATTCAATCTGGCTTGCTGTGGGGCTGGTGTTAATTGCAGAAGGTATTGGACCGTTAATCGCCCCTAATGGCTGGAGAAAGATGGTGGCAGAGCTCAGCCAGCAGCCCGATCATCAACTGCGCCGCATCGGTGGTTGTCTCGTCGTTGCTGGGGGCATCATTGCTTACTACTTCGCACGATAGTGATGCACAATAGCGCGGTAACCGATTTATTATGATCAGTTTATCACTATCAGTATCATCACTATCAATAGTGAGGTGGTGGAGTCTCTTCTGATGGATCCGCTAAATGTGAGGCATCCATATTTTTGACTTTACCAGCCACATATTTCATTTGGTCTTGCATTTTCGTTAGCATGAGCTGCTGTGTTGATAATGCTTGATTGAGTTCATCAATGGTTTGTTCTTGGAAAGCAAGTTGGCATTCCAAGTCACTAACACGCTGTTCTAATTGCTGAATATACTTATCGTTCATAACTAATCGTCGAGTTTCCAAGCTTGAGCAATACCTGCAGAGCTTCCGGTAATAATTCGTTGCTGATGATCAAAGGCCGCATCATACACCACCGCAGTGGGTGGGCGAGCATCTTTTAGCGGTTCTACTTCGAATCCTTGCTGTTTTTTACCACTTTGAGTATCCCAAATCGCGACTTGGCTTGAAGGATTCCCTGTCACAAGCAACCTGCCATCATCGGAAAAACGCGCCGTAGAGAAGATCAATTGTCGTGAAAAACTGCGCAATTTCGCCTGTTCCTTACCCGAGGAGAGATCCCAAATAATGGATTGATTACCACCATCGGAGGTAAAGGCTAATTTTCCCTCTCGCTGCAGCGCTACTCGATTCACCCGCTGCTCATGTTCAAACGATCGTAAAATTTGCCCACTTTGCGTATCCCAAAGGTAGGCAAAATAATCATTACCTCCCGTCAGAGCAAAGCGGCCATTGGGCGATAGGGCGACAGAATTCACTTTTTCTCGATGAGCAAGGAACTCTAGTCGACGTCCAGTGACTAAATCGACGTAAATCGCTTTACCATTGGATAAACCGAGTAGAACTTGTTTTCCGTTATTGGCAATGTCAATGTCTCGGATCAGCCCATCGGAGATGGACCACAAACCTTGAGCTTGTGTCCAACCTAAGTCCCATACGGCAAAGTTAATTTGGCTAGCGGTCACGGCAAAACGGCCATTATCGGAGAGTCGAATATGAGAAACGGTATTGGCTTGTGGGTCTTGAGGTCCCAATTCAGCTAAGGTTTTGTTTTGTTCAAGATCCCATAGAACGAGTTGTCTTTGTTTGGAATAGAGTAGCGCAAAACGACCATCGCGGCTTAAACCGAAACTGGTCGAACCGTTTGGTTCTATATCCCAACGTTGTACATCGCTGTTAGAGAAAAAACAGCCATTTAACATCAAGATGACAATGCAACCTAGGATTGAATGAGAAATTATTCGCATCAAGTCTAATTATCCGCTTTGAGTGTAAAGACAATCTATCAACATATCGCTATATTGGTACAACTCTGTTTAGCGCACCAGTTTTTCACCGAAATTTGTGCGTAATAACAAAAGGTTTACCTACAAATTGGAGAAATAAATGAAATCATTGTTTAAAGTGTCACTGCTTGCGGCAACCGTCATGCTTGCAGTTGGCTGCCAGAAAGATGAAGCCCCGAAAACTGAAGCAGCACCTGCAGCAGAACAAGTACAAACGGAAGCGGGAAAAACGGTTCACTTTAAAACAGAAGATGACAAAGCGGCTTACGCGATTGGCGTCTCTTTTGCAAATTACCTCAGCACCAGCATTGAAAAACCAGCCGAAATTGGTATCAATCTGAATAAAGATCTGGTTCTAAAAGGGATTGAACATGTCTTCGCGGGCAATGCTGAGTTGAGTGAAGAAGAGACACGCGCAGCGCTAGAAGCTCTAGATAAACGCGTTTCTGAAACCATGCAAGCGAAAGCCGCTGAAAAAGCGGCTGCTGCTGAAAAAGCTGGTGACGAATTCCGCGCTGAATTTGAAAAACAAGATGGCGTAAAGAAAACTGAATCTGGTTTACTGTACCAAGTACTGACGCCAGCAAAAGGTGAGTCACCAAAAGAGACCGATACTGTTCAAGTGCATTACAAAGGGACACTGGCTGACGGTACTCAATTTGATAGCTCGTATGATCGTGGTGAGCCAGCGACATTCCCACTCAATCGGGTTATTCCTGGTTGGACAGAAGGTGTGCAACTGATGCAAGTGGGAGCAAAATACAAGTTTGTTATCCCGCCGCAACTGGCTTACGGTGAGCAAGACACACCGACTATTCCAGCAAACTCAACACTTGTGTTTGAAGTGGAGTTGCTAAAAATTGATAACGGTAGCGATGCGGCTAAATAATATCAGCCATTGTTGAACCGTTGTAACCAGCTCAAAGGCCTGATGAATCAGGCCTTTTCTGTCTCTAACGACTCACTAATTAGTTGTCCTAAATCACTTGTTAGTGACTTAACAGAGTTTTCGATTAAAATTTTCTGATAAACTTACGTCAATTTGTTGATTTTTCGCTCTAAGGCTAGATAACAGTGACAACGACAGAAACTCTAAACGCGGATATGTTGCTTGAAATGGAATCCGTGCACGTGATGCCATTTAGTGATCACGATAAAATCATTCTTCGATCTTATGAAGCTGTGGTTGACGGTATCGCCAGCCTGATTGGTCCTTTTTGTGAGATCGTTCTGCACTCATTGGAAGATCTCAATACCTCGGCGATTAAAATTGCCAATGGTGAAAACACGGGACGTCAAGTGGGTTCCCCGATCACTGATCTTGCACTGCGTATGCTGAAAGATATTGAAGGATCGGAGCGTAACTTCTCACGATCGTATTTCTCTCGCGCCAAGGGTGGCGTGTTGATGAAATCGATTACGGTCGCGATTCGTAATGGTGATAACCGAGTCATTGGCTTACTTTGTATCAACGTTAATTTAGATGCTCCGTTCTCACAAGTTCTGCAATCATTCATGCCGACTCAGGAAGCTCAGGAAGCCGCCTCATCGGTTAACTTTGCCAGTGATGTAGAAGAGCTGGTGGATCAGACGGTAGAGCGTACCATCGAAGAGATCAACGCCGATAAATCAGTGTCTAACAATACCAAGAACCGTCAGATCGTGATGGAGCTGTACGACAAAGGCATTTTTGACATCAAAGATGCGATTAACCGCGTAGCTGATCGGCTCAATATCTCTAAACATACTGTCTATCTCTACATTCGCCAACGCAAGACCGGAGATGAATGTTAGTGGAGCCAGTATTGAGTTACACATTATTGGTCAATGGCTCAGTGTATGGCACACAGGCAGCGCGTAGTGCTTATCTGTTTGCCTGTGCATTGCTAGAAAAAGGGCATTCACTCAAGCAAGTATTTTTTTATCAAGATGGTGTTTTCAATGGCTCTGCGATCACCGCGCCTGCGAACGATGAGTTTGATCTTGTGAAAGCATGGCAGAAGCTGTCTACTGAACACCATGTACGCTTAGAAACCTGTGTTGCTGCAGCGTTACGTCGTGGCATTATCAGTGAAAATGAAGCTCAGCAACACCAGCTCACTGCGCATAATTTGGCACAAGGTTTTGCACAAACTGGGTTAGGAAGCTTAGCTGAAGCGTTATTAACTCAAGATCGAGTGGTACAGTTTTGAAAAAAATCGGTTTTGTTTTTCATTCTTCGCCTCATTCTAGTTCGGCTGGAAGAGAAGGGCTGGATGCTGTACTGGCAGCCTCTGCCTATTGTGATGCGATCTCGCTCTTTTTTGTTGGGCTTGGCGTGACGCAAATCGTCGCCAACCAATCACCGCAACAACTGCTTAGCCGTGATTACATCAGTGCGTTTAAACTGCTTGAGTTATACGATATTGAACACCTTTATCTGTGTGAGCAAAGCGTTGAAGAGTTGGGGCTAGCATCGGCTCAATGGGTCATTGATGTTGAAAAAAAATCGCCTCAGCAAATCGCTCAGTTACTTCACGAGTGCGATCAAGTACTAACTTTCTAAGGTGTACCTATGCTGCATATTGTAAAAGACACGGCAAAACTGGCCTTAGCGCAGCGTTATTGTTTGACTGAGGATAGTATTATCTTGGTTGAAGAAGCGGTTTATATGAGTAACCCTAGTGCGGGCTCTTTTTTACTACTCAACGATCTGAACAGGGTTTATGTCTTACTTGAGGATCTCTGCGCGCGTGGGGTGCAGGATCTCTGCTCAGTACAAATTACCAAAGTGGATTTCTCTGGTTTGGTTGAACTTACTACTAATCATGAAAAATCAATCACTTGGTAGGTTTTTTTATCACTATTACCCTTCTATTACCCACCCTTTACTTATGGTGGTTAAAAAAGATCTGTATATTTCTTGACACACCTCTCACTGCTGCATAGAATTTTGCGTCCCTATTTGTACTAAGTGCACTAGGGACTAGATTTTTCACAAAGCTTACTTTAAGTAAATTCAGGAGCTAGTTAATGGCAACTATTAACCAGTTGGTCCGCAATCCTCGTGTAAAGCAAGTTGTTAAAAGCAACGTGCCAGCACTAGAAGCGTGCCCACAAAAACGTGGTGTATGTACACGTGTTTACACTACTACACCTAAAAAACCTAACTCAGCACTTCGTAAAGTATGTCGTGTTCGTCTAACGAACGGCTTCGAAGTGACTTCGTACATCGGCGGTGAAGGTCACAACCTTCAAGAGCACTCAGTTGTTCTTATCCGTGGCGGTCGTGTAAAAGACCTTCCAGGTGTGCGTTACCACACAATCCGTGGTGCACTTGACTGTGCAGGCGTAAACGACCGTAAACAAGCTCGTTCTAAATACGGTGTGAAACGTCCTAAATCTTAATGGATTTCCGTTAAGTAAGGCCAAACACTAAATTATTTAATTTTTGAAGAAACTGAAAAGTTTTGGATAACCTGAAAAAGACAACGGAGAATATCCATGCCACGTCGTCGCGTTATTGGTCAGCGTAAGATCCTTCCAGATCCAAAGTTCAAGTCTGAACTGCTGGCAAAATTCGTTAACATTCTTATGGTTGACGGTAAAAAATCTACTGCAGAGAAAATTGTTTACACTGCACTAGACACTATGGCTGAGAAATCTGGCAAAGGTCACTTAGCTGTATTTGAAGAAGCTCTTGAAAACGTACGTCCAGCGGTCGAAGTTAAATCTCGCCGCGTGGGTGGTTCAACTTACCAAGTGCCAGTAGAAGTACGTCCGGTTCGCCGTAACGCACTTGCTATGCGTTGGGTAGTTGATGCTGCGCGTAAGCGTGGTGAAAAATCTATGGCTGCTCGCCTAGCTGCTGAAATGCTAGACGCGTCAGAAAATAAAGGTACTGCTGTTAAGAAACGTGAAGACGTTCACCGTATGGCAGAAGCGAACAAAGCATTCGCTCATTACCGCTGGTAATACCTTCTGTGCTGCGAGGTTCTCTCGCAGCACATTTTCATACTCTAAGGATTACCTTAGTAAGAGGATACAATCGTGGCTCGGAAAACTCCTATTGAGCGCTACCGCAACATCGGTATCTGTGCTCACGTAGATGCAGGTAAAACAACCACTACTGAGCGTATTCTGTTCTACACTGGCCTTTCTCACAAAATCGGCGAAGTTCACGATGGTGCTGCAACCATGGACTGGATGGAGCAGGAGCAAGAACGTGGTATCACTATCACTTCTGCTGCTACGACAACCTTCTGGCGTGGTATGGAAGCACAGTTCCAAGATCATCGCGTAAACATCATTGATACCCCAGGACACGTTGACTTTACAATTGAAGTAGAGCGTTCACTTCGTGTGCTTGATGGTGCAGTGGTTGTATTCTGTGGCTCATCTGGTGTTGAACCCCAGTCTGAAACTGTATGGCGTCAAGCTGACAAATACGGTGTTCCTCGCATGGTGTTCGTTAATAAAATGGACCGTGCTGGCGCAGACTTTTTACGCGTTGTAAACCAAATTAAACATCGTCTTGGTGCGACTCCTGTTCCTATTCAATTAAATATTGGTGCGGAAGAAGAGTTCAAAGGTGTCATCGACCTTATCAAGATGAAAGCCATCAACTGGAATGAAGCCGATCAAGGCATGACGTTTACTTACGAAGACATTCCAGAAGATATGCTTGAGTTGGCCGAAGAATGGCACAACAACCTAGTTGAAGCGGCAGCGGAAGCTAGTGAAGAGTTAATGGAAAAGTATCTTGAAGACGGCGAGCTGACAGAAGCGGAAATCAAACAAGCGCTACGGACTCGTACCATTAACAATGAAATCGTATTGGCCACTTGTGGTAGTGCCTTTAAAAATAAAGGCGTACAAGCGGTATTGGATGCGGTTGTTGAATATTTGCCTTCACCGGTAGATGTACCAGCCATTAAAGGCGTGGATGAAAACGAGAACGAAGTAGAACGTCACGCTGACGACAACGAACCATTCTCGGCACTTGCATTTAAGATTGCCACTGACCCATTTGTTGGCACATTGACTTTTATGCGTGTTTACTCTGGTGTGGTGAACTCTGGCGATGCCGTTTACAACTCAGTGAAACAGAAAAAAGAACGTTTTGGTCGTATCGTACAGATGCATGCCAACAAACGTGAAGAGATTAAAGAAGTTCGTGCTGGCGATATTGCGGCTGCGATCGGCTTAAAAGATGTCACTACAGGCGATACGCTGTGTAACCCAGACCACAAAGTGGTTCTTGAGCGCATGGAATTCCCTGAGCCAGTGATTCAAATTGCGGTAGAGCCTCGCTCTAAAGCTGACCAAGAAAAAATGGGTATTGCGCTAGGTAAACTGGCGGCAGAAGACCCATCTTTCCGTGTCGAAACCGATAAGGAAACAGGTCAAACGTTGATCTCTGGTATGGGTGAGCTTCACCTAGACATCATTGTTGATCGCATGAAGCGTGAGTTCAGTGTGGACTGTAACGTTGGTAAACCACAAGTGGCTTACCGCGAAACTATCCGTGGAAAAGCGGAAGTAGAAGGCAAGTTCGTTCGTCAATCTGGTGGTCGTGGTCAATATGGTCACGTTTGGCTTAAGATTGAACCTGCGGAACTCGGCGAAGGCTTTGTCTTTGTCGACGAAATCGTTGGTGGTGTGATTCCTAAGGAATACATCAGCTCGGTTGCGAAAGGTATCGAAGAGCAAATGAACAACGGTGTGTTAGCTGGTTATCCGATTCTGGATGTGAAAGCGACATTATTCGATGGTTCATATCATGATGTCGACTCAAGCGAGATGGCGTTTAAGATTGCTGGTTCGATGGCGTTCAAGAAAGGTGCTTTAGAAGCGCAGCCTGTTCTTCTTGAACCAATGATGAAAGTTGAAGTAACTACTCCAGAAGATTGGATGGGTGATGTTGTGGGTGACTTAAACCGTCGTCGCGGCATGATTGAAGGTATGGATGAAGGCCATGCAGGCCTTAAGATTATCCATGCTAGAGTCCCTCTATCGGAAATGTTTGGTTATGCAACAGACTTACGGTCTGCCACTCAGGGTCGCGCCTCTTACTCCATGGAGTTTGCAGAGTACGCTGATGTGCCAAAAAATGTTGCAGAAGCAATCATTGCAGAACGTGGTTAACTGTTATTTGTTTAATAACGAATCTATTGCGCTGATGAGAGTTGGCGCATAAAATAGCAATTTCTGGCGCGTCTTGAGCTATATGTGACTCAAGACGAATCATAACTAGGAAGGAACACGATCGTGTCTAAAGCAAAATTTGAACGTACGAAACCGCACGTAAACGTTGGTACTATCGGCCACGTTGACCACGGTAAAACAACTCTAACTGCTGCTATCTGTACTACACTTTCAAAAGTGTACGGTGGTGAAGCGAAAGACTTCGCATCTATCGATAACGCTCCAGAAGAGCGCGAGCGCGGTATTACAATCAATACTTCTCACGTAGAGTACGATACACCAGCACGCCACTACGCACACGTAGACTGCCCAGGACACGCTGACTATGTCAAAAACATGATCACAGGTGCTGCGCAAATGGACGGCGGTATCCTAGTTGTTGCTGCAACAGATGGCCCAATGCCACAAACTCGTGAGCACATCCTACTTGGTCGCCAAGTTGGTATTCCTTACATCATCGTATTCATGAACAAATGTGACATGGTTGATGATGAAGAGCTTCTAGAGCTAGTAGAAATGGAAGTTCGTGAGCTTCTATCTGAGTACGATTTCCCAGGTGATGACCTACCAGTTATCCAAGGTTCTGCACTAGGCGCACTAAACGGCGAAGAGCAGTGGGAAGCGAAAATTATTGAACTTGCTGAAGCGCTAGACACTTACATTCCAGAGCCTGAGCGTGCAGTAGACCAAGCATTCCTACTACCAATCGAAGACGTATTCTCAATCCAAGGTCGTGGTACAGTAGTAACTGGCCGTATCGAGCGCGGTATCCTACGTGTAGGTGACGAAGTTGCGATCATTGGTATCAAAGACACAATCACAACGACTTGTACAGGTGTTGAGATGTTCCGTAAGCTGCTTGACGAAGGTCGTGCAGGTGAGAACGTTGGTGCACTTCTACGTGGTACTAAGCGTGATGAAGTAGAACGTGGTCAAGTACTAGCGAAACCAGGTTCAATCACTCCACACACTAAGTTCGAGTCAGAAGTGTACGTACTGTCTAAAGATGAAGGCGGCCGTCATACTCCGTTCTTCAAAGGCTACCGTCCACAGTTCTACTTCCGTACAACGGACGTAACAGGCGATATCTCTCTACCAGAAGGCGTAGAGATGGTAATGCCAGGTGACAACATCCAAATGGTTGTAGAGCTAATCGCTCCAATCGCGATGGATGAAGGTCTACGTTTCGCGATCCGTGAAGGTGGTCGTACAGTAGGTGCTGGTGTTGTTGCTAAAGTTATCGCTTAATTTTCGATAATTTATGCACACACTGCATTAAAAAGGGAAGCTTAGGCTTCCCTTTTTGTTTGACGTGACCCTTAGTACATTTCCCTTGCTAATCCTGCTTCGTTTCTGTACTATTTGCCGTCCTTAATTCTCGGTCTTTTTTTTTCGTTCCTTGCTTCCTATGGACGACCGAGCCAAACCTGGAAGCTGAATAATCCGTAAGGAGCAACCGATGCGTCATTATGAAATCGTATTCATGGTGCACCCAGATCAAAGCGAGCAAGTTGCTGGCATGATCGAGCGTTACACTGGTTCTATCACTGAAACTGGCGGTACTATCCACCGTCTAGAAGATTGGGGTCGTCGTCAAATGGCTTACCCAATCAACAAGCTTCACAAAGCTCACTACGTTCTTATGAACGTTGAAGCTGACCAAGCTGTGATTGATGAGCTAGAAACTGCTTTCCGTTTTAACGATGCAGTTCTACGTAACATGATCATGCGTACTAAAGCTGCTATCACCGAGCCATCAATCATGCTGAAAGCTAAAGAAGAGCGTTCTAAGCGTGATGAAACTCGTTTCGATGCAGACGCTGAGTAATTGATTTGATGACCAATCGGATGGAGTTGAGTGGCACTGTCGCAAAACCTCCCATTCGAAGCCAAAGTCCTGCGGGTATTGAACATTGCCGTTTCTGGCTTGAACATCGCTCAACAGTGATAGAAGCTGATTTACCGAGACAAGTCTATTGTCGTATGCCGGTAGTTGTCAGTGGGCAGAGGTCAACGAATCTCACTCAACACTTAGTACAAGGCAGCACCATAACCGTAAGTGGCTTTGTCGCTTACCAAACTAGCCATAATGGCGTAGGTAAATTGGTGCTACATGCCGACCACATTACTCAAATTTAAGATCAGGAGATAGCCCATGGCTCGTTTCTTCCGTCGTCGTAAATTCTGCCGTTTCACTGCAGAAGGCGTACAAGAGATTGATTACAAAGATGTAGCAACTCTTAAAAACTACATAACTGAAGCTGGTAAAATCGTACCTAGCCGTATCACTGGTACTAGCGCTAAATACCAACGTCAGCTAGCTCGTGCAATCAAGCGTTCTCGCTACCTAGCTCTATTGCCATACACTGATAAACATCAGTAATTGGCACCGTTTATTAAGAAAGAGGATTAATCAATGCAAGTTATTCTACTTGATAAAATCGGTAACCTAGGCAGCCTTGGCGACACTGTAAGCGTGAAATCTGGTTATGCTCGTAACTTCCTTATCCCACAAGGTAAGGCTGTAATGGCAACTAAATCTAACGTTGAAATGTTTGAAACTCGTCGTGCTGAACTTGAAGCTAAAGTTGCTGAGCAACTTGTTGCATCTCAAGCTCGTGCTGAACAAGTTAACGCTCTTGAAGCTGTTGTTATTACTTCTAAAGCGGGCGATGAAGGTAAACTATTTGGTTCTATTGGTACTCGTGATATCGCTGACGCTATTACAGCGGCAGGTGTTGCAGTATCTAAGAGCGAAGTTCGTCTACCTGAAGGTGCTCTACGTAACGTAGGTTCTTTCGAAGTGAGCATCCAACTTCACTCAGAAGTGTTTGCAACTGCGAAAATTCAAATCGTTGCTGAGTAATTTCAGTCTTCGGATGAATTGAAAACACCAGCCTTGGCTGGTGTTTTTTTTATCTTCAAACTACCTAGAAACGAAACTGTAAACTAAATGAAGTAACGCTATCGGCTTTACTTAGTCCTGCTGGAACCTTATCGTGGTATTGGCGAGACAAGTTCACTTTCAACGCAATCGAATCAGTAATGTGATTGGTTAAAATGAGTTCGCTATCGGTTCTGATGTTACTTTCTCCTGCGACAAGAGTCAGTTCAGAGGAGATGGTTAAATTATCGAAAGTTGCCCAAACACCTTTTAAGTTACCACGAAATATGACTTCTTCGACTGTATTTGCAAATACAATATCTGTACTTGATATCTCATCTAGATTGGGTTTTTGGTAACGAAAACCGGGCCCTATTTCAATCTCTAATAGCAATATGTCGGTATTCATCAATTGGTAACCCATTCCACCAGATAGCGTGTAGTCTTTGAAATAGGCGCTGTATTTCGAATCAACACCGTTAAAGTTTGCGTATAGATAGGCTTTTGAAGCTAACTTATAGTCACTTTGCAGCGAATAGTTTGCCTGCCGCTTATTCTCTTTTCCATTTTTATCAAGACGATACAATTTCCACTCACCATTGGTTCGATGGCGACCTGTTATGTATTCTGTCTTGACTCGTGAATTCAATGACTCTGAATCAGTATTACCTGAGTGGGCTTGGTAACCCAATTCGACTTGGCTATTCCAAGGAGAAGGAACTTCGATTTCCGTATCGTTTTTAAGATCCTCATTAGCATAAGCTGCACTCATCGCGAACAGGCTAAAACTAAGAAACCAAATTTTGGACACGAAGCACCCCTAAAGTGAATAAAAATAGTGGGCGAAATAGTAGGTGTAGGGCGGTTCTGTTTGGTCAGCATGAGGTTAATTCTCTACGAGATAAACACAAAGTTTCGTTTACATAATTACAAATGATCTATTCTGGCTATAATGGTCGGTCATTAGATAGTATTGAGCGAAGTCATGGCTGCACCACGAACAGATCAACGAAATCGTAAACCGTTTGACGCACAAGTCGACGCAATTAAAGTTCCTCCACATTCGATCGAAGCTGAGCAATCAGTGATTGGAGGCTTGCTATTGGATAACGAACGTTGGGATACGGTGGCTGAGCGTGTGGTCAGCAAAGACTTCTATAGCCGTGCGCATCGTTTAATTTTTGATGCAGCTAAATCGATTTTGGAAGCCAGTAAGCCGCTCGATCTTATTACATTATCTGAGTATCTTGAGCGTCGCGAACAGTTGGAAGATGTCGGCGGTTTTGCCTATTTAGCAGACTTGGCGAAAAATACGCCCAGTGCGGCTAATATTAATGCTTATGCTGAAATCGTAGCGGAACGAGCGTTGGTGCGTAACCTTATCGGTGTTGCCAATGAGATTGCGGATGCAGGTTATGATCCGCAAGGGCGCAGTTCGGAAGATTTGCTCGATCTGGCTGAAAGTAAAGTGTTCGCCATTGCTGAGGAGCGTACCAGCGAAAATGAAGGCCCGCAGAATGTTGATTCGATTTTAGAAAGAACTTTAGAGCGTATCGAACTACTGTATAAAACACCACAAGATGGCGTCACGGGCGTGAATACGGGGTTTGCTGATCTCAATAAGAAAACGGCTGGTTTACAAGGTTCTGATTTGATCATTGTGGCTGCTCGCCCTTCTATGGGTAAAACGACGTTTGCCATGAACTTGTGTGAAAACGCGGCCATGGAGCAAGAAAAACCGGTTCTTATCTTCTCTCTTGAGATGCCGGCTGAACAAATTATGATGCGTATGTTGGCATCGCTTTCTCGCGTTGATCAAACCAAAATTCGTACTGGGCAGCTGGATGATGAGGATTGGGCACGAATTTCATCTACCATGGGTATTCTCATGGAAAAGAAAAATATGTACATAGATGATAGCTCAGGCCTAACGCCTACCGAGGTTCGTTCTAGAGCTCGTCGTATTGCGCGCGAGCATGGTGGCTTGTCGCTCATCATGGTCGACTACTTGCAGTTGATGCGAGTTCCTTCGCAATCGGATAACCGTACTTTAGAAATTGCGGAGATCTCTCGCTCGTTAAAAGCACTGGCTAAAGAATTGAATGTGCCCGTGGTGGCTTTATCGCAGCTTAACCGTTCGTTGGAGCAGCGCGCCGATAAACGCCCAGTCAACTCCGATTTGCGTGAATCCGGTTCGATAGAACAAGATGCCGATTTGATCATGTTCATCTATCGCGACGAGGTGTATCACCCTGATAGTTCGTTAAAGGGTATCGCAGAGATTATTATAGGTAAGCAACGTAACGGCCCGATTGGTTCTGTACGGTTGACCTTTCAAGGGCAGTATTCCCGTTTTGATAATTATGCAGGCCCTGCATTTGACGATGAGTAATTTGATGAGCTACATGAAAGCGGCAACCGCCTGCATCGATCTCGATGCGTTAAAGCACAACCTACAGCGAGTAAAACAGCAGGCACCAAACAGTAAAATTATGGCGGTGGTCAAAGCAAATGGTTATGGTCATGGGCTTCGGCATGTTGCGAAACATGCATTGGGCGCGGATGCATTTGGCGTGGCGCGCATTGAAGAAGCGCTGCAACTGAGAGCGAGCGGTGTGGTAAAACCTATCTTATTGCTTGAAGGTTTTTATTCCCCGATGGATCTTGCTGTATTGGTGACCAATAACATTCAAACCGTTGTTCACTGTGAGGAGCAGTTAGTCGCCTTAGAGCAAGCTCAATTAGATGTCCCAGTCAATGTTTGGTTGAAAATCGATAGCGGAATGCATCGTTTAGGTGTGCGCCCAGAACAATACCCCGATTTTTTAGAACGTTTGCAAGCGTGTAAAAACGTAGTGAAGCCATTGCGTTATATGAGTCATTTTGGTTGTGCCGATGAACTCGATAAATCAACGACTTCTGAGCAAATTGAGCTATTTTTAGCAATGACAAAAGGTCATGAGGGTGAAAGATCACTTGCTGCCTCCGCTGGTTTATTAGCTTGGAAGCACAGCCAGTTAGAGTGGGTTCGCCCAGGTATTATTATGTATGGCGTTTCTCCTTTTGATGATAACTCGGCGCAAGCGCTGGGCTATCAACCTGTAATGACATTAAAATCTCACTTGATCGCAGTGCGTGATGTTAAAGCGGGAGAGAGTGTTGGCTACGGTGCCACTTGGACAAGCTTACGTGACACTAAGGTTGGTGTTATCGCAATTGGCTATGGCGATGGTTATCCTCGCACTGCACCCAATGGAACTCCGGTTGTTGTCAATGGGCGTAAAGTGCCGATTGCAGGGCGAGTTTCAATGGATATGCTCACGGTCGATCTCGGTCCACAAGCCTGCGATAAGGTGGGCGATGAGGTTATTTTATGGGGAAAAGAGCTACCAGCCGAAGAAGTGGCCTCTCACATCGGCACGATCGCTTACGAGTTAGTGACGAAACTCACTTCTCGTGTTGAGATGTCGTATCAATAAAGCCAGAGTATGCACCCATTAGGTTTACCTGACCTAACTCAATATGAGAGCGGGTAAGCTGCGTCATAATGGCGCTCACAAAACGAATAACGACGTGTTGCCTTCCAAATATAGGCAGTCGATACCATTTTCTTTTTTTGCTCAATCGGGGATTCCATCATTTTGAAACAGAGTTTAGGAATGATAGGAATAAAACCTACTGTCACATCGGGATAGATACCATGTTGAAAAATATCAATCCAACGCAAACCAACGCTTGGAAAGCACTGACTGCGCATTTTGAATCAGCGCAAGATATGGACCTTAAATCGCTTTTTGCACAAGATGCACAACGTTTCGATAAATTCTCGACTCGTTTTGGTTCAGATATTCTTGTTGATTACTCAAAAAATTTGATCAATGAAGAGACCTTACAACATTTACAAGCACTGGCTAATGAGACTGAACTAAAGTCAGCCATCGACGCTATGCTGCAAGGCTGCGCGATCAACCAAACTGAAGGCCGTGCCGTACTGCACACTGCGTTACGCAACCGCAGTAACACACCGGTCATGGTTGATGGTGAAGATGTGATGCCAGCCGTGAATGCGGTACTTGAGAAGATGAAATCGTTTTCTGAACGAGTGATTTCTGGTGAATGGAAAGGTTACACTGGTAAAGCGATTACCGATATTGTCAACATTGGTATTGGTGGTTCAGACCTTGGTCCATACATGGTCACAGAAGCACTTGCGCCGTATAAGAATCATCTTAATCTTCATTTCGTTTCTAACGTTGATGGAACACACATCGTTGAAACGTTGAAAAAAGTCAATCCAGAAACCACGCTATTTTTAGTGGCTTCAAAGACGTTTACTACCCAAGAAACCATGACCAATGCACATACGGCTCGTGATTGGTTCTTAGCGGAAGCAGGCGATGAAACTCATGTTGCAAAACACTTTGCAGCGCTGTCGACTAATGCGAAATCAGTCGCTGAGTTTGGTATTGATACAGACAACATGTTCGAATTTTGGGATTGGGTCGGTGGACGCTACTCACTATGGTCAGCAATTGGTCTATCCATTGTATTGGCTGTAGGCTATGACAACTTTGTGGAACTGCTGTCCGGCGCGCATGAGATGGATCAACATTTTGTGGCGACACCTTTTGAGCAAAATATTCCTGTGATCCTAGCCTTGATTGGTATTTGGTATAACAACTTCCACGGCGCCGAATCAGAAGCGATTCTGCCTTATGACCAATACTTACATCGCTTTGCCGCTTATTTCCAACAGGGCAATATGGAATCAAACGGTAAATACGTAGATCGTAACGGTCAAGCGGTAACTTACCAAACGGGTCCAATCATTTGGGGTGAGCCCGGTACTAATGGTCAACACGCCTTTTATCAATTGATCCACCAGGGAACAAAATTGATCCCGTGTGATTTTATTGCGCCAGCGCTCAGCCATAACCCAGCGGGTGATCATCACCAAAAATTGATGTCGAACTTTTTTGCTCAAACAGAAGCGTTAGCGTTTGGAAAAACGCAGCAAACCGTTGAAGTTGAGCTAAAAGCGGCGGGCAAATCAGCACAAGAAATGGCGGCAATCGCACCATTTAAAGTGTTTGAAGGAAACCGCCCAACCAACTCAATCTTAGTTAAGCAGATCACGCCACGCACTTTGGGCAACCTGATTGCGATGTACGAGCATAAAATTTTCGTACAGGGTGTTATTTGGAATATCTTCAGTTTCGATCAATGGGGCGTTGAGCTTGGTAAGCAGTTAGCAAACCAAATTCTGCCTGAGTTAGCCGACGATGCTCAAGTGAGTTCACACGACAGCTCAACCAATGGTTTGATTAACGCGTTTAAGACATTTAAAGCGTAATGCGTCAAAACCTTACTTGGATGTGAGTAAGGTTTTATCCAAATAAAAAAGGTTGATACTTAACGGTATCAACCTTTTTTTCTTTAATGAAAGAGCTTACTCGAAACAGATTTCGATAAAAGCGTTACCCCACTGAGAGGTAAACGGCATGATAATAATTGCACCTTCGCATTTATGACGAATCGTGTGGCCTTTTCCTGAGACAACAACCGGAGTTGCCATATCAAAGTCAAAACCACTCTCGGCAAGAATACGTTTAGCTCCGCCTGTCACCATGTTGGTGATTTCGCCGACCATATCTGTCACTTCTTCATTGAGACCGTTGGGGCGTTCACCTAACATATTTTGCATGATTTCCAATGCTAGACTTTCATCAAAAGTAATAGACATGGAACCGCGGCTTTGACTACCAACCATACCAATCAAGCCAGAGACATCACCACGGGCAATCTCATCTTTCTTTACACGAGGTTTCTGTGGCTTCAACTCTAATGAAGCCATCGTTTTTAACACGTTCATTAAAGAAGCTAAAAACGGGTTTACAAATTCAGCGCGCATAACCTTCTTCTACTGTTTTTATACTTTCAGACTTGAGGAACACGTTTGGCAAACACCATGAGATTCAATAACGTGATTAACGATGTTAAAACCGTGTTTCTCAGCGTTGCTTGCTAGCAAGGCTATCAGACTATCATCTTGAAGTTCAATAACATTGCCACATTTGTCACAAATTAATAGGTGTGAAAAATGCTTATTAGCATTACAAGAGCAACATGAAATAAAGCTATTTGTTGACTCCACTCTATGAATAAAGCCTTGTTCTAACAAAAAGTCCAGAGCACGATACACCGTTGGTGGTTTCGCTTGGGGCTCGCTTTGCTTTAAATCTTCAAGCAATTCATAAGCACTGGATGCTTTTTTGCTTGAACAAATCAGTTCAAACACTCTCTTTCGTTGAGAAGTTAGTCGTACTCCTCTCGCTGCGCATAGTTCTTCTATTTGTTTCGTTAGCTTGTGGTCCAAATTCATCACCATAACCATTGGACTTTAATAATAATATACTATTTCCAGATTAATAGCCTTGTAGCCTACAACATTTTCTGGAGTTAGTTAGCGATGTGATCGTTGTTTGCAACGAAAATAGTGCTTAAATTACCTTATATCGATGCAAAACGATACAGAAGAAGAACTGTTGGCGCTATAAACTCGAAGCGATTACAATGCCAAACTTTGTTTTTGGCTGTAAGTTTAGCCATTGAAACTGACTGAATTGGGATATCTAAATCATGACTCACCCTTGTAGGCTATCAGTAGCACCGATGCTCGATTGGATTCACTTTCTAGCTATCTAGGGCTTTCTAGTGAGTCATGCGTATTTATATACGTACTCGATTACATTCTCTGTCCAGACCAAACCACTTCACCAATGATTTCAAAGTCATTCCCTGAAATCTCCGTTTTACTCAATTCCCATTCTTTATAAGTCGAATTATCACTCACGACTGTCAATCCATGCTTTGAAAATTGAAGCCGTTTAACCATCAATTGCCCATCAAATCGAAATACATAAACACCATCGCCAGTAAATTGTTCAACTCTATTTACCATGACTAATGCACCATTTTTTAATGTTGGGTACATGCTGTCGCCTTTCACTGGCATTAAGAAAACGTTAATAGGATTTACGCCAATATCGTTATGAATAAATGCTTCGCTGAAAACAATATCTGAAGACTTTTCTTCACTGACAACTAATGCACCATGTCCAGCACTCACCGCTTGCTCATAAATATCTAGTGTCACGTATCCACGAGGTGGCACAGCAACGCCGCCATTTTGTGATAAGTCTCTCGCTTTTAGAAAGATATCTTCAGGAATGTGATCCCTATATTTCCAGTTTGAAACCGTCTTTGGCGATATGCCGAGAACCCTTGCTAGATCAACATTCTTAGCCGTATTAGTTAATCTTTTTAGTTCCCTTAATCTTTCCTCAAAAGTTCCCATAACTTCCTCTGATGTATTTTTGGGGTTGATTATTTTGTTTTGTTCCTCAATAATTCCCCACAACGTCGTTCTGGGATGTTATGAGGCGTTTGAATTACCTTGAAATGATTTAAATGTAGCACATGAGGAATATATGAATACAAATTTTGCACTGCTAGCACGCTTTGGAAGTCCTACGGTTGAGCTGAAACAGATATCTAAAGAGTTCTTTGGCATCACTCCAAAGACTGCAGAACAACGAGCTAAGGCATGTGATTTTCCAGTACCTACTTTCAAACTACGTGATTCTGAGCGTAGTCCTACCTTAATCAAAATCGAAGATTTAGCGGCGTATATCGATCAGCGATATGAAGACGCTAGAAACGATTGGCAATCAGTACACGGAGCGCACTAGATGAAAACTCCAAATCACGCTATCAACATTGATTTCTCTCATTCCAGTGAAGCCAAAGAGCTTTTGACGGTGGTTAAAGGTCGTTTGTCTTGGTTGAACCCTTCCTCACCAGAATTCGAGTTTTTGTATCCCATTTATGAGCAACTCGTCGAAGCCGCTGAATTACTGGAAAGTTTGGAGGTGTAGCAATGCTAAAAGCCTACCCCTTGTTATTAACCGAAGAGCAACGCGCTTGCGGTTTACGTGGGATTGAACTTTGCCGCAAAGCCGTTGCAAACAGCCGTAAAACTACGGAAAGAGAGCGCCGGAAATTAGCTTGGTTAGACAAACTCGCCGTTAAAGCGAATCAGCTACCAAGCAGGGCGACAAGTGAGCTGCATCAACCGATGCCCGATACTCTAGAAGATATACCGTTGTGAAAATCTATCGTAAACCGACCAAAAACCCACTAAGCAAGCTTCCTGAAAATTTACGTCAGGAGCTTGCTACCTATGTGGTCAAAAATCAGCGCTCTTTGCCTGAGTTTTCAATGATTGCTGAACATCAGCGTACCGATTTCTGCGCACTCTCACCACGAGAGCGCGTGTTTGAATTTGCCCACACCATTGCTAATCAATTCAAATTACCCAGTGATATTCGCTGTTATCTCGATAAGGCTGCGGCTGTGCGTTTTCGTAAATACGGTTTTAAGCGTGCAATTGATTTCGTTCAATCCCGTAGTCAAGCGGCGTTTTCTGCGCTTGGTGTATTGCCAGAGCCTTGGTGGCGGGTAGATACAGAATTAAAACGTGCTCGTCTTGCTACTGAGTTAGTCGGGCGTGCATGTTTTCGTTTTGAATTGGCCTCTAAAACGGGAATGTCTGTTTTTGATGCCATTAGTCAGATCCATGAATATGTGGGTGCAGCGCTCTGGATGCCGCAATTTGAATCGGCAAAAGATGAAGCGCAGGCATTCTCTATTTTGGCGCGTTTGCTGGATGAATCAGTTTGGCGGCGTGCGATTGAAAAGCACACGCTGGCGGCTTTTGAAAATGCTCGGCGGGCTGCTGGCATGGTATCACCTCATATTTCCCCGTATGCCTCAATATCGGCATGTGAATGGCTCAAGGTTCGCCAAGACAGGCAGCGTGAATGGCTTGAATTGATGGCGATTGAATCAGAGCAAGGCGATGTGGTGAGCATGGATGTGGTGCACGCATCGTCGCAAGCTAACCCTATAAATCGTCGTCATGAACTAATGACACGCATTGCGGGATGCCAAGAATATGCAGACTCCTATCAGCACGCCGCCGTGTTTATCACGATGACCGCACCAAGTCGCTTTCATCGTCTTACACAGCGCGGAGCGTATTGGATTGAAAATAAGCGTTGGGATGGTAGTAGTCCAAGTGATGCTCATGGATGGTTAACCACAACATGGAATCGTTTTCGGGCGTTTGCTCATCGACATGAACTCAATTACTACGGTATGCGAGTTGTTGAACCTCACCAAGACGGCACGCCACACTGGCATGGTGTGTTTTTTATGCCGCTAGAACAAGTCGGTGGATTCGTAGCCGCGTTGCAGGCCTACCAGTACCAACGTGATAGTAAAGAGCTCTATCGTGATACGGGGGAGCCTAATCGCAAAGCGATGAAAGCACGTTTTGATGCGAAGGTGTTGGATGGCAGTGAAGGCGGTGCGGTCGCCTATTTAGCGAAATACATATCAAAGAACGTAGACGGGTTCGGGCTAGAGGGTTTAGCCGATTTGGATAACAAAAAAGCCAAACTGCAAGACACGGTTAAAAATGTCACTGCATGGTCGCGTAATTTCTGTTTCCGTCAGTTTCAATTTCAGAAAACGCCAAGCGTGACTGTTTGGCGAGAGCTTCGCCGTATCCAAGATAAGCAAGAATACTGCTTATTTGAAAAAGCGCGGCGTGCGGCGGATATGGGCTTTTTTTCTGCGTATTTTGATTACATGGGCGGTCACCGTTTAGCGCAATCACTTCGACCCATTAAACCGAGCAAAGAAGAAAGAGAAAATAAATACGGTGAAATCGTACCGGTTGTTATCGGGCTCGAAGGTAGCGGTTTGACGATCTTAACGCACGAAATTGAGTGGAAGTTAGTCCAAAAAACGCACAGCGCGGAGGCTCTTCAAAGCAAGCGGGAGCTTGCGCCTTGGTCTAGTGGCAATAATTGTACGCAGGACATTACGCCGACCCGCCAACAACGAATCGTATCGAATTTCTTTTTAAATGTTGAGCTTGACCGTTTTGGTTCGCCTCAATGGGAAGAGCTTTGGAATCAATCCATGCATCCAGAAGATGCCTAGAATTTGCCAACGTCGTGAGACAGGGGCTTTTTATTCACTCACTAACGTCGAGAGACAGGGGAATCTATGAAATTACTCTCTATTGAAGAATGCCAACGCGATTTAAAAGCCTTAGATGCCGCCGACCAACTCACAACGAATATGGAACGTGAAATTGGGCGATTTAAGTCAATGGAAATGAAAGATTTAATTGGCAAAGCCACCAAAATGCTCATGACAGGAAATTTGTCATTGGAAGCGTTAGGGCTACCAACCAACTTTTTTGAACAGCTTGAACAACTCGCAAAGCTCAATGATGTAGCGCGTAGAAAATATCGCGCTCATGTCGTTTCTAACTTGAACCAAATAGAAAATATTTCGGATGGTGATTTCACTGAGGTTGGGGGTAAGAATGAGTAAATACGAAAACCCAGTGCGTGGTGTTGTGCATTGCCCTGTTTGTGTTTCGCTTTCTACCGTTCACCAAGTCGGTGAAGGAAAGCTCATTGCTGAGGGCGAACCACCTAAAAACGGGCGTAACCTTGGGCTTAAATATTATCGTTGTCCTAAATGTGGTAATAGCTCAATGAGCAAAAGTGTGGATGAGTACGTCAATAAGCACATGGCAACCGATGAAAGCGCATTACTTGAACGCGAGGCCAGTGCATTGCCTGTCTTGGTTGAAGCGTTGGACGTAACCGAGCTAACCGTTAGCGATTCGGTTGAAACTGTTGAGCCTTTGCGGGTGGAAGAGTCCAGCACTGACAGGGTTGAAAGCATTATCGAAACCGAAACTCCAACCGACAAGCCGCTAGTGGAAATACGGCCTTTTGTCACGGTTAAGCGTGTATTGATGGTGTTGGGGGTGGTACTTGCCTGCCTGTGGGCGGTGCGTCTTTTACTACCAAAACCACAACCAGAGGAGTCAACCGATGCAACAACCGGATAATGAACTAGAAGTGACGAGCCTCGGTGATGATTGGGGCGATTTTGATGTGGTGATCAAACAACTTGAAACCGAAGAAGCCCCCACCGAATCAACCGAAAGTAGCGCACTATCAACCGAAACCGTGAGCAGTGAGGCTTTTGAAGGGCTTTTATCAGTCGTTTTTACCATTGCCGAACAAGCGACCTCTATCATTTCAGGGATTGATTTTTCTTTTGATGAAAAAGGCAAAAATGAAGTTATCAAAGCGGCTATTCCTGTCTTGAGTAAGCATGGCGGTGAGCTATTAGGCTGGTTTGGTGATTACGTGGAAGAGGCTACTTTATTGCTCGCCATTTTAGCACTGGTGTACACATCTAAGCGTCATATCACTGAGCTAAAAGCCTATAAAGCAGAGCAGGAGAAGCGAGATGCCGAAAAAGCAAAAGCCACCGCTAAAGCTGCCTAATCCGGTTAACTCTAATGCATCCCATGATGCAGAGCATGTGATTTATGTGGCGGGTACGGGGGGAGGCAAAACCTCTGCCGTTAAACATTTGGGATTGGTGCAAAAAGCCTCTCAAGCTGTTTTTTTTGACCCATATCGAAACTATGCAGGCTCAAAGTTTCAGGGGCAGATGTGTCACGGTACGAGCTCTCGCTCTGCTTTTGTCAAAGCGTTGTTGATGGCTCGCCGTCGTGGTCAGTCTTTTAAACTGGCGTACATTCCGGAAGGGGGCGCGGTTGCTGAAGAGTTGGAGTTTTTTAGTTCGGTTGTGTGGTCTATGGGAAATGGTCATGCGCCGAAGTTGCACACGGTTATCGAAGAGTTAGCAAGCTGTGTGGAAACATCCGGTAAGCTCAAAGGCAAAGCAGGGGAGCTACTGCGCGGTGGCCGCCAATACGGTTTAGTCATTCATACTGTGTTCCAACGCGGGCAAGAAGTACCGAAAACGGTCACCGAGCAATCATCGACATGGTGGATTGGAGCTGTTAACTCCATGTCGGATGCCGAATGGATAGCCAAGAAAAAAGGGTTAGATACTCACGCGATCGCTTCGTTGGTCTCTGCTAAGGTAAACAAACAGAAAATCGGCAAACCGATTGCTGAATATATGATGGTGCGTGATGGTATCGGCAATGTAGAAACTCGCGCTTTCAACTGTCAAACGGGCAAGCCGTTAGCTATGAACTATCGCTAAACGAGTGTGATTCAACGCTCAAATCAACCTATAGGTTAGCCGTTTAACCTATAGGTTACCTCTCATTTACCCACTCTTATTTTCTTGTTTCTAATAGCCCTGTTCTTAACACGGGTGAAACTGGAAACATTTATGAAAGCACAGCACAAAACCATGTTAGTGACGGCGGTAGTGACGATTTTGCTTATCGCAGCCATTAACAACATCAGCGCCATGAAAACGCTGAAAGAAACCATCAACGGCAAATCTGGCTGGTTCTAAGGGGAACGGTAATGGAAGCACTACAAACGCTATTTAACCCACGTCCTAAAGAGCTTGATCCGGTCGAAGGTGTCGCTTGGGGAAATCAGTCAACGTTACGGCTGGTTTCTGGCCCTACTTATCAAAACCTTGAGTTGGTGACGAACATTACTGACCCTGCGGATATTGAGCGCGTTCGTATTACCTATAACGGTAAGGAGATCGTGTCTCTGTCTGGCCAAGACATGGTGGACTTACAAGAGCACCGTTCTAGCTATGTTGAGCAAGGCCGTTACATCATTTCATTTTCTGATTTGGGTATGCGAACCAAACTAGGCGTTCGTCAAGGTGAACTGGTGACTTTACCCGGTGAAATCTGGTTTGTTTATATTCAACTAAAAGCAAAATCCGGTGAGCCAGCTCCAAGTATTCGCGCTCGCGCTCATATCACGGAAGCACAAACACAGCGCTTATTTATGCCTCGTTTGTACTCTTTGACGTGGTTTGCCAGTGCGGCAGGTCGCACGCCGTTTGATTGGTCTGAGCGTTCGCCATTCTTGAGCCTCAAGCGTATTCACTTTAAAGACGATTCCATCACTCGCGTTCGTGTTCTACGTGATGATCGTGAAGAAATGAACGTCAACAAAGCCGACAACTCATTTGATCTCTCTGTCGCGGGTCTTGAGCAAAACGATGGCTGGTTTTCTCTGGATTTTGTCCGAACGGGTTTCGGCTCTGAAAGCAAACTCAAAACGCAAGCCGTTCGTGCATTGCAATTTGAGCTTGAAAAGAGCGCGGCGGGCAGTGTGCCAGTGATTATTGAAGCGATCGAACAAGTAGCGATTCCAACGCAAACCACCGCATAAGGGGGAACCATGAGCTGGTTAGATTCCTTGAGTGAGGCTGGCGGCGAATTACTCGATGCAGCCTCTAGCGCGGGTGGTTCGTGGATTAATGGCACCGTTCAAAATGACTTGGCAAAAAAGCAAGCAAGCGACCCTGACGAAGCCCGAAAGAGCCAAGTGCAGGGGCAGACGGCTGACGGCCAACCTATCCACACTCAAGCACAAGGTTTGAATACTAATTACTTGATTGTGGGCGTGGGTGTTCTGGTGCTTTTGTTGTTGGTGTTCATGTTGGCTAAAGGGGGCAAATGATGCCGTTCTTATTGCCTTTAATGTTTGTCGGTGGCGGCGTGGTTGGGTTTCAGCTCTCAGAAGGTTCGAGCAAGCTGATCATGATGCTTTTGCTCATGGTCGTAGGCTACGTGCTAATCAAGGGGAAATTTTAAGATGCTAGGAAGCTTAACAAGCTTGACCGGAGGCGGCGGTTTAACGGGGGGAAGTGCTGGCCCATCGACAGCAACGAATACTACCAACAGTGGGCAAAGTATAGGTGCTATCAACATGGGAAGCCCTAAAGGGGTGAGCCCGTGGTTGATTGCGGTCGTGATGGTGGTCATTGCGTATTTGATGTTGAAAAAAAAATGATTCGCTGTGTCACCAATACCCCTGAAGCACTGGAACAATTAAAGGTCGCGTTTCGAGCTTGTCCACAAGACTTTGAGGAGCTGAAAGCCGAAGTCAAAACAGGGCGCGTGAGTCTTTATGAGCTAAGTGCGGAAAACTACCAAATTGTGGTAGCGGGTGAAGTGATCGGAGAAACCTATTTTTTGTGGGGTGTGGCTGGGCATGGTGTTGTTCCCGCCATTCACGAGCTTTCTCAATATGTAAAAAACGCAGGGCTAAAAACCATTTCAGCACAGACCTATTTTGCAGGGCTCGCTCGCTTAGTTCGCAAACTGAATACGACAGAGCAAGTTGCCACCAATATCACAGAGTTAACCATGAGAGTGTAACGCATGGGCGGAAAAAGCAGTTCAAGCAACCAAACACAAACCACCAACGTTAGCGGCCAAAATGCCATTTCTGGCGATAACCTCGGAACGGCGATCAGTGGCATTAATAATTCAACGCTGAACGTGACGGCAACCGATTATGGTTCGGTGAATAAGGCGCTTGATTTAGGGGGTGAATTAGTCGAGCAAACGGGGCGAATGTTTAACGATGCGCTCAAGTATGCGGGAGGCGTCAATAAAGACTCTCTCGATTTTGCTAGCGAAGTGAACCAAGGCTCTCTCGATTTTGCAGAAAACGCATTGGAAGACATGTCTTCCAGCAATAGCGAAAACCTACAGATGCTTGCAGGTCTCGCTGGTAATCAGGCCGCGCAAAATACGCAGAGTTTGAGCGCAATGATGGACTTAGCCAAGTTCAAGCAAGATAACGGCGCAAGTGAGAACAAGCAGCAACAAATCATCTTAATGGTGATCATTGCGGTTGTTTTAGGGGCGGTAGCAATTATGGCGATGAAACGATGAATCTTTCTTTAAAAGCACATCAGCCTATGCCTGTCATTGTGGCGGGTAACTGGATTTATTTGGAAACGGCGTTGCAAAGCATCACGCTTGAAAGTGCATTAGGCGATCGCGTCACCCTGAAAAAGGAGGCGGTCGTTAAAAGTACGCAGCAAATCGGGCGAGTGTTGGTGTACTCGGATATTGACCAAAACATCACACTAGAATTTGGTTTTGGGGATTTTGTCCCGCCCGCCAATATCAGCGGCCAAAGCATTGTGGTGAGTGACATGCCTGCCGTGGAATTAGCAGCAGGTCAAAGCGTTAATATTGGTCAGATGCCTGCGGTAGAACTTGCCGAGGGTCAAGCTCTCAGTATTGCGCAAATGCCCGCGTTAGAAATTGCAGCGGGGCAGTCGGTGAGCTTAGACCGTTTGCCAAAAGTAGAAATTGCGCCAAGCCAAACCGTGAATATTGGAGAGCTTCCTAATATTACATTCGCTTCTGGTCAGTCTATCTGTATTGAGCAGATGCCCGCCGTAGAACTGGTTTCAGGGCAAGAAGTCACGACCAGCATTAGTAATGAACTGAATGCCCATTCTAGCATTATGCCTTTTGTCTTGGCCGCAAACAGTAGCCGCCGGAAGGTGCATATTAAAGCGGCGTCAGAGAACACACATCCGATTTTAATTGCGGGCATTTATCCACTCGTCGCGGGTGAAAAAATCGAGTTATCCACTCAGGCTGAAATTGAGTTTACCGGAGACGTGGCCGACTCAGTTCAGATTTTGGAGATTTAAAGTATGAGCGTTAATTTACCGACAGGAAGTAACCGCAACAAGATTGAAGCCTTGGCGGCAATCTTAGGTAATGGCAGTCAGTCACAAAAGCCAATCGGTAAGCTTTCATGGAATTTTTATGTCGACTTAAAGCAAAACATTACCACGGCTCAGCAATGGTTTGAAAAATGTTCTGATTGGACTCCATGGGGCAAATCATTACACACAGATTTAGCGTTGAACGGCAAGCTACGCAGTGACTTGACGGCGATTCTTATTCCAGAGCGAGAGCTCAATAATCAAAAAATCATCCAGTTTGAAACGGCGAATAACCAAGATGAGCCGGATTTAGCGGATGAAATTTTGGCAAGTGGTTTTGAGTACGCAAGGATTAAAGGCACCGTTAGAGGTTCGTTGGATGCGTTCGGTGGCGATTTTGTTTCTACCACTGGCGCTGTCCCTGATGCGCGGTTGGATTTAAACGTGTTTGTTGAAAACGATACTTTCGGCACGATTTGGCAAAAATTTGTTAGCCCTATGGGAACGAATCAGGTGATCGCCCCCTTTCATTTCACCGAGCAAACTGGAAAGCAAACGGCTTACTTCCTATTTCCTTTTGACATCCTCGTCCCGACGTCATTTGCACAGGGTCGGCGTACTTGGCTCTATCCCATTATATCTGCACAGACCAAAAACAGTGTAGAGAGTCAAATCAATCTTCAAATGGAGGTTGAGCTCGTGGATTTCGTGCCGACTCAAATCAAATAATCGAGTGCTTCTCAATGAAACTCTCTTGGTTTGTCGTCTTGCTAATAACGGTGGTGTATTTGATGAAAAAACAAATCGTAACAACAGAGCCGCGCGGCGTGCTTGCGAATAACCCCTTGAACATTGAAAGTAATGTTAATAACAACTGGGTTGGGAAAATGACGCCTTCAGTAGACAAACGCTTTGAAACCTTTCGTGCGCCGGAATATGGCTTTCGTGCAGGAGCGATTCTACTACGTGATACTTACCAGAAACGCTATGGCCTTGAAACCATTAACGAGCTTATTCACAAGTTTGCACCAAGCCACGAAAACGAATCTGACCACTATGCACAGTTCGTTGCCAGTCAATTAGGTGTGAGTCCACACGAGCCGATTAATCTGCAAAGCGATGCCACTCTTGCCAAGATGATGCACGCCATGTCAGTGATGGAGGTGGGGCGCTTCTACTCGCTTGAACAAGCACAAGAAGGGGTTCGCATGGCATGAATAAAGATGACGCGAAACGAATTGTTTTAACGGTGCTAGGCGCAATACTTGCCGCCTATGCAATTAAGTATTTGAAAGTATGGAAATTACTATGAAAGAACTCTTCAAGAAAAAACTGGGTATTGATTTAGGCCAACCATCGACCCAAAAAGGTTTGGCATTAGTTGGGGCGGGTGTTGCTTTAGCTGCGGGGCATCCAGAACTGTTAACTGCTAGTGTCACGGCCGAGGGCGTGCAATACGGTGGCCTTATCGGGACAACCATTCCGGTCATTTTAGGCTTATGGGAAATGATCCGAAACGAGTTCAAGTGATGGCTGAGTATCAGACTTTGTTCGTTGCGGCTATCAGCGCATTGTGTAGTGGGATAGGCGTTGGCGTAACCCTTAAAACAGATATTAAGTGGTTACGCTTAATGATGGAAAAGATGGATGCTCGACTTACACGGTTAGAAAATAAAAGCCCCACTAACTAAAATAGTGGGGCAACATTTAAAGTTGAGGAAAAACTGCGTGTAATATTTCTAGCATTTTAGATCTTAAATGTTCAACTTCTTTCTCAGTCAAGATTTGTTTGTCGTTATGGTTCGTTAGATTAAGAAGTTCTTTACTTGTTTTTTGTAAATCAGACACAGCGTTCCTAACCAATTTCATATCATCTTGCCCAACAAGCTTATTGGCGTTTTTTTCAACAAAGTTGAGGATGTTTGAGAGGTCTTGGGACTTATCTGTATATTGCTTTCTTAGCTCTTCACTAAGATTTTTACGATTAATAATAACTTTCAATGTTACTTCAATAATTGCGCGAATCATTAAAGCAGAGCTGTATTTGTTTTGCCGAAAAATTATTTTCTGAGCTTCATTACACAAGCTGATGAGTTTGGTGTTTACATTTGGAATCTGAAGTTCTTTAGGTATTAAAGTTTCTGGTGTTCTTCTGGGCTTTTTAGTCTGCTCTTGCTTTTCTTGAGTAATATCTTTTGTTGAGTTCTGTTTTTGCTCGTCATCAAATTTTTCTTGGGTATGTGTTGAAGCGTCACCACTTTCATCTCCTTGAGGCAAGATTCGAGAAAATTGATGTTCTGCCTTTTCTGTATTTGGTGACTGAGACGCAAACTCGGTTTGAAACTCCGCAATATACTCACGTATTGTGTCTTTATCTTCTTGACGAGTATTGAATCTTGATTTGATTAATGCATCTCTAGCTAATTTTTCTAGAATGCGAAGAAACATAAGTTCATCAGTATGAATTTCAGAGCTAGATTTAGATGTTACTCGCAGTTGCCCATTATTCATCACTTTTACGTCACATACTGTATCTATGAAGTCTGAATTTGACATTAATCTAATGATGGCGCCTATGTTGTTGTTATCGATTTGAGTTGTCAAAAAATCTAATTCTTTTTCAGACCAGCAGTCTAAATTCAGAATTTCTTCAGTTAGCAGAAATGTAAAGAGTCTCTTTTTGATATCTGTAATGCTCATCGTGTTACGAAGAACATCTTTTACTGCAGATACAGTGTGAAATTCTTGTAAAAATCCATAGATATAAGCTCCTTGTGTATAAGGACTCCATCTTTTGATCGATTCAGATGTATGTTTAGATGCTAGATAAGCAGCTGCACTATAGCGGTTATCTAAAATCACAACAGATAATCTTTTTATTGAAGCTAAGACCAACGGGAAGTTTGGGTGTTTAGACAGTTTTTGTAATTTGGTGAAATCAGAAGTGCCTTTTACTAGTTTTGGTTTCAAAAGGAGCTTGCAAGCAGTTAATCGCCTATTTCCTTCAATTACGGTCACTCTATTCTGTTTTCCTGACTCATTATTTATTGCGATCAGCACTTCATCTGGATGAAACCCATTATTTACAATTGATGTACACAATGAAATTACGTCCGAACTTTTGGTTAAAGCCACTGCAGCCTCTGCTTGAGAGGTTATTGCTTGCCGTTTGATTAAGCCAGCTAATCTAGGGTTTTTCAAATCTAAATCGATAGATGCTACAGCTCTATTCGTTTTTTTATAATGAGCAATCAAATTTTCACCTTTAAATTAGTCTGGCTGGAGTTGCTTAGAGTAGGCTTGAATATTCTAGTTTTTTTTCCTTACAATAACAAAGAAATGTTATCGGTGGTGTGTACAGTTTCTGAGTTCAATCACTATTGTATCTGTGCTAAAATGCTTTCCTTGTTAATTTATCTAGACTACTTTCATATATGCGCTTTTTAACTCCTCTCAGATATCCCGGCGGTAAAGGGAAGCTAGCCGATTATGTTAAAGAAACATATAGATCTAACGGCATCGTTGGTGGCCACTATGTTGAGCCATATACAGGCGGTGGTGCTGTAGCGTTAGATATGCTCATTAGTGAAACGACGGAACACATTCATCTTAATGATATTGACCCTGCGATTTTTTCTTTTTGGTTTGCTGTTTTGTATCAAACTAATGATTTGATAGAAAAAATTGAAACAACAGAGGTGACTATTGAAGAGTGGCATCGACAAAAAGAGATCTTGAACACCGTTGTTGTAGCTCAAGGCGAAGCTAGTTTAGAGTTAGGTTTTGCTACTTTTTTTCTAAATAGAACTAATCGTTCTGGAATCTTAAAAGCGGGGGTTATTGGAGGCAAAGCTCAGTCAGGGAACTGGACCTTAGATGTTCGGTTTAATAAAACGGATTTGATTAATAGGATAAGAAGGATCTCGTTGTTTTCTGATAGAATTTCGCTCTATAACTTAGATGCAGTAAAGCTTATCAATGAATTAGATGGACACATACCTCGTCAGTCATTGCTTTACCTTGACCCTCCATATTATGTGAAGGGCCAAGGGCTATATAGAAATTTTTATACTCATGATGATCACATAACAATTCGTAATGCGCTGATTGAATCAGATTTTGAGCATTGGATGGTTTCTTATGATAACGCTGAAGAGATCAGGGAGATTTATGATGGTTATCCACAAACTATCTACTCTCTTCAATATACAGCACAAACGAAAGTCGTAGGTTCTGAAGTTATGATATATTCAAGGGAAATTGTGGCTCCAACTATAATTCTCGGACGAACTGGCTCATGAGGCTAATCAAACGAGTGTCTTGAAATGTAAACAATGAGGTTTTAACTGGGTATAAACCTGCCACAAGATATTCAAATTCCTATGCCCAGTAACTTGAGCTACTTCCTCAATCGAGTAGCCTTTTTCAAAAAGCCGACTCGCTCCTTCTCGTCTCAAATCGTGATAGCGTAAGTCTTCAATCCCCAACTCATTACGAACTCGCTGAAATCCTGCGGATACGCTTTTGGCGTTGTATGGAAAGATTCGTTCATTGGTTTGGGGCTGTTTTATCGCTATATCAAAAGACTCACCGAGTAACGGCACTATCATATGATTACCTGCTTTCTTTCGCGGGTCTTTGCGATCGCGAACTAAAACGGTTTTATGTTCTCGCTCTAAATCTTCCCAACGTATTGCACACACTTCACCAATTCGCATACAAGTGAGAATGCTAAATTCTAGAATATCGGTGAATGGGATTCTGGTCTTTCCATTTGGGCGAAAGTTTTCTCGCTGTTTTAATCCCTCTCTGAGCCTATCGAGCTCGTTTGACGTTGGGCGGCGTGTTCTTTTATCGCTTTTTCCTACTAGCTCCATATCAATCAAAACAGGCACTGCTTCTTCAAATATTTGGTAGTTAGCAGATACGTTGAAAACAGGTTTTGCCTTTTTCATCACCGATCTTAAATAAGCAATGTCATGATATACCGTTACAGGTTTTGCACCTGCAGCTTTGCGGTTCTTACAGTGGGTAATCAGATCACTCGTTCGGAGTTGGTCGCTCTCTATCATTGCAATATCACAATCTCTTAAAAGGCGAATCACATACTGCTTTGTGCGTCCTGTGTTATCCCATAAGTCTCGCTCTGCCATGAACATATCGAGCAGTACGTATATTGGTACGCATTTAAGTTTCTGAACGCCGGATTCTTCAAGCTCATTAACCCGTTTCATTGCGTAAGTTCTAGCAAGGTCTTTTTTTCTGAATGTTTTAGACTCTCTGTGTATAATTCGCGAATTCTTTTTAACGATAATGTCCACTGTAAAGCGCAGGGAACCGTTTTGTAGTGTGCGTTTTTTGATGCTGAATGACGCCATTGTCCTACCCCATTTATACGTACTATATGCGTACTGGTCGGAGAAATTGGGGGCAATTTTAGCAAACTCATGTATATTTATACAGTATCTTAAATCGACGTAAACTATGACTATTTCTAAAGACACCGATAAATTCAAAGCTCACCGACTTTCCGTTGCACCCATGCTCGATTGGACAGATCGCCACTGCCGATACTTTCATCGCTTGCTGTCCTCGCAAACGTTACTGTATACCGAGATGGTCACGACAGGCGCGATCATTCATGGTAAAGGGGATTTCTTGGCTTACAACGAGGAGGAACACCCAGTAGCGTTACAATTGGGTGGTTCGAATCCTCAAGACCTTGCTCATTGTGCCAAACTTGCCCAGCAGTACGGGTACGATGAAATCAACCTCAATGTGGGTTGTCCGTCCGATCGCGTCCAGAATGGTCGTTTTGGTGCTTGTTTAATGGCTGAGCCGCAACTGGTGGCGGATTGCGTTGCAGCGATGAAATCAGTAGTTGATATTCCGGTAACCGTGAAGACGCGCATTGGTATTGATGACATGGATTCTTATGAATTTTTGACTGATTTTATTTCATTGGTATCAGAGAAAGGGGGCTGTGAACAGTTTACTATTCATGCGCGTAAGGCGTGGCTTAGTGGTTTGAGCCCAAAAGAGAACCGTGAAATACCGCCGTTAGATTACTCACGGGCATATCAGCTGAAAAAAGATTTCCCACATTTAGTCATTGCTGTGAATGGCGGTGTCAAAACCTTAGCTGAAGTCAGTGAGCATTTACAGCATCTTGATGGCGTAATGATTGGCCGGGAAGCTTATCAAAGCCCTTATTTGTTGGCGGAAGTGGATCAGACCATTTTTGGCATGGATACGCCGATTAAAAAACGTTCTCAAATTATTGAAGAGATGTTTCCTTATATTGAACGTCAATTAGCTCAGGGGTCTTACCTTGGCCATATTACCCGCCATATGTTAGGTATGTTCCAAAATATGCCAGGTGCTCGTCAATGGCGACGTTATATCAGTGAGAATGCGCATAAGCCCGGTGCGGGAATTGAAGTCGTGCAAGCGGCATTAGCAAAAATTCCGAAAGAGTTGAATGTGTAAAAATCACCAACTTAAGTGGTGATTTTTACCAACAATAGAAAGGCTAAATGACTCGGTGTTATTTGGCTTTTTTTATTGAAATAAATATTGCTTTTCAAGTGCTTGATTGGCCAAGAAACTGTGATTTTTTTAGTCTTGACTTGAAATCAGAGGTGGTAATGACAAGTTGGCTCGATATCTGCTAGTGGTAAGAGAAACGGAGGAAAACATCATGTTTGAACTTATTTTCTTATTGGTTTTTATTGCAACTTTATTGGCGACAGGCATCACTTTGGCGACTGTGTTTATTGCGACGGTCATGGGCTTTATAGTATTGGCATTACTAGGCATGATTGGAGTGATGTTTAAGCTACTACCTTGGATCATTGTGATTGTTTTGGGGGTCTGGTTCTTCCGTCATGTGGTGTACACCCCTCGCTAATATGGCAGTCAACGAAACGTTAACTCACTTCAGGAATATGCTACTATCGCGTTCAATTAAGAACATGCATTAGTAGCGAATAAATAGGGAGCAATAGGGATGAATAAACCAATTTGGTTAGCGTTGGTCAGTGTGGCAATGATGATGTCAACCGCATCGGTTCAAGCAGAATCATTTTATCGTGGAGAAGTTGGCGCTGACATGTGGTGGGGCAGCACTAAAATCGACAATACTCGTCGTGATGATGTGAAGACACCTTCAATCCACGTTGCTTTTGAGCATCAGCTACCTTATTTGCCCAATGCGAGTATTCGTTATACAACGCTTGAGGCGGATTATGCATCCTTTGATAAGTACGACTATACCTTGTATTACAATCTGTTAGAGCGACAGTTAATGTCGTTCGATGCGGGTGTTACATTCACTCAATATAGTGGTTCTCAGTATCAAGCACCAGATAGCTTGAAGTACAGTTTTGATAAGACGACTTTTAACTGGTATGCCTATGCCACAATTAAAATTCCCAATACCCAAGTTGATGTGATAGGGCAGTTTGATTTTGGTGATAGTGGCGGAATTAAAAGCGCAGATGTACTTGCGGGTTTGCAGTATTCCATACCTATTCGTGCTGGGAATGTCGCATTGCGTGGCGGCTATCGTGTGATTGATCTTGAATTCACCGAACTTGACCCAAAAACGAAAAACTCATTTGTCTTTGTTGATGGTTGGTTCTTGGGGGCTGAGTTTCAATTTTAAGTATCGATTCGATACTTACGCGCTAAATGCATTTTCCATAAAACGCTACCTCTACAAGGTGGCGTTTTTTATAACTGACAATTATATTATTGCGCAATTTCTTAGCAGAATAAGCAAAATGTACCATGCTTAATTCACGAGTGAATAATGTGAAAATGGTGTGGTGATGACGATTACCGAGTTAAGGGACTTGTATCGTGAGAACAAGCTTATCGAAGCCATTATTGAACCGTCTTTCCAAGAAGGGCATTGGATAGTCGAGTTTCGGCATTGCCGTGGTGGGTTCGTGCTATTAACCGATTCTCAGGGTGACGAATGCCAGTATACCGATCTGGATCTTGCCTCTAAATCGGCTATGGAGGTGGGTTTTAAGCAAGTTCGAGTCGAGTCTAAATGAGAGAATTAAGCGTAATGCCTACTTCCAAAAAGTTATAAAACATACTTATCTATTCTTTCTTGTTATTAAAGAGAGTGGTTAATCTATTGTCACGCAATGAATAGGGAAGTCGTGACCATGTCTTCAGGAAATACCATACCCCAAGAGCTAGCCAGTTTAGCTAGCCCACTCAATGACGCGCAACTGAACGGATTGCAGCGTACTATTTCAGAACTTTCCCCGCAGCAGCTTGCTTGGGTTAGCGGATATTTTTGGGGCCTCAGTCAGTCTCAAGCATCAAGCATTTCTACTTCCAGCTCACAAGTAGCCACTTTAGTATCAACGGAGCCTGCGACTCAATTAACCATTATTTTCGCTTCTCAAACAGGTAATGCAAAAGGCCTTGCTGAAGGATTGGAAAGAGAAGCTCAGGCTGCCGGTATCGCGGTTCAATTATTCGATGCGAGTGATTACAAAGGCAAAGATCTTGCGAAAGAAACGCATGTTATTTTTGTTGCATCGACCAATGGCGAGGGCGAAGCTCCTGACAATGCATTAGCTCTGCATGAATTTTTACAATCCAAGAAAGCGCCGAAATTACCTCACTTGCAATATGGTGTGATTGGCTTAGGTGACTCCAGTTATGAATTTTTCTGCCAAACGGGTAAAGATTTTGATACATTTTTAGAGCAGCTTGGTGCCAAACGTTTTATTGAACGAGTGGATTGCGACGTTGATTACGAACATCAAGCCGCCGAGTGGAAAGCCAAAGCATTAGCAGTGGTAAAAGAAGCTTTTGCAAGTACGCCTGCGCAAGTTGTGCAATTACCCGTGAGTCAAACCACGAGTCATCTATCTCAATACAATAAGCAAAATCCTTACAGTGCGACTTTACTGACGAGTCAAAAAATTACTGGGCGAGATTCAGGAAAAGAGGTGCACCACATTGAAATTGACTTGGGTGAGTCAGGTATAACGTATCAGTCTGGGGATGCGCTTGGAGTATGGTATGAAAACGATACAGAGTTGGTCAATGCCGTGTTATCTGCGACTGGGCTATCGGGTGTCGAAAGTGTTGAGGTCGATGGCGAAAGTTTATCCATCCATAGTGCTTTAATGCATAAATATGAAATTACGGCTGCAAATTCTCAGATGGTGACCAAGTTTGCTGAGTTATCTGGTTGTACGAAACTGCTTGAGCTGGTGGAGGATAAAGAGAAGCTCAGATTGTATGCGAGCCATCATCAAGTGATTGATGTACTGCGAGAGAAGCAAACTAAACTGACGGCCCAAGCGCTACTCTCTTTATTACGTCGTTTAACGCCGCGTCTTTATTCTATCGCATCAAGTCAAAGCGAAGTTGAAGATGAAGTGCATCTTACCGTCAGCATTGTTCAGTATACACACCAAGATGAGCACCGTTTTGGGGGAGCGTCCAGTTACCTTGGCCAGCGCTTAGAAGAGGGCGACAAGGTAAAGGTTTTCATTGAACACAATAATAATTTCAAACTACCGCAAGATGATAACGTGCCTATTATCATGATTGGTCCTGGCACCGGAATTGCGCCATTTCGTAGCTTTATTCAAGAGCGTGATAACCGTGAAGCAAAAGGAAAAAACTGGCTGTTTTTTGGTGATCGTACATTTACTCAAGATTTTCTCTATCAAGTTGAGTGGCAAAAATATCTGAAATCCGGTGTGCTGAGTCGTCTAGATGTGGCGTTTAGCCGTGATCAACATGAGAAAGTCTACGTTCAGCATCGATTACTTGAACAATCCGAACTGGTCTGGCAATGGATTCAAAACGGTGCGTATCTTTATGTCTGTGGTGATGCAACGCACATGGCGAAAGATGTGCATGATGCACTAATTGTTATTGCACAGCAGCAAGGTGGGTTATCACGTGAACAGGCAGAGACATATATCAACGATCTGCGCAAAGCAAAACGTTATCAAAGGGATGTTTACTAATGAGCACCAAACAACAATCTAATCATCAAGAAGTATTAGGACAAGAGCTAGGCCCATTGTCAGATAACGAGCGCTTGAAACGTGAAAGTCACTTTTTACGTGGGACGATCGAGCAAGATCTGCAAGATCACATCACAGGTGGCTTTAGTGCTGACAACTTTCAGCTGATTCGCTTTCATGGCATGTATCAACAAGACGATCGCGATATTCGTAACGAACGTGCAAAACAAAAGTTAGAACCTCTGCACAATGTGATGTTACGTGCGCGCATGCCTGGCGGGATCATCACACCGAAACAATGGCTAGCGATAGATAAATTTGCAACTGAGCACAGCCTATATGGCAGCATTCGTTTAACCACTCGCCAAACCTTTCAGTTTCATGGGGTATTGAAGCCTAACATTAAATTGATGCATCAAACGTTAAACAGCATTGGTATTGATTCGATTGCCACAGCGGGTGATGTGAACCGTAACGTACTGTGTACGTCCAATCCTGTGGAGTCTGAACTGCATCAGGAAGCTTACGAATGGGCGAAGAAGATTTCGGAACATCTGTTACCTAAAACGCGCGCTTATGCCGAAATTTGGTTGGATGGTGAAAAACTAGAAACTACAGATGAAGAGCCGATTTTAGGTAATAACTACTTACCGCGTAAGTTCAAAACGACAGTGGTTATTCCGCCCCAAAACGATGTGGATGTACATGCCAACGATTTAAACTTTGTTGCGATTGCCGAACAAGGTCGGTTAGTTGGTTTTAATGTGCTGGTGGGTGGCGGCCTAGCCATGACGCACGGTGATACTTCTACTTACCCGCGTCGTGCTGATGATTTCGGATTTATTCCTTTGGATAAAACCTTAGAAGTCGCCGCCGCTGTGGTTACGACTCAGCGTGATTGGGGAAACCGGTCTAATCGTAAAAATGCAAAAACTAAATACACACTCGATAGAGTGGGCGTCGATGTGTTCAAAGCCGAAGTTGAAAAGCGTGCTGGTATTGAGTTTGCGGTCAGCCGCCCTTACGAGCTCACAGAACGTGGTGATCGGATTGGGTGGATTGAAGGTATCGATGGTAAGCATCATTTAACACTTTTCATCGAAAATGGTCGTTTACTCGATTTCCCTGATAAACCGCTAAAGAGTGGTGTGGCAGAAATTGCTAAAATCCACCAAGGTGATTTTCGTATGACGGCCAATCAAAACCTCATCGTAGCGGGAGTACCAGCTGTACAAAAAGCCACGATTGAGCAGATTGCGCGTCAGCATGGTTTGATCAATGACAATGTGAGTGAGCAACGTAAAAATTCGATGGCGTGCGTCTCTTTCCCTACGTGCCCATTAGCTATGGCTGAGGCGGAACGTTTCCTCCCTCAATTTGTAACGGATGTAGAGACGATCCTACAAAAACATGCGTTACCTAAAGAAGAAAACATTATCTTACGTGTCACAGGTTGTCCGAACGGATGTGGCCGAGCCATGTTGGCTGAAATTGGTTTAGTTGGTAAAGCTCCCGGCCGCTACAACCTACATCTTGGCGGCAATAGAGCGGGCACTCGTGTGCCTAAAATGTATAAAGAAAACATTACCGATGTACAAATTCTTCAAGAAATTGATGAGTTGGTAGGACGCTGGGCTAGCGAGCGTCTCGAAGGAGAAGGATTTGGTGATTTCACAATCCGCGCAGGAATTATCGAAGAGGTGATCATCTCTAAGAGAGATTTCTATGCTTGAAGTACCAGTAGTTCCTAAATTGTCCGAGTTATTGGCGCTAACTAAAGTAGAGCAAACGTTACACCTTGCCCCATTAAATGCTTATCTCGAAACGTTAACAGCGCAGCAGCGAGTGATGTGGGCGATTGAGAATCTAGAAGGAACCCATGCGCTTTCTTCTAGCTTTGGCATTCAAGCCGCATTGATGCTGCATCTGGTTTCTAGCGTAAAAAGCGATATACCAGTGGTATTGACGGATACTGGCTATTTGTTTCCTGAAACATATCAATTTATTGACCAGCTCACGGAGCACCTAAATCTCAATCTGCATATCTTCAGCGCTACGATAAGTCCATCATGGCAGGAGGCGCGTTACGGTAAACTTTGGGAACAAGGCGTTACTGGCATTGAACAATACAATCACCTTAATAAAGTAGAACCGATGCGAAGAGCGTTAGATGAACTAAATATCGGTACTTGGTTTTCTGGCCTACGCCGAGAGCAATCACAATCGCGGGTGACATTACCTATTTTAGCGATTCAAAATGGTGTGTTTAAATTCCTACCTGTGATTGATTGGACAAATAAAGATGTACATTATTATCTGCAAGAAAATCACCTGCCGTATCATCCATTGTGGGAGCAAGGTTACCTTTCAGTTGGTGACACTCATACCACTCGTAAATGGGAACCGGGAATGAATGAAGAAGACACGCGTTTCTTCGGCTTAAAAAGAGAGTGTGGTCTTCATGAAGAGAATAGCTAAGGAGATGATGCAGGTATTTAATCTTCTATATAGTGTAAAAAAGAAATGAGTGAAACGGAAAAAGCGTCTGAAGGCGCTTTTTCTACGTTTGAAAAGATAAAAATTACAGCTAATGTGTATAACTCTGTGGGTAACATGTTTACTTGATCTTAGTAAAATTGAATAAATAAGGCTTTGAGCAGTAATTTGGTGATTAAGCGCTATTTTTGCAATTTTTACAAAATAACGCTTGCCAACGTGACTACGATCTCTATAATGCGACCTCACTGACACGGCACAGCCAGTAAGGGTTCAAGCCCAATTAGCCAGCCAATCAGTAGGTCAAATCAGTAAGACGAAATAATTTAATAAAGTGTTTGACACTTTTTATTATCTCGCTAGAATGGCCGCCTCTTCAAAGGAAGCCTCGGCAAGCCAGAGAAGAACGCTCTTTAACAATATAAACCTATCAATCTGTGTGGGCACTCGTTGATGATAATCAAAAAAGATTTATCAATGAACTGAGTGACCAATCAGAATCAAGTTTACTTGATTTTGGCACAGTCAATTCATT
>NZ_CAWPKR010000007.1:0-75791 GCF_963888765.1 Vibrio sp. B7
AAAGAGCGTTCTTCTCTGGCTTGCCGAGGCTTCCTTTGAAGAGGCGGCCATTCTAGCGAGATAATAAAAAGTGTCAAACACTTTATTAAATTATTTCGTCTTACTGATTTGACCTACTGATTGGCTGCTCGTTGGGCTTGAACCCTTACTGGCTGTGCCGTGTCAGTGAGGCGGCATTATAGAGATCGCCGTCACGTTGGCAACCCCTTTTTGCTGTTTTTTTTGATTTTCTGTTCGTTGGGATAATTTTTATTCAAAAAGAGTTGTTTTGACGCTATTTCTGTTTAATTTATCTTATGGCGTCAGTTATTAAAGGAGACGAGCATGTCATCAATTCGTAGTTATAAAGGAATATCCCCACAAATCGGACAGCGCGTCTATATAGATAGTAGCTCGGTGTTGGTTGGCGATATTGTTTTAGGCGATGATTCCAGCATATGGCCATTGGTTGCAGCCAGAGGCGATGTAAACCATATTCACATTGGCCAACGTAGCAACATTCAAGATGGCAGCGTACTGCACGTGACTCATAAAAACACCGAAAACCCGGATGGTTTTCCACTTATTATTGGCGATGACGTCACAATTGGCCATAAAGTGATGCTGCATGGTTGCGTAATCCATGATCGAGTCTTAATTGGCATGGGAGCAATTGTGCTCGATGGCGTAGTCGTTGAATCGGAGGTGATGGTTGGAGCTGGCAGTTTAGTGCCACCAAACAAGGTATTGGTTAGCGGCTATCTTTATGTAGGATCCCCAGTGAAACAGATCCGCCCGCTAACAGATAAAGAGCGAGCTTTTTTGCTTAAATCTTCCGACAACTATGTGCAGAACAAAAATGACTATCTTACGAGTGTCAAAGAAAGCCATTAACTAAGCTTTAATCTCTATTTGTCCATCTAAATTGAACGCTTCATCTTCAATCAAGCTTTCAGCAAGCTCTTCAAGGTCAAATCGCCATTGTTCAAAAACTTGAATAGCTTGCTCACCGTTAGTAATCATTTCACCAGACAGATGGCTCAGTACTGACTTGTGTACTGTACACTCGAGCAGAGCTCCCGCGTGTTGAGCAGGAAAAAGTACGCTTTGGCTTGCCGAGTGCCACGTTTGTCGGTCAGGAAATAAAATCGCTTGGTTCATGATTAGCCTTCTAGATTTTTTCTCAGTTCTCTCAATATTTGTCGAGAACCCGGCCTGAGTCCGCGCCATAGCATAAAGCTCTCCGCAGCTTGCCCAACCAACATCCCCAAACCATCATAAGCATGAGCGCAATGATGACTTAATGCCCACTGATTGAATGTTGTTAATCCTTTGCCATACATCATGTCATAGGCCACACTGCTCTTACTGAAGATCGTCGGAGCGATATTTGGCAATTCACCATCCAAGCTGGCCGAGGTCGAGTTAATGATGAGGTCAAAATGCTGATTAATCTCTTCCAACGCGATTGCTTTTACCGCGCCAAAGGGACTAAAAAGCGTGGCGAGCTGCTCGGCTTTTGCAAAGGTGCGGTTGGTAATCACGATACTTGTAGGGTGCTGATCGAGTAAGGGCTTAATCACGCCGCGCGCCGCGCCGCCAGCACCAATCACTAAAATAGAAGCGCCTCGTAGTGGCACTTGGTATTGAAGCAAATCTTGAACCAGACCTTCTCCATCGGTGTTATCACCGATAATTTCGCCATCATCTAATTTTTTCAGTGTATTGACCGCGCCTGCAAGTTGAGCTCGCTCGGTTAATCGATCCGCAAACTGATACGCTTCTTCTTTAAAAGGCACGGTAATGTTGCACCCTCGGCCACCGGAGGCAAAAAAGGTTTCAGCCGCTTGTTTAAAGCCATCTAGAGCCGCGAGTTGAGCGGTATAGTGCATTTCCTGACTGGTTTGCCGTGCAAAAAGTGTGTGGATCATCGGCGATTTACTGTGTCCGATTGGATTACCAAATACTGCATATTGATCAATGTGCTGAGCCATATCCTTGCCTCTCGATAATTAACAGGGCCACCTCGGCGCCCCTATCATTGAAAATGTACCGCGGTCACCACTCCCTCGGCAGCAAGAAAGTGTTTAATTTCGCTTCTGCGCTGCCCTCTTCCGCTTGATAACGATATTGCCAACGAGCTAATGGCGGCATCGACATTAAAATCGATTCCGTTCGACCGCCACTTTGCAAACCAAACAATGTGCCGCGATCATACACTAAGTTGAACTCTACATAGCGACCACGGCGATAAAGTTGAAACTGGCGCTCTCTGTCACCGTAATCCATCGCTTGACGACGTTCAACAATCGGCAAATACGCAGCGGTGTATCCTTTACCGACAGCTTGCATATAAGCAAAACAGCGCTCAAATCCCCAAGCATTTAAATCATCGAAAAATAGGCCACCAATACCGCGCGTTTCATTGCGATGAGGGAGGAAGAAATACTCATCGCACCACGATTTATGTTCGGCATACACTTTTTCACCAAAAGGAACACACAGTGCTTTCGCCGTGGCATGCCATGATTGAGCATCTTCTTCAAACGGATAGAAAGGCGTTAAGTCAAATCCTCCGCCAAACCACCAGATAGGATCTTCGCCTTCTTTTTCAGCGATGAAGAAACGAACATTGGCATGAGAAGTCGGAACATAGGGATTGTTTGGATGCATCACCAAAGAAACCCCCATCGCCTCAAAATGACGCCCAGCTAATTCAGGGCGATGCGCGGTCGCTGAAGCGGGCATTTGCTGCCCTTGCACATGTGAGAAATTCACGCCGCCTTGTTCAAAAACACGGCCTTCTTTCATCACTCGAGTTCGCCCACCGCCTCCCAAACGCTCACTCGGTTCGCGATGCCATGCATCTTCTTCAAACAGTGCTTGGCCATCCGCTTGTTCAAGTTGCTGGCAAATGGAATCTTGCAGCTCAAGCAAAAATTGTTTGACGGCTTGCTTATCAATGGTTGGCATCGCTTACTTCCTTAGCAGGGTTAACCCTGTCTTAATACTTGTGAGGTTTTCGCGTCACGAATTTCACTGGGCTTATTTCGACCACCGGTTTGACCATCTAAAATCGCAACCAGTTGCTCACCCAGTTGCGATTCAACTTCTTCCGTTGTCAGGCAAGGTGCAAGACCACTTAAATTCGCACTGGTCGAGGTTAATGGTTTTCCAAACGCATTGCATAGCTTTTGCACTAAAGGATGATCTGTCACACGTACGGCTATCGAATCAAATTGTCCACTCACCCAAGTAGAGACTTTATCACTGGTCGGCATTATCCATGTCACAGGGCCAGGCCAGGTGGCATGTACTCGTGCGAGCTGCTCTGATGTCAACTGGCTCTCATCAATATAAGGAAGCAATTGTTCGTAAGAGGCCGCAATTAAAATCAACCCCTTTTCCACAGGACGCTGCTTGAGCGCTAAGAGCTTCTGAATGGCTTGCGGGTTATCTGGGTCACACCCAACCCCAAACACGCCTTCCGTTGGGTAGGCAATTACTTCACCGTCACGTAGAGCCTGCAAAGTGTGTTCAAAGTTATTCACAAAAACTGTCCATCGGTTTCTTTAATACAGTGCGGCTAAGTGTACAAACTTCGTTGAAAACTGGCTAAAGCTATTTGTTTATAAAATGTATCAATTGCACAATTAAGCTGACGCAAACGTTTTCCTAAGGAAAAAATACTCGTATAATGCGCGCAAATTATCCCGCTCACCCCATTTTTAGAAGTATTAAGGAGTTTGAGATGAAAGTCGGAATTATCATGGGTTCAAAATCCGATTGGCCCACAATGAAGCTAGCTGCTGACATGTTGGATCAATTTGGTGTGGCATACGAAACCAAAGTTGTCTCTGCTCACCGCACACCTCAACTTCTTGCCGATTACGCCACCAGCGCAAGAGAACGCGGCCTTAAAGTCATCATAGCTGGCGCAGGCGGAGCCGCACACCTGCCGGGCATGACGGCAGCGTTTACTAGCTTGCCGGTACTTGGCGTTCCCGTTCAGTCAAAGGCACTCAAAGGGATGGACTCTTTACTCTCGATTGTGCAAATGCCAAAAGGGATTGCGGTGGGCACCTTAGCTATTGGAGAAGCAGGCGCGGCTAATGCTGGGCTGCTTGCCGCGCAAATCATCGGCACCAGTGATGAGGCCGTCATGGCAAAAGTGGAAGCATTTCGTTTAGCACAAACTGAAGCGGTGTTGAGCCACCCTAACCCTGCAGAGGATTGATACTATGCACGTTTTAGTCTTGGGCGCAGGGCAACTGGCACGCATGATGGCTCTGGCTGGCGCTCCTCTGAACATTCAAATCTCCGCTTTTGATGTGGGCAGCGGTAACATCGTCCATCCTTTGACATTACACATCACTGGTCATGGTTTAGACAATGCGATCAAACAAGCGGATGTCATTACCGCTGAATTTGAGCATATTCCCCATGAAATTCTCACCGTTTGTGAGCAAAGTGGTAAGTTTCTTCCTAGCGTCGAAGCCATTAAAGCCGGAGGCGATCGCCGTCTTGAAAAAGCGCTACTCGATGAAGCCAACGCAAAAAATGCCCAATACTTTGTGATTAATACTCGTGAAGATTTAGATACCGCGATAACCAGCGTCGGCCTGCCCATGGTTCTAAAAAGTGCACTGGGTGGCTATGACGGAAAGGGGCAATGGCGTTTAAAAGAAGCTTCACAAGCAGAGCTCATTTGGCCAGAAATGGAAGCCTGTATCCAAGCCACTCCGACTCAAGCGATAGTGGCAGAGCAGTTTGTCCCCTTTGATCGTGAAGTCTCGTTAGTCGGCGCGCGTGCCAAAGATGGCAGCATCGCGGTTTACCCGCTGGCAGAAAATGTGCACATTAACGGTGTACTGAGTTTATCAACGGCGATAGATGACCCAGCCTTGCAAGAGCAAGCACTGTCGATGTTTACCTCGGTTGCCGCTCGTCTCAATTATGTCGGTGTGCTAGCGCTCGAGTTTTTTGATGTGCAGGGAACATTGTTGGTGAATGAAATTGCACCACGAGTCCATAACTCTGGTCACTGGACACAGCAAGGCGCAGAAACCTGTCAATTTGAGAATCACCTTCGCGCAGTATGTGACTTACCTTTAGGCAGCACGAAGTTACTTCGCCCAACCGCGATGATTAATATTTTGGGTGAGGACAATTTACCAGAAGCCGTGATGGCAATTGAAGGCTGCCACATTCATTGGTATGGCAAAGAGAAACGTGCTGGGCGCAAAATGGGCCATATTAATGTCAGTGCAGATTACAACGCGCAGTTGCAACGAACGCTCTGTCGCTTGGCTGAAGTACTTGATGCGACAACGTATCCAGCCTTGCACCATTTTGTTCAAGCGCTCAAACCGACGCTCTAAAATAAATCTAATTGACGATAAATACGGATAAAAAATGGCACGTTCAATGTGCCATTTTCATATGCCGTCACTTTACTCTGTGGCGGATTGAATATGACCACATTTTCGATCAGCACATTGCAGCTTGATACCACTGGCGAGTTTTTTCTCTATCAATAATCCGAACCCACATTTTTCGCATTTACCGGCAACAGGTTGCTGATTAACGGCAAACTTGCATTTAGGGTAATTATCGCAAGCATGAAAAGTTTTACCATGGCGCGTTTTTCGCTCCACTAAATGGCCTTTCAAACATTCAGGGCAAAGCTGTTTTGACTGAGGAACATTGTCTGCAGGGGAATCTGTATCTTGGATATGGTGGCAATGCGGATAATGGCTACACCCAATAAACATGCCATAACGACCTTGGCGTAACACTAATTCATGGCCACACTCTGGGCATGGCACACCCAACTCCTTAACGATATGACCATCATTTTGCTGCAGCGGTTTAATATAGTCACAATTGGGATAATGGTTACAGCCTAAAAACAGCCCATGCTTACCCTGACGAAGCTGTAATTGGCCACCACATTGCGGACAAGGCTCATGCTGCAGCGCTTGTCCATGCGCTGAAAAAAGGGGGGACTCGGTTTTACGACTCATAATGCTCAACTAAACGAACGGCTGCAATCAATGCAAAATACCTTGATCTTTGGTGTATAGCAGCTCTTCCATAAGCGTGTAAGCATTTTCATTTCCCGGTACATTAAATAGCACCATCAAAATGATCCACTTTAAATCATCCAATTCAAATTCATTGGTTTCTAAACCCATCACTCGATCAATCACCATTTCACGAATTTCAGGAGTTAATACTTTCACTTGTTCAAGGAACAATAAAAAACCTCGGCTTTCAAGATCCAGCCTGTCCATCTCTTGTGCTGTGTACATCCGCATCGAAGTCGCAGCACTGGTTGCCATCGCTGAATGAGCATCGGTTTGTTGCAATGCCGCAAGCTCTTCTAACCAATTCAGGGCCTTATAGATATCTTTCTGGTGAAAACCGGCTCGAAGCAATTCATCTTCAAGCTCATCTTGATCGACTTGCAAATCTACATCGCTATGGACGTAGGTTTCAAATAGATACATCAATATATCCATCATCATAGCTAACCCTTCCCCTTACGAATATAGCCGCCAGAAACGGCAACAACATGACCTGAAAGCTCAAGTTCTAAAAGCTGCATCATGACTTCATGGACAGGTATATGGGTCCTGCTCGCAAGAATATCAACAGGCGTAGCCTCTACTCCTACGGTAGCTAACAGTTCAGCAAATGGCAATTGCTGATCGCTCTGTACAGAAAATAAATCAGGTTGAGGCTGCTTTTGGCGCAATGACCAGTCTACTAAGGTGCCGATTTCAGATAATACTTGTTCACTATTTTGCACCAAGCACGCCCCACAACGAATAAGTTGATTACTACCGTGGCAATTTGGGTTAGCAATGGAGCCCGGAATAACAAACACATCTCGCCCTTGCTCAGCCGCGTAACGCGCCGTGATCAACGAACCACTTTTCTCCGCCGCTTCCACCACTAAAACACCAACCGCTAACCCGCTGATAATGCGATTTCGCCGCGGAAAGTTATCCGGTCTTGGTTTGGCTTGGGGACGAAATTCCGAGACTAATGCTCCGCTTTCCATCACCCGTTGCGCTAATTTTTTATGTCGCGCTGGGTAAATAGATTCAAGGCCCGAACCGAGCACGGCTATCGTCTCACCACCCGCTTGCAACGCACCGTCATGAGCATGTCCATCAATACCTAATGCCAAACCACTGGTGACAAGCAAGCCCTGTTGCACAAATTCTCGCGCAAACTGATGAGCAACTCGTTGGCCATCAGGGCTCGCATTACGACTGCCGACGATCGCCATTTGCGGATCAGAGAGTGCTGTTATTCGTCCTTTGACAAATAAAACCGGAGGTGCGGTAGCAATTTCTTTTAGTAAAGAAGGATAACCATCGCAAAATGGAGTAAGGATATGATGAGACTCATTAGCTTGCTGCCAACTTAGGCATTCTTCAACTTCTTGAGGAGCTGTCTCGCGCAGATAACGGATTTGCTCTTGAACTAGACCCAACGCGGCTAACTCCCGCTCGGAATAGTCAATTAAATGAGCAAGAGAAGCGACGCTAGCAAGACGAGAAAGTTTCTTGCCACCCAATTTTGGCACAAAGCTGAACGCTAGCCACGCCGCTAATTCGTTCTGCTCCATCAGCTTGCAGTATCATCCTTAACCATCGAATCCGTATCGGCTTGTTCATTTGGCTCGATTGTTAGCTCTGGTTTGAGCGGCGAAACCGCGATGACACTTTTACCAATCGGCACGCGGCTATCGGTAATCAAAGCCAAGCTAAAATATTCATAAGGTCGAATGACCATCAAACTGCCCACCAAGCTGCTTGGTAATTGCAGGGTTTCATCAAGGTTCTGTTGGTGCTGTCCTTTTTTTCCAGACACTTTAGAACCAGCTTGAATCAAATCAAACATCGTCCCTTGACGCAGTTGATCTGCAAGGCCTTTATCGATCACAACTACCTGATTCTGCGCCGAATACTCACTACCCTCCAACGATCCGAGGATATGCGTTTCAGCTTGTAGTCGCGATGGCGATGGGAAAAAAGTGGTTGAAAGCGTTAAGGTTTCGACGCCCACTTCAGGCAGGGCAATATCATTGACTCTTATCTCTTGTTGCTGTGCGGTGATGGTTAGCCCGCTAAAAGCCTCATCGGCGGAGACTAATTCACCAGAAGCAATCAAACGCAAAGCAACCATAGTTTTATTTTTCGCGGCAGCATCATGACGAGAAAACTCAGCGATTTCACGATAAATACCCCATTTGGGGTGAGTCTGTTGCCCGCTTATGTAGAGCGTATCTTGCGCCGTCAGATATTGTTTACCGTCGCTGGCACCGAGCACACGCTGGCTTTCTTGTAATGTTTGCTTATCCAGTAAGCGATCCGTATGCAGATACGGCAACACTAATCCCTCTTGCACCGTCGGAACCGCTTTTTTCTCAAGCACACGCACTTTCGGACTCAACTTGACCATAGGTTTTAAACTCAACACCGGCTGTCCGTTACGCCAGACTAAGGTCAGCTTATCGCCGGGATAAATCAAATGCGGGTTATCGATCTCTGGGTTAATTTGCCATAAACGTGGCCACAACCACGGGTTATCAAGATAGAGCGCAGAAATATCCCACAAGGTATCTCCTTTGACGACCGTGTATGTCTGCGGGGCATTTGCTTTGACGGTGAGCGCCATATCCTCCGCCGCCAACGCATTAACGACCAATGACAACGGTAAAAAAACACACACTAAATAACGAATAAATCGTGACATGACCTCTGTTCCTTGGCCGAAATAAGTAAGGATGAATCAGATTATTAACATTTGGATGCTGTCATTTGGGTCATAAAATGTCTAGAATTGAGCCAACAAGCTTTAAGCTGTTTCGGCACAGTTCAATATTTCGAGTGTATATGTCTGTATTACAAGTATTAACATTCCCAGATGATCGTCTTCGTACCGTGGCAAAACCGGTAGAGAAAGTGACACCTGAGATCCAAAAAATCGTCGATGACATGATTGAGACTATGTACGACGAGGACGGTATCGGCCTTGCCGCAACGCAAGTCGATATTCACCAACGCATCGTTGTGATCGATATTTCAGAGAGTCGCGACCAGCCAATGGTTCTGATTAACCCTGAAATTTTAGAGAAACGCGGTGAAGATGGCATTGAAGAAGGCTGTCTGTCGGTCCCGGGCTCACGCGCCCTTGTTCCTCGCGCAGCAGAAGTCACAGTCAAAGCGTTAGATCGTGATGGCAACGAATTCTCATTTGAAGCGGATGACCTTTTAGCCATTTGTGTTCAACACGAGCTTGATCACTTACAAGGCAAACTGTTTGTGGATTACCTTTCGCCATTAAAGCGTAAGCGTATTAGAGATAAGCTAGAGAAAATCAAACGCTATAACGAAAAAAACTAACTTAAGTGAGGTTACCTTGAGCCAATCATTACGCATTGTGTTTGCAGGTACTCCGGACTTCGCCGCCCGTCATTTGGCGGCGTTGTTGTCTTCGGAGCATGAGGTTATCGCGGTGTACACTAAGCCCGATAGCCCGGCAGGACGCGGTAAAAAACTGACCGCCAGTCCAGTGAAACAGATGGCCGTTGAGCACAATATTGCTGTGTATCAACCAGAGAACTTTAAGAGCGACGAAGCCAAGCAAGCGCTCGCCGATCTCAACGCAGATTTAATGGTAGTGGTCGCCTACGGATTACTGCTACCGAAGGCCGTACTTGATATGCCAAGGCTTGGCTGTATTAACGTACACGGTTCCATTCTGCCACGGTGGCGTGGTGCCGCACCGATCCAACGCTCGATCTGGGCGGGAGACAGTGAAACGGGTGTAACCATCATGCAAATGGATGTCGGCCTAGATACGGGCGATATGCTCAAAATTGCTAAGCTGCCGATTGAGGCAACAGACACCAGCGCTTCTATGTATGACAAACTGGCCGAGTTAGGCCCACAAGCGTTGGTAGAATGCATCGCCGATATCGCCAGTGGCAAAGCGATTGCCACTCAACAAGATGATACATTGGCCAACTACGCACAAAAACTTAGCAAAGAAGAAGCCAAAATCGATTGGTCAGCGGATGCTGCTTTTATTGAACGCTGCGTGCGCGCTTTCAATCCATGGCCAATGAGCCATTTTGATGTAGCTGAGAACAGCATTAAAGTGTGGCAAAGTCGCGTTGAAGTACAAACCAGCGACCACCCTGCAGGCACGATTGTTCAAGCCGATAAATCGGGTATTTATGTGGCAACTGGCAACGGCTTACTGGTGCTTGAGCAGTTGCAGGTGCCGGGCAAAAAAGCAATGTCAGTGCAAGACATTCTCAATTCGCGCGCAAGCTGGTTTGAAGTCGGCACACAACTTAGCTAAACCTTAACGAGGGCAGAGATGCCCTCATTGATTTTCATTTATTTAAAGTCGGTACTTCTATGAATGTTCGCGCAGCTGCGGCTAACGTGTTGTTTCAAGTGGTTGATAAAGGCCACTCACTTTCTCACGCACTTCCTGCGGCGCAAAAAACCATCCGCCCAAGAGACCACGCTCTGTTGCAAGAAATCTGCTATGGGGCTTTGCGTTATTTGCCTCGTTTGGAATCAATTGCCAATGAGCTAATGGACAACCCACTGAAAGGGAAAAAGCGGGTTTTTCACCATCTTATTTTAGTTGGTATCTACCAATTGAGCTTTATGCGCATTCCCGCTCACGCCGCAGTAGCCGAGACGGTTGAAGGCACCAAAACATTGCGCGGTGAAAATTTAGGTGGGCTAATCAACGCCGTATTGCGCAGCTACTTGCGCGATCAAGAAGCACTGGACGCTATCGCCGTTAGCCACAACGCAGGCAAATATGGCCACCCAAGTTGGCTACTTAAACTGTTACAACAAGCGTACCCAGAACAGTGGGAAACGGTTGTGCAAGCCAACAATCAAAAAGCGCCAATGTGGTTGCGCGTCAACCGTCAGCACCACACTCGTGATGAATATCTTGCACTATTAGCTAGCGAAAATATCGAGTGCAGCGTGCACTCTCACGCCGCCGACGCAATAAAACTCGCTGCACCTTGCGATGTAACGCTTTTACCCGGTTTTGACCGTGGTTGGGTATCGGTGCAAGATGCCGCTGCGCAGCTAGCGATTGACTACCTTCAACCTAAAGCAGGCGAGCTGATTTTAGATTGCTGCGCCGCCCCAGGGGGTAAAACCGCGCACATCCTGGAACACACACACGATACTGAAGTGGTTGCGATTGACAGCGATTCAACCCGCCTTGAACGCGTCTATGACAACTTAGAACGCCTGCAACTTCGCGCTGATGTGATCTGCGGTGATGCTCGTTACCCTGAAGAGTGGTGGCATGGCGAACAATTTGACCGAATTTTATTAGATGCACCTTGCTCTGCCACTGGGGTTATTCGCCGTCATCCAGACATCAAATGGCTACGTCGTGGTAGCGATATTGAGGCATTGGCTCAATTACAAAGCGAAATACTGGACGCAATGTGGAAGCAATTAAAAGTCGGTGGCACTATGGTTTACGCAACCTGCTCGATCACTCCACAAGAAAACAGCTTGCAGGTCAAAGCCTTCTTAGAACGAACTCATAACGCTCAATTAGTGGGTTCCGATCGTGAGCAGCCGGGGCGTCAGATACTCCCCGGAGAAGAAGATATGGACGGTTTTTACTACGCAGTATTAACCAAACAAGCGTAAATTCGACGCACATTGGCAGCATTATTGCTGCCTTTTCAGTGGCCGATATTCGGCAGGTAGAAAGAGAACAGAGTATGAAAATCATTATTCTTGGTGCAGGTCAGGTCGGTGGCACACTGGCCGAAAACTTGGTCGGCGAGAACAATGACATCACCATTGTCGACAAAAATAGTGACCGCTTGCGCGAGCTGCAAGACAAGTACGATTTGCGGGTGATTCATGGCCACGCCAGCCACCCTGATGTACTGCGTGAAGCGGGCGCACAGGACGCGGACATGCTGGTTGCGGTCACCAATACCGACGAAACCAACATGGCGGCATGCCAGGTGGCGTTCTCTTTGTTTAATACGCCCAACCGAATTGCGCGTATTCGTTCTCCTGAATATCTGCTTGAAAAAGAGACGTTGTTTCAGTCAGGCGCGATCCCGGTGGATCACCTCATCGCTCCTGAAGAGCTAGTGACGAGCTATATTGAACGGTTGATCCAATACCCCGGCGCACTGCAAGTAGTGAGTTTTGCCGAAGAAAAAGTAAGTCTAGTGGCCGTGAAAGCCTACTACGGCGGGCCATTGGTGGGTAATGCTCTTTCAGCGCTACGTGAACACATGCCGCACATTGATACCCGCGTCGCGGCCATTTTCCGCCAAGGTCGGCCGATTCGCCCGCAAGGCACCACCATTATTGAAGCTGACGATGAAGTGTTCTTCGTGGCAGCCAGTAATCATATTCGCTCGGTCATGAGTGAGCTACAGCGGCTGGAAAAAACCTATCGCCGTATCATGATTGTTGGCGGGGGTAACATTGGGGCAAGCTTAGCCAAACGTTTAGAGCACAGCTACAGCGTTAAACTGATTGAGCGTAATTACCCACGTGCAGAGCAGTTATCGGAAGAGTTAGAAAACACCATAGTATTTTGTGGTGATGCGGCGGACCAAGAGCTGCTAGCCGAAGAGAACATCGACCAAGTCGATGTATTTATTGCGCTCACCAACGAAGATGAAACCAACATCATGTCCGCCATGCTCGCTAAACGTATGGGCGCGAAAAAAGTGATGGTGCTTATCCAGCGTGGCGCGTATGTCGACCTCGTACAAGGCGGCGTGATTGATGTCGCGATTTCACCCCAACAAGCCACCATTTCCGCACTACTGACTCACGTACGTCGTGCCGATATCGTTAACGTCTCTTCGCTACGACGTGGCGCGGCAGAGGCGATTGAGGCAATTGCACATGGCGACCAAAACACCTCTAAAGTGGTGGGACGCGCAGTGGGTGATATTAAACTGCCACCGGGCACAACCATTGGCGCGATTGTGCGTGGTGAAGAAGTGTTAATCGCCCATGACCGCACTATTATCGAGCAAGATGATCACGTGGTGATGTTCTTAGTGGATAAAAAGTACGTGCCCGATGTGGAAGCCTTGTTCCAACCTAGCCCATTTTTCCTATAGGTCATTGGCGTCATGCTGAATTTACGCCCCATTTCATTCGTTATAGGACTCGTGCTGTCTAAGCTCGCCCTATTTATGTATGTGCCGACACTGGTCGCTTTTTTTACCGGTACGGGTGGCTTCCTTGATTTTGCTCAAGCGGTCATCATCACTCATATTGTCGCCTTTATCTGCTTAAGCTTGGGGCGTACCGCGCACTTTAAGCTCAGCGTGCGCGATATGTTTCTCATCACCAGCTTAGTGTGGACGGTTGCCAGCGCTTTCGCGGCGCTCCCTTTCGTCTTTATCAACCACATCAGCTTTACCGACGCCTACTTTGAAACCATGTCAGGGTTAACCACTACAGGTTCAACCGTGCTCAGTGGCCTTGATAATATGCCGCCCAGCATCTTGTTGTGGCGTTCTATTCTGCAATGGCTTGGTGGGGTTGGGTTTATCGTAATGGCGGTAGCGGTATTACCAATGCTCAATGTGGGTGGGATGAAATTGTTCCAAACCGAATCGTCAGATTGGTCCGATAAAAGTAGCCCACGCGCCAAAACTGTCGCGAAAAATATTGTGCTGGTCTATTTGGTACTGACCTTACTGTGCTTGATTGGCTACATCCTCACTGGCATGACGCTTTTTGAAGCGATCAACCACTCATTCACCACCTTGTCGACTGGTGGATATTCCACCTCCGACGGTTCAATGAACCACTTCTCAAACGGTGCACATTGGGTAGCAACGCTGTTTATGTTTTTGGGGGGCTTGCCCTTTCTGCTGTTTGTCGCTGCGGCCCGAAAACAAAATATCAAAGTGATCATAAAAGACGCACAAGTGCGCGGATTTGCTTATCTTTTCCTAATTGCCAGTCTCATCATTGCGTTGTGGCTGAATCTCAAACTAGGCTACTACTGGTTGGACGCCCTGCGAGTGGCGATGTTTAATATCGTTTCAGTGGTCACGACTACTGGTTTTGGTTTGGAAGATTTCACCGCTTGGGGCGCACTGCCAAGCACTCTGTTCATCTTCTTAATGGCAGCAGGAGCTTGTTCCGGCTCAACCTCTGGTGGGATTAAAGTATTCCGCTTCCAAATTGCGATGACGCTGCTCAATAAACAAATTATGAAGTTGGTCCATCCATCAGGCATCTTCGTACAGCGCTATAATCATCGTCCAGTTAATGATGATATTGTCCGCTCAGTCGTCGCTTTTGGTTTAACCTTTTTCATCACTGTCATTGCTATCGCAGGCGCGCTCAGTGCAATGGGCCTTGACCCTGTTACCAGCATTTCAGGTTCCATCACCGCAGTGGCCAACGTTGGTCCCGGAATGGGCTCGGTGATTGGTCCAACGGGCAACTTCGCACCACTGCCTGACGCAGCAAAGTGGGTTCTGAGCTTAGGGATGTTGATGGGGCGTTTAGAAATTTTGACGATTATCGTTCTGTTTTTCCCTGCATTTTGGCGACGTTAAGATGAAGACAATACCTGTGATAATGATGCTGTTAAGCATGACAGCAAGCGCAGCATCTTGCGCGCAAGTTCTGACCTTAGAAGATGGCCGCCAAGTGAAACTCAATGAGGATTTCACATGGCAATATGTTGAACCGCAATCAATGTCGCAGGAAACCGTCATTCACGCGGCCCCTATTGCTCAAAAAGCCCGAGCAACCACCTTTGAGATGGGGAGTGAAAAACCGATTTTACAACTGTCAGATTCTGGAGTGGAAGTGGTACTCGGCGCGGCTTACTACCAAGGAGATACACTCGTTATCCCAACAGCCATCACCAATCAAAGCTCGCAATCTGTCATTGCGGTAGTGCTCAGCATCACTCTTTATGACGAGCAAGGTCAACCGCTACTCACTCAGCAGTTACCCATTTGGCAATCCATTAAACGGATGGCTGATAGCTATTTACGCCCACAAACTCAAGCGCAAGGAAAGCCGATTATCCTTCAGGTTGATCGCCAGCAAGGCTATCAAATTTCGGCCAACATTGAGCGGGTTGAAATGCGTTAAGCACTTACTGGGTGAACAAAAAGGTAAACCGCAAAAAAATGACAAGCACTGCCACCTAGCACGAATAAATGCCAAATCGCGTGATTATAGGGAATGCGTTTCGCCACATAAAAAATTACCCCGAGCGAATAGACCAAACCACCAATAGCAAGTAACACCAAACCGCCGATCTCGATATTGAGCGCCAGTTGGTAGATCACAACCAAGGATAACCACCCCATCGCCAAATAAGTCACCAGTGAGAACTTTTTAAAACGGTAGACAAAGGCAATTTTCATGATGATACCGAGCAGCGCCAGCAGCCAGATCACCACCATAAGACCTATCGCCAAAGGAGTGCGAAGGCTAACCAACAAAAAGGGTGTGTAACTTCCGGCAATCAGTAGATAAATGGCACAGTGGTCGAACGTTTTTAGCCAGCGTTTGGCTTTCGGCGTCGCAACGGAGTGATACAGCGTAGAAGCAAGGAATAACGCTATCATGCTGCCACCATAGAGACTCATGCTGATATAAGTCAATGCATCGGCCTGTGCACTTGTTGCCTTGATCAGCAGCAATACTAAACCGACAAAACTAAGCAATAGCCCCAAACCATGACTCAGCGCATTCGCCCGTTCTTCACCAGCACCATAGCCGTCATTGTCAACAGCAGACATAAACACCATACCAAAAGCAACAAAATGTGGGCTTAGTATTGCACACTTCAGCTTACAGTTGTAAGCCTAACTGCAAATTTCGTAACGAACGGGTATCAAGGAGAGCGATAAATCGCGAGTTTTTTGTAAACGACATAGGTACCTCCTATTTAACAAAACGCGATGTAATGCCGATCAGATGACAAACTCAACCAAGCATCTCACACAATTTTAAGCTTTATTTGCAAGAATATTCATCTCAACAATCGTTCAACTATCGATCAATTCAAAACTTGGTGCTAATCTAACTACGATATGAAAGCATATCGTTATTCCTGAATCATTATTTGGATTGGCGAGAGCCAGAAGAGCCACCCTTCAATTATGAAGCTCAACTCATGGTGATTCAGGCCATTAGATTGGCAATGGATGTGCCTGACCGTTAGGTTAATGAATGCGCCCAACAGCTGTCAGGTTTTCACACACAAACCGTAGTGCAATGCGTCGTCGTAGTGGTTTTGCTGCTGCTCCGACTGCAAAAAAAGTCGCTCCAGCAATGACTTTAGTTGAAAAAAATGCCCTTACTGCATCGAGCACAACTAATGTTGTTCAGGCAGCATAATTAAAAAGCGCAGCTAAACCCTGCGCTTTTTCTTTGCGCTCAATTGGACTTCAATCCGCAATTTGATACCTTTACTCAAAATACTTATAAAAATTGGGGAAAAGAGAATGCAATGTCATCGAATTGAAGAGCTAATTGAACTACTTGCGCCTGAATGGCAAAAAGATCAGCAGCTCAACTTAATGCAATTCATCACCAAACTGGCTCAAGAAGCGGGTTATAAAGGACCATTAGAAGCGCTTACAGATGATGTATTGATCTACCATCTAAAAATGCGCAACAGCGCCAAAGACGAAATGATTCCTGGCCTGAAGAAAGATCAGGAAGATGATTTTAAAACAGCCATTTTACGCGCGCGTGGCATCATAAAATGATGTAGCCCCTGTGATAATGATCAAGATAGCGGCCTTATTAGGTCGCTTTTTTATTATTAGCGATAAGCCTCACGAGTTGAGGCTTTATTGTTAAAGGTTGATAGTGTTAAAGAAATAAAATTGTTATTGGCGTTATACTTGCCGCTTAATAAATAAAGATTGAACAATGATAATTTCTCATCTTGGTATTGTACCCAAAGAGAAAACAGCAATGTCGCAGAGTGTGAACTAAAAGAAATCACACCTTACAGCCCAACAAGGATCATTTCATGAGTCAGGACAAAATCGATATAAAGGATGTGACTCCTAAAATATTCAACCCCAAAACTCACAAAGGCAACGGTGACCGTTTTAACCCTAGCAACCGTATTTATGTGCGCGAAAGTAAAGGTACTTATCAACAACTCCGCCGCTATGGTGGCTGGTTTTTACTGCTGCTTTTTACTTTGGTACCGTGGATCTCTTATGGTGATCGTCAAGCGATTTTGCTCGACATCGGCCACCAGCAATTTAACTTTTTCGGCACCACACTTTACCCACAAGACCTAACTCTACTTGCCCTGTTGTTTATGATTGCGGCATTCGGCCTGTTTTTTATTACCACTTTTCTTGGCCGTGTCTGGTGTGGCTATCTGTGCCCGCAAACTGTGTGGACATTTATCTACATTTGGTTTGAAGAAAAACTCGAAGGCGCCGCCAATAAACGCCGCAAGCAGGACTCAGGAAAACTCACCGCTAATCTTGCTATAAGAAAAGCCATCAAACACATTGCTTGGCTGGCGATTGCACTCGGTACTGGTTTTACTTTTGTCGGCTATTTCGTCCCGGTACGCGAACTCGTGGTGAACTTTTTCACACTCGATGAAAGTTTCTGGCCCGTCTTCTGGGTACTCTTTTTCACCCTTTGTACTTACGGAAATGCAGGCTGGATGCGTTCGATCGTCTGCATCCATATGTGTCCTTATGCTCGCTTTCAGTCTGCTATGTTTGACAAAGATACCTTTATTGTTGGCTATGACAGCAAACGCGGTGAAACTCGTGGGCCACGCGCTCGTAAAGCCGATCACAAAGCACTCGGTTTAGGTGACTGCATTAATTGTGATTTGTGCGTACAAGTGTGTCCGACTGGCATCGATATTCGTGATGGCTTGCAGTACGAATGCATTAACTGCGGCGCTTGTATTGATGCGTGCGATACCACGATGGAACGTATGGGCTATGAAAAAGGGCTCATCAGCTATACCACGGAGCACCGCCTCTCCGGCCACCACACCAAAATACTCAGGCCTAAATTGCTCGGTTATGGCACGGTACTGCTGGTGATGTTTGGCTTATTCATCGCTCAAGTGGCCAGCGTTGATCCGGTCGGCTTAAGTGTATTGCGTGATAGAAACCAGCTATTTAAAACCAACAGCAATGGTGAAATTGAGAACACTTACACCTTGAAAGTCATCAACAAAACTCAGCAAACGCAAGAGTATAAGCTTGACGTGAAAGGGCTATCGGACGTCTCTTGGTATGGTAAACAAACCATTCAAGTCAAACCAGGAGAGGTATTGAACCTACCAACCAGCCTTGGCGTCGCTCCTGACAAACTCAGCTCTCCTATAGCGACGATTCAGTTTATACTCACGGACAGTAACCAATTCACGATAGAAGTTGAGAGCCGGTTTATTAATAAACTCTAACTTCGTAACGAATGGAAAAGGGCTCAGTAATGGGCCCTTTTTAATCATGACCAAAGCTTCTTTCCATTTTGATGCACTCACCCCTGATACCATGTGGTATGCCTTAGAAAGCATCGGCATTCGTGCTGAATCAGGATTTCTGGCACTCAACAGTTACGAAAACCGCGTTTATCAATTCATCGATGAAGAACGCCAACGCTATGTGGTGAAATTCTATCGACCTCAGCGCTGGAGTGTTGAGCAAATTCAAGAGGAGCACGATTTCACACGCGAGCTGTACGCGGCGGAAATTCCGATTGCTGAGCCATTGCTCATCAACGGTGCAACCTTACATCACTATCAGGGCTATCATTTCGCGCTGTTTAACAGTGTGGGTGGGCGGCAGTTTGAAGTGGACAATATGGACCAATTAGAAGGCGTGGGCCGGTTTCTTGGACGCATTCATCACATCAGTGCCACTCGTACATTTGTTCATCGCCCAACCATCAGCTTAGATGAGTATCTTTATCAACCCAAACAGCTATTGGAAAATGCGTCCTTCATACCTCAGCACTTGCAAAATACCTTTTTCAGTGACTTATCGTTATTGATCAACAAAATTGAACAGCAATGGCCAGCAAAATCCGCGGCCATCCGCTTGCATGGTGATTGCCATCCAGGCAATATTTTGTGGCGAGATGGGCCTATGTTTGTCGATTTAGACGATGCTCGCAATGGACCAGCAGTACAGGATTTGTGGATGCTACTCAATGGCGAATTGCAAGATAAGCGAATGCAGTTGGACATTATCTTAGAGTCGTATCAAGAGTTTCACGATTTTAATCCAGCCGAATTGAAACTAATTGAACCGTTACGCGGTCTACGAATGGTGCATTACATGGCATGGTTGGCCAAACGATGGCAGGACCCTGCTTTTCCACTCGCCTTCCCTTGGTTTAATGACCCTAAATATTGGGAAAGCCAAGTGCTTGCGTTTAAAGAACAAATAGCAGCATTAGACGAGCCTACGCTCTCACTAATGCCACAATGGTAAGTCACCTTGAAGCAATAAATGGAGTACACAATGAAGAAGCTTTTTGCACTGGTTGCAACCTTACTGCTGAGCTTATCGGCTCATGCAGCCCAATTTAAAGAAGGTGAGCATTATAAAGTGCTTGATCTTGAACCCTCTAAAAATCCAACCGTGACGGAGTTTTTCTCCTTTTACTGCCCACACTGCAATACCTTTGAGCCGATCATCGCCCAACTGAAAAAGCAGCTCCCACAAGGGGTTACTCTGCAGAAAAACCATGTTTCTTTTATGGGTGGCTCTATGGGTAAATCAATGAGTAAAGCTTACGCCACCATGCTTGCCCTCAAAGTTGAAGACAAAATGGTGCCCGTGATGTTTAACCGCATCCACACGATGCGTAAACCACCAAGAGATGATGCTGATCTACGTCAAATCTTCCTAGACGAAGGTATTGATGCAGCAAAATTTGATGCCGCCTTTAATGGTTTTGCCGTCGATTCAATGGTGCGCCGCTTTGACAAACAGTTCCAAGAAAGCGGCCTTTCAGGTGTGCCTGCTGTCGTGGTTAACAATCATTATTTGGTGCAGGGACAAGGTGTTAAATCGACCAATGAATACTTCGAACTGGTCAATTACCTACTGACCAAGTAATCATTCCCAAATGAGGAGCACAACGGCTCCTCATTTTTACTTAATCAAGTTCAACCTTGCAGCGCTTTCTCATACAACCAATCTTGAAACACAAGCCATCGCAGCACAAAACTATGTATGCCTAAGACAAGGCTCACTCTTCATTCATAAAACGGTCAGATTAGTTTTATCGTGTCGTCATCCAAGTTTATTCATATACTTAACCACTATTGAATCAAAGTATGGAAACTCCTAATGAATAAATACCTGTCCATGACGCTTGTTAGCGCTCTGGCTTTTCATGTATCTGCCGAACTGGCTCCAGAAACAGGTTTAAGTGGTGAGATTGCCATTAATACTATTTTTGCATCTTCCCAATCATCATTTGATACGGGTGGAGATGAGCGTATTACATCACTCGAAACAAAGAGTAGCCGGCAGTCAAACTTTGCCGTTGGGCCTTTGGGTAACCTTGCTTACACCTTCGGGGACAAACGTCAACAACAGGTTTATCTAGGCACCTCACGTGATGATATTGCCGTCGGCACTTTAGCGCTTCAGCTGGGCTATCAATATGAGATGGAGACAGGTACCGTGGTTGATGTGGCTTTTTTGCCGACCGTGATGTCTGGAAAAACCTGGGCCAATCCTTACCAACTAAAGAGTCAGCGCCAAGAAACCGATGAGTCAGGAAATGCCTACCGATTAACATTCAATAGTATTCAAGGCAGCCCATGGACTATCGATGTCGCTTACGCGACCAAAGAGATCGACAACGATCAGTTTCCAAGCCCTGAACTGGCTCGTGATGGTAAAAGTTACTACCTAAAAGGGCAGTATCGTTATTCTCTGAGCCCAACCAGTTTGTTACAGCCCTCCATCACTTATATCAACCACCAAGCGGATGGCGACGCCAATACTCATCACTCTTACGCCGCCGATCTCTCCTACTTCACGTTTATCAATCGCCATAAACTGGCGCTGACCGCTGGTTATACCAAGCGCGACTATCAAGGTGGAAATTCACTGTTTAATCACACTGTGCGTAATGACGATGAACTGAGCCTATTCTTCGCGTACGAATACAGTCAATTTATGGATTGGGATGATTGGTCATTAATCGCTTTAGCCGGTTATAACCAATCGAGCTCAAACCTCTCGTTTTACGACGAATCGTCTCTCTTTACAGCGCTAGGGTTAAATTACCAATTTTAAGTTCATTACACCGCTTGTGCGGTCAGTTGTTTCAACAAGCGGTCCATCGCTCGATAGCCGAGTGCTTCCGCTAGATGGGGCTTAGCAATCTGCTCGGCCCCTTCTAAATCAGCAATCGTACGCGCCACTTTGATAATGCGATGATACGCGCGGATGGAGAGCCCTAGGCGGTGCAGTGCATTTTCCAAAAATTCGGCGTCAGCCTTACTTAAAGGGCAATACTGTTCAATTTCTCGGCTCCCTAACAAAGCATTAACCTTGCCATTACGAATCACCATCCGTTCACGAGCAATCAACACTCTTTCTTTAACCACAGCCGTTGCTTCACCTCTTTCGCCGCCATTTGCCAGCATTCCTTTGGGAAGCGAGGGGATTTCTATCGACATGTCAAAGCGATCAAGCAATGGCCCCGATAAGCGTCCCAAATAGCGCAAAATACTCTGCGGGTTGGCTCTGGCTTGCGTGCCTTCGTAATAACCAGTTGGGCTGGGGTTCAACGCCCCCACTAATTGAAAGCGAGCTGGAAAGCGCGTTTTGCCTTGCGCTCTTGAAATAATAATTTCACCTGACTCTAATGGCTCACGCAATGAGTCGAGCACTTTTCGTTCAAATTCTGGCATTTCATCAAGAAACAATAACCCATTGTGTGCCAAAGAAATTTCCCCCGGCCTCGGAATAGAACCGCCACCGACCAGTGCCGCCATTGAACTGGAATGGTGAGGCGAGCGAAATGGCCTTTGCTTCCAGTTGTGCTGGTTGATGTCTTGTGGAGTCAGAGAAGCAACCGAAGCAGTTTCCATCGCTTCATCTTCATTCATTTCTGGTAATAAATCACACAACCGAGAGGCAAGCATGGTTTTACCCGTTCCGGGTGGACCGAGAAAAAGCAGGTTATGGTTGCCCGCGGCTGCGATTTCTAACGCTCGCTTTCCTTGCTGTTGACCAATGATATCTTGCAGATCGCGAGTACTTTTCGCTTGGCACGGTTTAGGTTCGGTTTGAAAAAGAGAGAGGGTTTGCTGGCCACACAAATCAGCACACACCTCAAGCAGCGTTTGCGCCGATTTATGCTGATCCTTTGCCACTAACGCGGCTTGATCACCATTACCATGAGGCACCACCAAACAGCGCTTGGCTCGATTCGCAGCTAAAGCGGCGGGTAATACACCTTTAACAGGACGCAACTCACCAGATAAGGCTAATTCACCAATAAACTCATACCCATCTAACTTCGTTAGCGCTATCTGCTGTGAGGCCGCCAAAATACCCAACGCGATCGGTAAATCAAATCGACCACCCTCTTTGGGGAGATCCGCAGGGGCTAGATTGACCGTAATACGCTTGGCGGGAAACTCAAAGCGGGAATTAATGATAGCGCTGCGCACGCGATCACGAGACTCTTTGACCGTCGTTTCTGGCAAGCCGACCAACGTAAAACCGGGCATACCATTGCTAATATGTACTTCAACTGTCACTGTCGGTGCTTGCACGCCAACACTGGCTCGGCTGTGAATAATTGCGAGTCCCATTTCATTCCTTCGTGGTTGTTTAAAAAGTGTTCGTTCTGTTTCTGCGCTCTTATTTGCACACGAGAGATTGTTATATAGCTTGTTGTGATGCTGAAAGAATGTGAAAAAAGAATGAGTTTTTGCTTGTCATTTAACGGAATTGTGTGTTACCACTAGAGACGCAAACAATTTCGTAAGATATTACGCCAACTATTTTAAGAATTAAGTGATGAATTTGAACGCTCACATTAACCTACTGCTAAGCCTGATTATCGTGGTCATTATTGATTCCGCGCGGGGGCTAGTGGGCGCAAAATAACCACCAGATTCAAAAGACCCCCGCACTGAAAAGTCCGGGGGTTTTTTTACAACTATTAAACTAAAAAGTTCATACTGGTTGGTGATTATCCAACCCGATATGACAGGAAGAATGGGAGCGCACATGAAGTGCAAACACAACATGGTTTACTGTGCCATACACAGTTTGGGAGGGTTACGATGACAGGAGCACAACTGGTTGTAGCCGCATTAAAGCAGCAGGGAATCAAAACCGTTTTTGGTTATCCCGGCGGCGCTATCATGCCAATCTATGATGCATTATACGATGGCGGTGTAGAACACATTCTCTGTCGCCACGAACAAGGTGCAGCCATGGCGGCGATTGGCATGGCGCGCTCGACACAAGATGTCGCGGTGTGCATGGCCACCTCAGGACCTGGAGCGACCAATTTGGTCACCGGTCTTGCCGATGCATTTCTTGACTCAATCCCCCTCGTCGCCATCACCGGCCAAGTCGCAAGCTCGCACATTGGTACCGATGCTTTTCAAGAGATGGACGTGATTGGTATGTCACTCTCTTGCACCAAACACAGCTACCTCGTTACCGATATCCACGATCTCGCACCCACCCTTGCCGAAGCCTTTGAGGTAGCGAAAGCGGGTCGTCCCGGCCCGGTGATTGTGGATATCGCTAAAGATGTACAACTGGCAAAAACCCCCGTGACTGAGCTACCTGCGTTCACTGCGCAAGCCATGCCAGTTGCCAGCCAAGAGCAGCTTCACGCAGCGCAACAACTGCTTTCACAAAGCTCTCGTCCTGTATTGTATGTTGGCGGTGGCGTTCAACTGGCCAAAGCGACCGATTCCGTACGCGAGTTTTTACGCCTCAATCCGATGCCATCAGTAAGCACCTTAAAAGGCTTGGGCACGATTGAGCGTCATGACCCGCATTACCTCGGCATGCTTGGTATGCACGGGACTAAGGCGGCAAACTTGGTCGTTCAAGAGTGTGATTTGCTGATTGTGGTTGGAGCGCGCTTTGATGACCGAGTAACGGGAAAGTTGGATACTTTTGCACCACACGCCAAAGTGATTCATATCGATATCGATGCGGCCGAGTTTAATAAACTCCGTATCGCCAATGCGTCACTACGTGGTGACATCAATCTCATTCTTCCACAACTGGAACTGACGCGTGATATCGCACCGTGGGTTCACCACAGTGAAAGTTTGCGCAGTGGCTTTAAGTGGCGCTATGACCACCCGGGCGATCTCATTTTTGCACCATTGTTACTCAAACAACTGTCCGACATGATGCCCGATTCAGCCATCGTCTCAACCGACGTTGGCCAACATCAAATGTGGGCCGCGCAGCACATTCAGCCGCGTGCTCCACAGAACTTCATCACCTCAGCTGGCCTTGGCACTATGGGCTTTGGGTTGCCCGCCTCAATGGGTGCTGCCGTTGCTCGCCCAGATGATCAATCCATTCTCATTTCCGGGGATGGCTCGTTCATGATGAATGTTCAAGAACTTGGTACGCTCAAGCGCCGCCAAATCCCGGTCAAGATGGTACTACTGAACAACCACCGTTTAGGTATGGTGCGCCAATGGCAATCGCTGTTCTTTGATGGCCGCCATAGCGAAACAATTTTGGATGACAACCCAGATTTCGTGATGCTAGCTAAGGCGTTCGATATTCCTGGCAAAACCATCACCAAAAAAGAAGAAGTTGAACCAGCACTTAAAGAAATGCTGGCCAGCAAAACAGCTTATCTGCTTCACGTTTTGATTGATGAAGAAGAAAACGTATGGCCGCTTGTACCACCGGGCGCCTCAAATAGTGATATGTTGGAGAACACCTAATGGATAGATACCTATTAGACATCAAAGCCGATGATAAACCGGTGCTATTAGAGCGTGTTCTGCGCGTGATTCGCCATCGTGGATTTGTGATAAAACAAGTGGCCGCAACGCAAAACCACGCCAGCAAAGTCGCCAGTGTTGAAATCATTGTTGATAGTGATCGCCCCATCAGCACACTGATCAATCAAATTGAAAAATTATGGGATATTCGCAGTGTCGATGTCACCCCAATAAAAAATAACGAACTACCGAATAACAATTTACAACAAAAGATTTGTGCATAAGGAAGGCAATAAATGGCAACAAAAACTGCAGATTACATTTGGTTCAACGGTGAAATGGTTCCGTGGGCAAATGCAAACGTTCATGTACTGACACACGCAATGCACTACGGCACCTCGGTGTTTGAAGGTGTGCGTTGTTATAACACTCCTAAAGGTCCAATCGTCTTCCGTCATAAAGAGCACGCTCAACGCCTGAAAGATTCAGCAAAAATTTACCGTTTCCCTATCCCCTATACGATAGAAGAGATCATGGAAGCGACACGTGAAACATTGCGCGTCAATAAACTGGATTCAGCCTACATTCGCCCACTTGGCTTTGTTGGCAACGTTGGCCTTGGCGTTTGCCCACCAGTGAATACTGAAATGGAGTTAATCATTGCCGCCTTCCCTTGGGGTGCTTACTTAGGTGATGAAGCGCTAGAAAATGGTGTGGATGCGATGGTTTCTAGCTGGCATCGCGCTGCGCCAAACACCATTCCAACCGCAGCCAAAGCGGGTGGTAACTATTTATCGTCTCTGCTTGTCGGTGGTGAAGCTCGTCGTCATGGCTATGCCGAAGGTATCGCCTTAAGCGTGGATGGTTATTTATCTGAAGGTGCAGGCGAAAACATTTTCGTCATCAAAAACGGTGTGCTGCTCACGCCACCAACCACCAGCTCCATCTTGCCGGGCATCACGCGTGATTCGATCATGACGCTGGCTAAAGAGATGGGTTACGAAGTGCGTGAAGTGAACATTGCGCGTGAAGCACTCTACCTTGCTGACGAAATTTTTATGACTGGCACCGCCGCCGAAATCGTCCCTGTACGGAGCGTAGACCAAATTACGGTTGGAGAGGGCAAACGTGGGCCAATCACGAAAGTGATGCAAGAAGCTTACTTTGGCCTATTTAACGGCACCACTGAAGACAAGTGGGGCTGGTTGGATTACGTGTACCCACAACCGAAGTAATAGAGGACGATAGACAATGCCAAAGTATAGATCCGCAACAACGACACACGGACGTAATATGGCTGGAGCGCGCGCATTATGGCGCGCCACTGGCGTCAAAGATGAAGATTTCGGTAAGCCGATTATTGCGGTGGTTAACTCGTTCACTCAATTCGTACCGGGCCACGTGCACCTCAAAGATATGGGTCAATTGGTTGCGGGTGAAATCGAAAAAGCCGGCGGCATCGCCAAAGAATTTAATACCATCGCGGTAGATGACGGTATCGCCATGGGGCATGGCGGCATGCTGTACTCACTACCATCACGCGAGTTGATCGCAGACTCTGTCGAGTACATGGTTAATGCGCACTGCGCTGATGCGATGGTCTGCATTTCCAACTGCGACAAAATCACCCCTGGGATGATGATGGCGGCACTGCGCATTAATATTCCCGTCATCTTTGTTTCTGGCGGGCCAATGGAAGCGGGTAAAACCAAGCTTTCTGATCAAATCATCAAACTCGATTTAGTCGATGCGATGATCCAAGGCGCTGACCCTAAAGTCTCCGATGCACAAAGTGAACAAATTGAACGCTCGGCCTGCCCAACCTGTGGTTCTTGTTCTGGCATGTTTACCGCCAACTCAATGAACTGTCTCACCGAAGCGTTGGGGCTTTCTCAACCAGGTAATGGTTCGATGTTAGCCACGCATGCCGATCGTGAGGCGCTCTTCATCAACGCAGGTAAACGCATTGTTGAATTAACCAAGCGTTACTACGAACAAGATGATGCATCCGCCTTACCGCGTAATATTGCCAACAAAGCCGCGTTCGAAAATGCGATGGCGCTCGATATTGCTATGGGCGGCTCAACCAACACCGTATTGCACCTATTAGCAGGCGCTCAAGAAGGTGAAATCGATTTTGACATGGGTGATATCGACCGCATGTCACGCCGCGTACCTCATCTGTGTAAAGTCGCGCCATCGACTCAAAAATATCACATGGAAGATGTACACCGCGCGGGTGGCGTGATGGCGATTCTTGGTGAATTGGATCGCGCCGGTCTCATCAACAATCAAACTCGCACCGTGTTGGGTTTATCGATGAAAGAGCAGCTGGCTCAATACGACATCATGCAAACGCAAGATGAAGACGTCTTAACCTTTTTCCGTGCCGGCCCTGCGGGTATTCGTACCACTAAAGCCTTCTCACAACAATGCCGATGGGATCGCCTCGATGACGATCGCAAAGAAGGCTGTATTCGTACCAAAGAGCATGCTTTTAGCCAAGATGGAGGCCTAGCCGTGCTATCAGGCAACATTGCCGTTGACGGCTGTATTGTCAAGACAGCAGGGGTTGATGAAGGTAGCCTGAAATTTGCAGGCCCAGCCGTGGTCTTTGAAAGCCAAGAAAGTGCCGTTGAAGGTATTTTAGGCGGTAAAGTGAAGGCCGGTGATGTTGTCGTCATCCGCTATGAAGGCCCGAAAGGCGGCCCGGGTATGCAAGAAATGCTTTACCCAACCACGTACCTCAAATCAATGGGGCTAGGCAAAGAGTGCGCGCTACTGACTGACGGTCGTTTCTCTGGGGGCACTTCCGGTTTATCAATTGGTCACGTTTCTCCAGAAGCTGCGAACGGCGGAACGATAGGTTTGGTTAATTCTGGGGATATTATCGCCATTGATATTCCAAACCGCTCCATTACGCTCAACGTTTCAGAAGCTGAACTGGCTGAGCGCCGCGTCAAACAAGACCAGCTCGGTTGGAAACCTGTCAATCGCCAGCGTGAAGTCTCTTTGGCATTGAAAGCCTACGCAAGTATGGCCACCAGCGCTGATAAAGGGGCTGTTCGAGACAAATCTAAGCTCGAGGGCTAGCGGATGAGCGACTCAGGTAATGCAACTCAAACTGGCGCAGATTATCTGCGCCAGATCCTGCGCGCCCCCGTGTATGACGTCGCAACGGTGACGCCACTGCAGGATATGCCTCGCTTATCGGCGCGCATCAAAAATCGCGTTCAGCTCAAGCGTGAAGATCGCCAGCCTGTGCATTCTTTTAAATTACGCGGCGCTTATAATATGGTGTCGAGTTTATCTGAGGTGCAAAAACAAGCAGGGGTGATTGCTGCGTCAGCAGGCAACCACGCGCAGGGAATGGCTCTATCGGGAACAAAATTAGGCATTAAAACCACCATTGTGATGCCTAAAACTACCCCTGATATCAAAGTCGAAGCGGTGCGCGGTTTTGGCGGTTTGGTGATTTTGCATGGCAACAACTTTGATGAAGCCAAAGCCGAAGCGGAACGCTTGGCTCACGAGCAAGGTTATACGTTTGTCCCACCGTTCGATCACCCACTGGTCATTGCAGGGCAAGGCACGATTGGCATGGAAATGCTGCAACAAAATGGCCACCTTGATTACATTTTTGTACCCGTCGGCGGTGGCGGTTTAGCCGCTGGGGTCGCGGTGCTCATCAAACAGCTGATGCCAGAAATCAAAGTCATTGCGGTTGAACCTGAAGATTCTGCTTGTTTAAAAGCAGCACTCGAGGCAGGTAAACCCGTGGTGCTTGACCAAGTCAGCATGTTTGCCGACGGTGTCGCGGTAAAACGTATTGGTGATGAAACCTTCCGTTTGTGTCAACAATACATTGATGGCCACATCACGGTATCAAGCGATGAAATCTGCTCGGCGGTTAAAGATATCTTCGAAGACACGCGTGCGATTGCCGAACCTTCTGGAGCGCTTGCTCTGGCTGGTCTGAAGAAATTCGCGGAAAAATATAAGCTGGTGGATAAACAGTTAGGCACCGTACTTTCAGGGGCTAACACCAATTTCCACGGCTTGCGTTACGTGTCGGAGCGATGTGAGCTAGGCGAAAAACGTGAAGGGCTTTTGGCGGTGACCATACCTGAACGTCAAGGCGCGTTTTTTGAGTTTTGTAATATCATTGGCGGTCGAGCGGTCACCGAGTTCAACTATCGCTATAACGATGACAAACTGGCCAACATTTTCGTCGGTGTACGTCTGTTAAGTGGGCAAGAAGAGCTCGACAACATCATTCACGATTTACGCCAAGGTGGCTACCCTGTGGTGGATCTATCGGATGATGAAATGGCCAAACTGCATGTCCGTTATATGATTGGAGGCAAACCCTCTAAGCCGCTAAAAGAACGATTATACAGCTTCGAATTTCCGGAATATCCGGGCGCTCTGCTGAAATTTCTCAGCACGCTTGGCACACACTGGAACATTAGCTTGTTTAATTACCGCAATCATGGCGCCGATTATGGCCGCGTATTGTGTGGTTTTGAACTCGAAGAGAGCGATTTAAACCGCTTCTCCGCTCACCTTAGAGAATTGGGTTACCAATGCAAAGATGAGACGGACAATCCTTCATACCAGTTCTTCTTATCCTAAAGCTCAATGCCAGTCCCACGACTGGCATTTTTTATGAGTGATGCATAAGACGCATAGAACCAATGCTAAAGTTTCATTTTAGTCATAGTTAATTCAGTACTACACTTAGCGACATCTTATGCTTGCTGTGCCAATCTGGAGATCCGAATGTTTAAAGCGTTAATCCTTAATCAACAAGAAAAAAACACAGTTGCCACCATTGAACAAATCGACGAATCACAATTACCGCAAGGTGAAGTTTTAGTCGCGGTCGATTACTCATCATTGAATTACAAAGATGGTTTAGCCATTACAGGTAAAGGTAAAATCATTCGCAATTTCCCTATGGTACCGGGCATTGATCTTGCAGGAACCGTACTTGAATCCCAAAATACTCGCTACCAAACCGGTGATAAAGTTGTACTAACCGGTTGGGGAGTGGGTGAAAACCATTGGGGTGGTATGGCGCAAAAAGCACGCTTGAAAGCCGATTGGTTAGTACCACTCGCGCACGGCCTTGATAGCAAAAAAGCGATGATGATTGGCACTGCTGGCTTTACTGCCATGCTTTGCGTGCAAGCCATTTTAGATGCGGGTATTCAACCGGAAAAGGGTGAAATATTGGTGACGGGTGCCAGTGGCGGCGTGGGTTCAGTTGCTGTAACACTATTAGCTAAGCTAGGTTATACAGTTGCTGCGGTAACTGGTCGTGTTGAACAAAATGGTCCACTGCTAGAAAAACTAGGAGCAAGCCGCATTATTGATCGCAGCGAATTTGAAGAGCCAGCTCGTCCGCTGGAAAAACAGATTTGGGCTGGCGCGGTCGATACAGTAGGCAGCAAAATGTTAGCCAAAGTGTTAGCCCAAATGGACTACAACAGCACGGTTGCCGCGTGTGGTTTAGCGGGTGGTTTTGATTTACCCACCACCGTCATGCCGTTCATTTTGCGCAATGTACGCCTACAAGGTGTCGACTCCGTCTCTTGCCCGCTAGAAAAACGCATGGCAGCATGGGAAAGCTTAGCGAAACTGCTACCTGCAAGCTACTTTGAGCAAGCGTGTGAGGAAATCACCCTCGAACAAACAGCGCAGTACGCTGAAACGATCACCAATGGTCAAGTAACTGGTCGCGTGGTGATTAAGCTTTAAACCATTCATTCATCAAGCTTTGGTCTTACTCAAAGCTTGATGATTTTTCTCCCTCTAACTGCATCTCTTCAATACGCTTAGCAATCAACCGACTGCACTCTTGTTTGACGATCTGCCTTAACCATTCTTGGGCAGGAGAATGCTCACATCGCGAGTGCCAAATCATAGAGTAGTCAAACGGCGTAAACTGAAACGGTAACGGCTTCACCACCAATGCGTAACGCTCTGCCACTAAATAGGCCAGATCCGCAGGCACCGTAATAATCAATGGCATGGTATCAACAATCGCTAGCGCGGCTTCTAAATGATAGGCTCTGAGCACCATTTTCCGTTTAGGCTGCTCACTTAATGCTTGTTCAATTAAGGCATTAACACCATCACTGATCGCAATCATCGCATGAGGGTATGTCAGGTAATCCGCTAAAGAGATCTGCCGATTCGCCAACGGATGGTGTTGGGAGAGCAAACAAAGCACACCGACTCGCCCAAGCACCTCACTCATCAATGGTGCTACTGGCGACGTTGGGCGACAAATCGCTAAATCAGCCCCTTCATAAGTCAGTTGATCGGCCAACCTATCATGCTGCAAAGGTAAAAACTCAAACGACACGTTTGGTGCCTCTTGATATATCCTTGGTAAAGCAAACGGTAAGATGGTCTGCATTGCGTAATCTGTCGTGGCAATGGTGAAGGTTTGTTCACATTGCTGAGGGTCAAATTCAACAGGTGAAAGGATTTGACGTAGAGACTCCAATGGCTCGCCTAAGGCACGATTAAGCTCCAGCGCTTTTTCAGTCGGAATGAGATGCTGACCTTGGCGCGTAAAAAGAGGATCATTGAGCAGATCACGTAACCGACCTAATACACGGCTCATGGCTGACTGGCTAAGATTTAAACGCTGGGCCGCTTTACTGACACTGCTCTCTTCTATCAACACTCTCAGTGCAATCAATAAATTCAGATCACGACGATAGATATCTTCCAACTCCATGCAATAACCCCACTTTTGTCATTGGTAAATAGGCTCAGTGTACGCGTTAGGCAAAAAAAATCCCGCCTTTCAGCGGGGAAGCCCAAGAAAATGGGGATAGTGTCGGAATGTGTTACGTGTCGTATTAGTGCAATGCGTTGATCAATATGTGATGGATTAGTGATTCTGCTCTTCTGAGATGCCTTTCCAAAGATGCATCTCAAGCCAGATCCCAACCAGTGACGCACTGACACCAAAAAGTGGCATCCATGACGTTTCTGCAGGCGTTCGCATCACTAAGGCACAAAATGAGATAAAGCAGAGAACCGAATAAATGGTTAACCTATCAAGCGCTGTTAACATAAGTGCCTCACTAAATTGTTATCAACTTGTTAAGTAAGTTAAAACAAAAAGATCACTTTGCCAAGTGGTTATTGAATATTTTTTCCTCGCCAGTATTATCTACGCCTTGCGATAACATCGATTAGGTTTGAATATGACATTTGATCCGGCACTTGCCACACAAACACTCGAAGCCGAAGGATTGCGCTGTCCCGAGCCTGTAATGATGGTCAGAAAAACCATTCGAACCATGCAAGATGGCGAAATTTTACTAGTGAAAGCCGATGACCCGTCAACCACTCGAGACATTCCCAGTTTTTGCCGCTTTATGGATCATCAGTTAATTGCGGAGAAAGTGGACACATTGCCCTATCTCTATTTGATTAAGAAAGGATTGAGTTAAGCCTCGATCTAAGTGATGCGTACGCAAAAGAAAAGGCGACCTCAAAAAGGCCGCCTTTTGCTATTAATTCATTGATTCATTGATTCATTGATTCATTACGCTGCACACTACTCATTAAACTCGATGGTGCGGATCTCTGATTGCAGTTTTGTGATCTGCTTTTGCAGGGTTCGAATTTCATCGTGCATCGGGATAATGTGCGCGACTCGGATCCAAGATTCCACCATTAAGCCACACAATATGATTGCGCCGGCCACCATGGGTAGCCACATTTCCGTCAACGCCATACCCAACAACGTCAGCACAAAACCGAACGTAAACAAGTAACTTTGGCTCTTGGCGGTCATTCCCATATAACGTGTCAGCATATGCATTCCCTCTTAGACTTGCATCATCTAGCACTACAGTAACATGACCAGTATGGCATAAATTTGTCACTCATCACGCAACCGTAGACGTTGGGCGACAAGTTGAGTAATAAATTGTGTCACGCTCACTCGCCCAATCATCTAATCGATTGGAATTACCAAATCGCCGCGCCGATCGCTAATATCAAAAAGAGTACCGCCGTGATTTTACGAATAAGTCCTAGCGGCATTTTATCGGCGGATAATTTACCAATCAGCACCACAGGTACGTTAGCCAGCAACATACCAATTGTCGTTCCGAGCACCACCCACAGTAGAGCATCCGCATATTGCGCACCAAGAATAGACGTTGCTATTTGGGTTTTATCGCCAATTTCAGCGACAAAAAAGGCGATGAAGCTAGCGACAAAAGGGCCTCGATTGGTAATTTTTTCATCACCGTCGAGTTTGTCTGGAATTAACACCCAACCCGCCATGGCAAGGAAGCTAGCGACCAACACCCATTTAAGGATTTCTGGTGACAGGTAGTCGGCAACGACCACGCCCAGCCAAGCAGCGAGTGCATGGTTAACCATCGTTGCGACAAAAATGGCGGCAATAATAGGCAAAGGTTTACGATAACGACTGGCTAGCAGCAGAGAAAGCAGTTGGGTTTTATCGCCAATTTCAGCTAAGGCGACGGTAGTAATTGAAATAGCTAATACGCTCACGACAGGCTCGATGGGGCGGGATAATTATAATAACCATAGACAAACGCCACTCCCCGCCCCGGTTTGTGATGTTTGTCTAAGGTCTTGCTAAGCTAAAATGACTTTAGCCTCGAACGCCACGGTGATTTGGCACCAATTATGTTGACGAACGAACCGTTAAGATAAGAAATCTCACTGGTAAGCTACTCCCCAAAGACGGCGCAATTCTAATCAGGCCGAGTGAAAATCTCAAGTTAGAAATAAGTCAAAATCGTTCATGTGCAGGAATTTGGCACAATCGATGCGATAAATTCGACCAAAACGGATTTTCGACCATTAATTAAGCAAGATTACCCCTACTCGCTGAACGAATATCTGGGTATACTTGTTCGTTATTTTCATCCATTCAGACAGAAGAATCGCGCGAACCTGACTATGCAAAAATACGATATCAAAACCTTTCAGGGTATGATCCTCGCGCTGCAGGATTATTGGGCCCAACAAGGCTGTACCATTGTTCAACCATTAGACATGGAAGTTGGTGCAGGAACCTCTCACCCAATGACATGCCTGCGAGCTTTAGGCCCAGAGCCCATTGCAACGGCGTATGTTCAACCCTCTCGTCGTCCAACGGACGGTCGTTATGGTGAAAACCCAAACCGCCTGCAACACTATTACCAATTCCAAGTCATCATCAAACCTTCACCAGACAACATTCAAGAGTTGTATTTAGGGTCTTTAGAGGTGCTCGGTGTTGACCCACTAGTACACGATATTCGTTTCGTGGAAGATAACTGGGAAAACCCAACCTTAGGTGCTTGGGGTCTTGGCTGGGAAGTGTGGCTAAACGGCATGGAAGTAACTCAATTTACTTACTTCCAACAAGTCGGTGGCCTTGAGTGCAAGCCTGTCACCGGCGAAATCACTTACGGTATTGAACGTCTCGCCATGTATATTCAAGGCGTGGATTCAGTGTATGACTTAGTCTGGACAGATGGCCCATTAGGTAAAGTCACCTATGGTGACATTTACCATCAAAATGAAGTCGAACAATCCACTTACAACTTCGAACACGCGGATGTCGATTTTCTTTTCACTTTCTTCGACCAGTGCGAAAAAGAGTGTAAGCATCTACTTGAGCTAGAAAAACCGCTGCCACTTCCTGCCTATGAGCGTATTTTGAAAGCGGGCCATGCCTTTAACCTATTGGACGCGCGTAAAGCGATTTCGGTGACAGAACGTCAACGTTACATCCTACGCATCCGTAACCTGACCAAAGCGGTTGCAGAAGCGTACTACGCATCTCGTGAAGCACTTGGCTTCCCTATGTGTAAAAAGGGTGAGGACAAATAAGATGGCAAAAGAATTTCTAATTGAATTAGGCACAGAAGAGCTACCACCAAAACAACTTCGCACTTTGGCTGAAGCGTTTGCGGCTAACTTTGCCGCAGAATTGAAAACCGCTGAACTGGCACACGAAGGCATCAAATGGTTTGCAACCCCTCGCCGTTTAGCACTGAAAGTGACCAACTTGGCCCAAGGTCAAGCGGATAAAGTGGTCGAAAAACGTGGCCCCGCTATTTCTGTTGCTTTTGATGCCGATGGCAATCCAACCAAAGCAGCACAAGGCTGGGCGCGTGGTAACGGCATTACTGTTGAGCAAGCGGATCGCCTAACAACAGAACAAGGTGAATGGCTACTGTTCAAACAGGAAGTCAAAGGCCAAGATGCCAAAGCTATTGTGGTTGAACTTGCCGCCAAAGCGTTAGCAAACTTGCCTATCGCCAAACCCATGCGCTGGGGTGATAAAGAAACACAATTTATCCGCCCAGTAAAAACTCTGACTATTTTGATGGGTGATGAACTGATCGAAGGTGAGATCTTAGGCGTAGCTTCTGCGCGCACCATTCGTGGCCACCGCTTTATGGGCGAAAAAGAGTTCACCATCGATTCAGCAGAGCAATACCCAGCGATTTTAGAACAGCGCGGTAAAGTAATCGCCGATTACGATGCACGTAAAGCAATAATTATTGCGGATGCACAAAAAGCAGCGCTACAGGTTGGCGGTGTTGCCGATCTTGACGATGACTTGGTTGAAGAAGTGACCTCACTGGTTGAATGGCCAGTGGTGCTGACGGCGAAATTTGAAGAAAAATTCCTTAAAGTACCGTCAGAAGCTTTGGTTTACACCATGAAAGGTGACCAAAAATACTTCCCGGTTTATTCTCATCAGATGAGCGATGCGAATAAGCAATTGCTGCCTAACTTTATTTTCGTCTCTAACATCGAGTCGAAAGAGCCTCGCCATGTTATCGAAGGCAACGAGAAAGTCGTTCGTCCACGCTTAGCGGACGCGGAATTCTTCTTTAATACCGATCTCAAAAGCAAATTAGTCGATCGTCTACCACGACTAGAAACCGCGATTTTCCAGCAGCAGTTAGGTACGATTAAAGATAAAACTGACCGTATTACTGAACTGGCTGGTTACATTGCAGAACAGATTGGCGCGGATGTAGAAAAATCAAAACGTGCGGGCTTACTGGCTAAATGCGATTTGATGACCTCAATGGTGTTTGAATTTACCGACACGCAAGGCGTGATGGGTATGCATTATGCTCGCCATGACGGAGAAGCAGAAGAAGTCGCCGTTGCACTAAACGAACAGTACATGCCACGCTTTGCTGGCGATGCTCTGCCAACCAATGGCGTTTCCGCCGCTGTGGCAATCGCAGACAAGCTAGACACCATAGTCGGCATCTTCGGTATTGGCCAAGCACCAAAAGGCTCGGATCCCTTTGCTCTGCGTCGCGCATCACTGGGTGTACTGCGCATCATCGTTGAATACGGCTATAACTTGGACTTAGTTGACCTCGTAGCAAAAGCGAAATCGCTGTTTGGTGATCGCCTTACCAACGACAACGTTGAGCACGATGTAATTGAGTTTATGCTTGGCCGTTTCCGTGCTTGGTATCAAGATGAAGGTTTTAGCGTCGACATCATCCAAGCTGTACTTGCTCGTCGTCCAACCAAACCCGCTGATTTTGACAAACGTGTTAAAGCGGTTTCCCACTTCCGTGAACTGGAAGCGGCTGAAGCCCTAGCGGCGGCAAACAAGCGTGTCGGTAACATTTTAGCGAAATTTGACGGTGAACTGGCTGCAGAAATCAACCTAACACTTCTTCAAGAAGCGGCCGAAAAAGCCTTAGCGGAAGAAGTGGAAGTGATGACCGAAGCACTAGAACCTGCTTTCGCTACCGGTGATTACCAACAAGCACTGAGCAAGCTGGCAGCACTACGTGAACCTGTTGATGCTTTCTTTGATAATGTCATGGTGATGGCAGACGATGAAGCATTAAAACAAAACCGTTTAACGCTGCTCAACAACTTGCGTAATCTGTTCCTACAAATTGCTGATATTTCACTGCTGCAAAAGTAGTCGCTGATATTTCGGCACACAAATTAATCTATCAAAGCCCAGCGGCCATCCGCTGGGCTTTTTGTTTTATCTGACCGCAGTGTGTTATTTGGCGAAAAATAGTGCTTTGACTCGCAAAAACATTGGGGTATGTTCAAGGATTACTCGATGGGCATGGCATCGTTTCATGCCCCTTTATGCAAGCAAATACAAGAATGAATTAGGCAGTCAGCAATGCAGTTTTCGAAATTTGGTGAAAAATTTAATCAGTATTCCGGTATTACCCAGTTAATGGACGATCTCAATGATGGCCTGCGCACCCCCGGAGCCATTATGCTCGGCGGTGGTAACCCAGCCGCCATTCCCGCCATGATTGACTACTTTCATCAAACCAGTGCTGACATGCTTAGCAGTGGTGAACTGATCGCTGCCCTCGCCAACTATGATGGCCCACAAGGTAAAGATCTGTTCGTTAAATCTCTCACAAAACTGCTCAAAGAAACCTATGGCTGGGAAATCAGTGAAAAGAACATTAGCTTAACCAATGGCAGCCAGAGTGGATTTTTCTATCTATTTAATCTATTTGCTGGCCAGCAAGCTGATGGTTCACATAAGAAAATTTTACTGCCATTAGCGCCTGAATATATTGGTTATGGTGATGCCGGGATAGATGAAGATATTTTTGTCTCCTATCGCCCAGAAATAGAACTACTCGACAATGGCTTATTCAAATACCACGTGGATTTCGAAACCTTGAGCGTGGATTCGTCGGTAGCCGCCATTTGTGCTTCCCGTCCAACCAATCCGACGGGAAATGTGCTCACAGAACAAGAGATCCACAAGCTCGATAAGCTGGCTAGAGAGAACAATATCCCACTGATTATCGACAATGCATACGGCGTTCCATTTCCCAACATCATTTTTGAAGAGATTGAACCCTTTTGGAATGACAACACCATTTTATGCATGAGCCTTTCGAAACTGGGTTTACCCGGTGTGCGCTGCGGTATCGTCATTGCCAACGAAACCATTACCCAAGCATTAACCAACATGAATGGCATCATTAGTTTAGCGCCAGGCAGCATCGGCCCAGCCATTGCTCATCACATGATTGAAAAAGGCGATCTATTAAGGCTCAGTCGCGATGTGATCAAGCCCTTCTACCAGCAGAAATCACAAAGAGCAGTCGAGTTACTCAAGCAAGCCATTAGCGACCCGCGCTTTCGTATCCATAAACCAGAAGGGGCGATCTTTTTATGGCTCTGGTTTGATGAGCTCCCCATCACCACGATGGAACTTTACCAACGTCTAAAAGCCAGAGGAGTATTGATTGTACCGGGTGAATATTTCTTTATTGGTCAACAAGACGATTGGCAACACGCGCATCAGTGTCTGCGCATGAACTACGTGCAAGATGATGAAGCCATGCAAAAGGGCATTCAAATTATTGCTCAAGAAGTGGCATTAGCGTATCAACAGTAATTCATCCTTTCTGCCATGAAAAAGAGCGCCAAAAGGCGCTCTTTCACTACTTTAATGTGGCCAGTAACTTAATTGTTCTCAATTAAGTTTTTGCCATTAATCGCAATTTTACGTGGTTGCATCGCTTCAGGTGTTTCACGTTCAAGATCCACGTGTAGCAAGCCATTTTCCATTGTGGCTCCGAGTACTTTGACATAGTCGGCCAATTGGAATTTACGTTCAAAATCGCGCTCAGCAATACCTTGGTAGACGTAGTTTTTATTCTCTTCGGGTTTACGTTCGCCACGCACAATCAGCGTATTTTCTTGTTGAGTAATCTCAATCTGCTCTTCAGAAAAACCAGCTACCGCCATCGTGATGCGATATTTATTGTCGTCTTGCTGTTCAATATTGTACGGAGGGTAACCCGCAGAGCTATTCTTCGCTGAACTGGATTCCATCATGTTTAATAGACGGTCAAAACCAATTGCGTTGCGGTATAAAGGAGTGAAATCTACTGTTCTCATCATACTATCCTCATCATAAGCAATAGCCTTAGCGCATAGGCGCTAAGCCGTTAGCAGCCATTCTTTCAACATGGAGCTAACAACACATTTAATGATCACAACACAAGGCTCCTCTTAAGAGAGCAAACCTGTGTCGCCATTCCAGAGGTCCTTACGGCATCCTCTTCATTGATAGATATAGGGGCACTAAAATTCTTTTCAAGGATTTTTTGAAAAATTTTTTAGTCCTCGCTAAAGCGAACAGAAACTAGAAAGAGGACATCGAATCAAACTGATACTCCGTAGAGTTACAAAGCCTTCATTAGCAGGATATAGAGTCAATACAGAGACATAAAAAAGCCTAACGATATCATTAGGCTTTATTTTGCACTTTAACCGATGAAAACTTATTTTATTTTCCGCGTTTTTTCCTTTCTTTAATTACACTGCTTTCTTCCATTTTTTCTTGCTTTAATTTCCGCTTTTCTTTTAGGCTAAGTTGCGCTTTTTTCATATCTTTCTTACTCATAGTAATCTCCTTATTTTAACGAAGAAATTTAATTTACACACGTTAGTGACTTTTCAGGAAGAATATTAACCACTTTATATTCTCGCTCTTTTCCTAAAATATATAATTTAAAACACTCTTGTTCACGTAATCCAAAAATAGAAGCGCCTAAATAAGAGTAAAGTGATACGAGACCATCATTAGGGTTGTTCCGCTCACCAAGCACTATAATAATTTGATAAGGTTGACACTTTTCTGTATCAACAAAGCTGACCCTATCTCCAACGTTGACTCGGCGCTCTGCCGTAGAATATCTGGCCAATGATTCTGCTTCTATTCTCTCGAAAAGAGTCAGTAAAATCAGTGGAGACTGATAGGTAACAAATAAGCTTGTTATTATTTTACTTTTGAAAAAAACAAGCCAACGCTTAAATAAGTTGATATTTATTACTCCTTACAATAATTCCAAAAATAGATTAGATAATATCCGAAAGTTAGACCTTCGGATTTATTACTGTAAGATAAATAACAAACCCACATCTCCTAAAAAGTAATTAATGAATACTATATCGGCCAAAAAATATAATTCAAGCTCATAAAAACCTCTAAAAACATGGAATAAAATAAAATAGTAGATACTTTTTTTTATTGAGAGAAAATCCCAATAAAAAAACGTTTATGACCTTTTATCCTTGAAGACAACCTAAGATAAGTAGAAAGTGTTGATGCTAAAAATGGTTGCTCCCACGTTGGGTGACTTTGTATTGACCATAAAAAACACCGCTCTTGCGAAACGGTGTTTTTTGGGATTTGCTTTATAGCAACGACTTAGACATCGAGGTTGGCAACTTTTAAGGCGTTCTCTTCGATGAATGCGCGACGCGGCTCAACTTGATCACCCATCAAGGTGGTAAACAGTTCATCAGCACCAACAGCATCTTCAATCGTGACTTGCAGCATACGGCGAGATTCAGGATCCATCGTCGTTTCCCACAACTGATCTGGGTTCATTTCACCTAGACCTTTGTAGCGTTGCAGGCTTAGGCCACGGCGAGACTCTTTAATTAACCAGTTCAACGCATCAACAAAGTTATCGACAGGTTGAATACGCTCACCACGTTGAATGTAAGCCCCTTCTTCAACTAAGCCATAAAGTGCTTCAGAAAGGTCCGCCAGCTTGCTGTACTCTTTCGAATTGAGCAAATCAGCACTTAATAGATGTTGGTGCGTTACACCATGAGTGCGCACTACAATCTTAGGCTGATAAATACCAAGCTCCGCATTGTGCTCAGTTTCAATGCTGTATTGGCTTGCGCCAACTTCTTTCGCATTTAACTGCTCCACCAGCTGTTTGCCCCACGCTTCTACTACTGCAGAATCAGCGCATTGATCAACAATGATACGCGGCATATAGATGAATTCATGGATCAAGGCGTAAGGGTAGCGGCGGCTCATGCGCTCCACCAGCTTAATGGCGACATTGTATTGCTTAACCAAGGTTTCTAACGCTTCGCCTGCTAATGCTGGCGCTTGAGGGTTAACATGCAGTGAGGCACCATCCAATGCCAAAGCAACTTGGTATTGGTTCATCGCATCTTCATCTTTGATGTACTGCTCTTGCTTGCCTTTTTTCACTTTATACAAAGGCGGTTGAGCAATGTAGATGTAGCCACGCTCAATCAGCTCAGGCATTTGACGATAAAAGAAGGTCAGCAGTAGCGTACGAATGTGCGAACCGTCGACGTCCGCATCGGTCATGATGATGATGTTGTGATAACGCAGTTTGTCTGGGTTATATTCATCACGGCCAATGCCACAGCCTAATGCGGTGATAAGCGTTGCGACTTCTTGCGAAGAAAGCATTTTGTCGAAACGAGCTTTTTCAACGTTAAGAATTTTACCTTTCAGCGGCAAAATCGCTTGGTTTTTACGGTTACGTCCCTGCTTGGCAGAACCGCCAGCAGAGTCCCCTTCCACTATGTACAGTTCAGATAGTGCAGGATCTTTTTCTTGGCAATCGGCGAGTTTACCTGGCAAACCAGCAAGATCTAACGCACCTTTACGACGTGTCATTTCACGCGCTTTACGCGCCGCTTCACGAGCACGAGCCGCATCAATGATTTTTGAACAGACCATTTTGGCTTCACTTGGGTTTTCAGCCAAAAACTCCGCCAATTTCTCACCCATTGCTGATTCAACCGCAGATTTCACCTCGGATGAAACCAATTTATCTTTAGTTTGGCTAGAGAACTTAGGATCCGGCACTTTCACTGAAACCACCGCGGTTAAGCCTTCACGAGCATCATCACCCGAGGTCGCCGCTTGCGCTTTTTTCGAGAAGCCTTCTTTATCCATGAAGGTGTTTAGGGTACGAGTTAACGCCCCACGGAAACCCGCTAAGTGGGCACCACCATCACGTTGAGGAATATTGTTGGTAAAGCAGTAAATGTTTTCTTGGAAGCCATCGTTCCACTGCATCGCCACTTCCACGGTAATCCCATCGTCACGCTCAGAGCTGAAATGGAATACTTTTTCATGGATCGGCGTTTTATTGCGGTTTAAATGGCCAACGAACGCTTTAATACCACCTTCATATCTGAAATGGTCTTTTTTATCTTCTTCGCGTTCATCAAGCAATTTGATGGATACACCAGAGTTTAGGAAAGAGAGCTCACGCAGACGCTTAGCTAAAATATCGTAATGGAATTCAATGTTGGTAAAGGTTTCAGCACTTGGCCAAAAACGCAGGGTTGTCCCGGTTTTATCGGTTTCACCCACCACAGCCAACGGCGCTTGTGGCACACCGTGACAATAAGTTTGTGTGTGAATAGCGCCGTTACGGTAGATAGTCAGTAGCACTTTTTCAGACAGCGCGTTGACAACGGACACACCGACGCCGTGCAGACCACCCGAAACCTTGTATGAGTTGTCATCAAATTTACCGCCCGCATGCAGAACCGTCATAATAACTTCCGCGGCAGAAACTTGTTCTTCTTCGTGAAGGTCGGTAGGAATACCACGGCCATCATCGCTAACTGAAACTGAATTGTCTTCGTGAATAGTCACTACGATGTCTTTACAGTGACCTGCCAACGCTTCATCAATTGAGTTATCCACCACCTCAAAAACCATGTGGTGCAGACCGGTGCCATCATCCGTGTCGCCGATGTACATTCCTGGACGTTTACGAACCGCGTCCAGACCCTTCAGTACCTTAATACTCGATGAATCGTAATTATTCGACATGAGTTACTCTCTCACTATTTTATCCGTGCTCTATTGTGCCATGTTCCACATGAAACATCTTGCTGTTTGACTCAATCATGTCTGCAACTTGGCCTTGCGTAATAGAACTTACAAAAACTTGTGCCCCCGTCGATTTTAAGCAATCCGCTAAACGCTTACGACGATGGCTATCTAATTCGGAAGCAAAGTCATCAATTAAATAGATGCATTGCTTACCTGTCAGCTCGGTTAAGTGTTGTCCTTGTGCGACGCGCAGTGCACACACCATTAATTTAAGCTGACCGCGTGATAGAACATCTTCAACTGGTGTTCCATTGACCTTTATTTTTAAATCCGCTTTGTTCGGGCCACTGAATGTGTAGCCTAGCGATTGATCGCGTTCGAAGTTTTTCTCGAGGATTTGTTGATAGGGCGTCTCTTTTTCCCAACCACGATAATACTTCATTTGCACATCAAATTCTGGCAAAAAACTGCGACACAACGCCTCGGCAACACACTTCATTTGCGTCACATAATGTGTGCGCCATGCATCGATTTGTTCAGCCAAGCGCGCCATCTCCTGATCCCAGTAACTGAGTTCACGATAATGGGTTGCCGTTTTTAACAACGCATTGCGCTGCTTATTGAGGCGCTTAAAACGCCCCCATGCATCATAAAAGGCAGGTTCACTATGAAATACCCCCCAATCAATAAATGCACGTCGTTGTTTTGGTCCATCGGTGAGCAGATCAAACCCTTCCGGATGAATCAATTGCAAAGGTAAAACTTGTGCCAGTTGCGCCAGTTTTTGCCCAGATTGACCGCCTATTTTAACCTCTGTTGAACCGTCACGCTGCTTATTAATGCCAATCGGTAGCTCAAATTGATCCGAGGTCAAAAAACGCCCATGCACAAACAGCTCCTGACACTCATTTTGTATGACGCGTCCGGTTAAGGCGCTTTTGAACGAGCGACCATGACCCAGCAGGTAAATCGCTTCCAATACACTGGTTTTGCCGCTGCCATTAGGGCCAATAAGAAAGTTAAAGCCTGATGATAATGGGATATCACAGGCTTTAATATTGCGAAATTGTTGGACGATTAAACGAGTCAGCGGCATTGCGCAAACTTAAAGTCGGATCGGCATGACGACATACATCGCGCTGTCGTCATCGCGATTTTCAATCAGCGCGCTGGCGTTGGCGTCAGACATCGATACACGAACCTGTTCACAACGTAATGTATTCAGTACATCGAGCACATAGCTGACGTTAAAACCGATTTCGATAGCGTCGCCTTCAAAGGTGACATCCAACAACTCTTCCGCTTCTTCTTGCTCTGGGTTGTTGGCGGTAATGCGCATTTCATTATCCGCAAGATTAACCCGTACCCCGCGAAACTTTTCATTTGAGAGAATCGCGGCACGAGAAAATGCCTGACGTAACTCATCACAGCCCGTTTCTAAGGTTTTGGTCGTTTGCTGCGGCATAACGCGGCGATAATCAGGGAAGCGGCCATCAACCAGCTTAGAAGTGAAGATGAAATTATTCACTTGGGCGCGCAAATTTGAGCTACCAATTTGCAGCACAACCGGCTGTTCTGGCGCATCAAGTAACTTGACCAGTTCCTGTACCCCTTTACGCGGCACGATGATCTGTTTATTGGCAAAATCCGCGCTGAGTGCCGTTTGCGAAACCGCCATACGGTGTCCATCGGTTGCCACAGAGCGCAAGGTTGAACCGTCGATTTCAAATAGCATACCGTTCAGGTAATAACGCACATCTTGGTTAGCCATCGAAAACTGGGTTTTCTCAATTAAACTGCGCAGTTCTGCCTGAGTGAGCGACACTTCCACTTCACTTTGCCAATCTTCAATATTAGGAAAGTCACTGGCAGGTAAGGTTGCCAGAGAGAAACGGCTACGGCCAGAACGCATCTGAATGCGATCGCCTTCCAATACCACAGTGATCACGGCGCTATCGGGCAAGCCGCGACAAATATCTAAAAATTTACGCGCAGGGACAGTGATGCTTCCTGCTTCGCACTCACCTTCAAGTGTCACGCGGCTAATCAGTTCGACTTCAAGATCGGTCGCCGTCATCGACAGCTCGTTCTCTTCCACTTTGAGCAACAAATTACCAAGAATTGGCAAAGTCGCACGTCCGCCTAATGTTCCAGATACTTGCTGAAGTGGCTTAATGAAGTGGCTACGTTCAATAGTAAATTTCATAGTTAGCTCTTACGATGTTATCGGGCAACCCTAAATGTGAGGGTTAAAATAGCTGATATAAGAAGGTTGTGCATCAAGAAGACAGGGTACGAATTAAATTCGAATAGTCTTCTTTGATGTCGTGGCTCTCTTCACGTAACTGCTGGATTTTACGGCAAGCGTGCAGCACTGTCGTATGATCTCGGCCACCAAACGCATCACCAATTTCAGGCAAGCTGTGGTTAGTCAGCTCTTTAGCCAGTGCCATCGCCAACTGGCGTGGACGAGCAACCGAGCGAGAGCGACGTTTAGAAAGCAAATCCGCCACTTTAATTTTGTAGTATTCCGCCACGGTCTTTTGAATGTTATCAATGGTGACCAATTTTTCTTGCAAAGCTAATAAGTCACGCAGCGCTTCACGCACAAAATCGATGGTGATCGGACGGCCGGTAAAGTTAGCGTTGGCGATAACACGGTTTAGTGCACCTTCCAATTCACGCACGTTGGAACGTAAGCGTTTGGCAATAAAAAAGGCAACTTCATCGGCAAGATGAATTTGGTGATCTTCTGCCTTCTTCATTAAAATCGCGACACGCGTTTCAAGCTCTGGTGGCTCAATCGCAACCGTCAAACCCCAACCAAAACGAGATTTCAGGCGATCTTCCACCCCATTGATCTCTTTAGGGTAGCGGTCGGAAGTCAAAATGATTTGTTGGTTACCTTCAAGCAATGCGTTAAAGGTATGAAAGAACTCTTCTTGCGAACGCTCTTTATTGGCAAAGAATTGAATATCATCGATCAAGAGTGCATCAACACTGCGGTAATAGCGTTTGAACTCTTCAATCGCATTATTTTGCAGCGCTTTCACCATATCTTGCACGAAACGCTCTGAGTGCATGTAAATCACTTTTGCATTTGGGTTGTTATCAACAATCGCATTACCAACTGCGTGCAATAAGTGTGTTTTACCTAGCCCTGTACCACCGTATAAGAAGAGTGGGTTATAGGCCGCGCCAGGGTTATCAGAAACTTGACGCGCTGCAGCCAAACCAAGTTGGTTCGATTTACCTTCAACGAAGTTATTGAACTTATGTTTAGGGTTAACGTTTGATCTGTGATTGATGTCTGCCACAACCGTGTCGTTTTCCCACGTACGATGTACTGGTTTACGCGCTTGTAACTGTGCAGGAGCTGAAGATTCAGCCGCGACATCCGCTTGAGTACGAACGGGAGCAGCTTTAGGCGCGCTGACCCGGCGACTACCCACTTCAAAACGCAGGTTCGGGGTATCGTGGCCACAATGCTCTTGCAGTAGTCGGTTAATGCTGTTGATGTATTTATCGCGCACCCAATCAAGCACAAAGCGGTTTGGGGCGAATAAAGTGAGAGTATTGTCATTGAGCTCCGCTTGTAACGGACGTACCCACATGCTGAATTCCGCTGCTGGTAACTCTTCTTGAAGCTGTTGCAAACATTGCAACCAAAGCGAAGATGACACGGTTGCCCTCACTCTAAGTAAATGATCGAAAAGACTGGCGATTTTACCTGTTGATAACCAAGATCGCCAGCGATTGATCCGTGATCCAGTGAATAAGATCGAAGTTATTCACACAATTTGCGCTTGATTTTTGTCGATCTTCACAATTAGCACCACTTTACCCACACGATGATCCACATATACAAGGATCCTCTATACTTATCCCCAATTGTGTCACTATGTTCGGTTATGGTTAATAACTACTGGTTATTTATTCTATTGAGTGCTTTACCAGTAACATCCCTCTCTATAAATATAAGGAGTTTCAAGATGAAAAACTGGGTTAAAGTCGCCATTACTGCAATTGCACTATCCGCTGCAAGCGTACACGCGGCAACGGAAATAAAAGTCGGCATGTCAGGGCGCTATTTTCCATTCACTTTTGTCAAACAAGACAAGCTGCAAGGCTTTGAAGTGGATGTTTGGGATGAGATAGGTAAACGCAATGATTACGATGTAAAATATGTTACTGCTAATTTCTCCGGTCTCTTTGGCCTGCTTGAAACTGGCCGAATTGATACCATTTCAAACCAAATCACCGTCACAGAAGCACGTAAAGCGAAATACTTATTTGCTGGCCCGTATGTCATCGACGGTGCACAAATTACCGTTCGCAAAGGTAATGACAGCATTAAAGGGATTGACGATCTTGCCGGCAAAACGGTCGCGGTCAATTTAGGCTCAAACTTCGAGCAGCTACTGCGCAGCTTTGACAAAGACAATAAAATTATCATCAAAACTTACGATACTGGCATTGAACATGACGTTGCTCTTGGCCGTGCCGATGCGTTTGTGATGGATCGCCTTTCGGCTCTGGAATTGATTAAAACAACGGGCTTACCGTTACAATTGGCTGGTCACCCTTTTGAAACCATTGAAAACGCTTGGCCGTTTGTTAACAACGAGCAAGGCCAAAAACTGCAAGCTGAAGTGAATCAAGCGTTAGCCTCGATGCGCGCTGATGGCACACTGAGTGCGATTTCTGAAAAATGGTTTGCTGCCGATATCACCAATAAGTAAATTCCCCTATTATCAAAAGATAGGATTGAGGTGGAACCACACATTCCACCTTTTTTGTTTTAAAAAGGTAAGCCGATGGGATTTGATTTTCACTATATGCTTGAGCTGATGCCAATACTGCTCAGGTATTTAGGCACCACCATGGAGATGGCGACTTGGGGCTTAGTGTTTGCTTTGATCCTGTCGGTCATTTTAGCCAATATTCGTGTGTTCAAAGTGCCCATTTTGGATCCGCTAAGCCAGCTGTACATCAGCTTTTTCCGCGGTACTCCCCTGCTGGTACAACTCTTTCTACTCTACTATGGTCTGCCGCAAGTGTTACCGTGGATGGTCGGTTTAAATGCATTTAGCGCCGCGGTGATCGGGCTAACTCTTCACTTCGCCGCTTATATGGCAGAAAGTATTCGCGCCGCCATTTTGGGTATTGATCGCAGCCAAATGGAAGCGAGTTTGTCTGTGGGTATGACCACAAGCCAAGCAATGCGCCGCATTATTTTGCCGCAAGCTACGCGTATCGCGTTGCCATCATTAATGAATTACTTCATTGATATGATCAAATCGACCTCATTAGCTTTTACATTAGGAGTCGCTGAGATCATGGCCAGAGCGCAGATGGAAGCTTCGTCAAGCTTTCGCTTCTTTGAAGCTTTCCTCGCCGTTGCATTAATTTACTGGGCCGTAGTGGTGGTACTGACTCGGGTACAAATTTGGGCTGAAGAGAGACTCAATAAGGCGTATGTACGATGATTAAACTCGATAATATTCATAAGCGCTTTGGCGATACTGAAGTGCTCAAAGGCATCAGCTTAGCAATAGAAAAAGGTGAAATCATCGTCATTATTGGCTCAAGCGGTACAGGTAAATCGACCTTACTGCGCTGCGTCAACTTCCTAGAACGCGCAGACCAAGGCTCCATTACTATTGATGATGTCACCGTCGACACCCAGCAACAGACCAAAGCAGATGTATTAGCACTGCGCAGAAAAACAGGCTTTGTTTTCCAAAACTACGCGCTGTTTGCTCATATGACAGCGAGGCAAAATGTCGCCGAAGGGCTCATTACGGTGCACGGTTGGAAAAAAGATCTCGCCCTGACCCGCGCACAGCAGATTTTGGATGACATCGGTCTTGGGGATAAAGGAGAGAGTTATCCCGCAGCGCTTTCTGGTGGCCAGCAGCAGCGCGTTGGGATCGGTCGTGCGATGGCGCTACAACCAGAATTGCTGCTATTTGATGAACCTACGTCAGCACTCGATCCTGAATGGGTTGGCGAAGTGCTTGCTTTAATGAAGAAATTAGCTACTCATCACCAAACAATGCTGGTGGTTACCCATGAGATGCAGTTTGCAAAAGAGGTAGCCGATCGCGTGATCTTCATGGCCGATGGGCAAATTGTAGAGCAAGGCTCTCCACAGGATATCTTTGGTAATCCACAGGATCCTAAGCTCAAGAAATTTTTAAATCAGGTGGGGATCGACGAAGGATCCTTGTGATTTAAAGGAGACTGCGTATAATCCCCCGACCGGAATTTTAGTGAACCCAATCGTTGACACTTATTGTGACAGTGATTACAATTCCGCCTCTTTGTTGAGAGGCGTCGGATTCCTTTCTTTCTATTAAAGAAGCGAAAATATGCCCACGCCGGGTTTATTTGAACCTAAAAACTACTGATCAGTAAGGTAATTACACATGTCTAAACGCACTTTTCAACCTACCGTTCTAAAGCGCAAGCGTACTCACGGTTTCCGTGCACGCATGGCAACTAAGAATGGCCGTAAGGTTATTAATGCACGTCGTGCTAAAGGCCGCGCGCGCCTGTCAAAATAATTCGCGATTATTTTGAATACGTACGCGTTCAATCGGGAGTTACGTTTGTTAACTCCCGAACATTATAAAAAAGTCTTCCAGCAAGCGCACAGCGCAGGCTCCCCCCATTTCACTATCATTGCTCGCGAAAACGCTCTTACCCACCCAAGGTTAGGGTTGGCCGTCCCCAAAAAACAGATCAAAACTGCTGTTGGCCGTAATCGCTTCAAACGCCTCGCTCGCGAAAGCTTCCGTAATAAACAGCATCAACTTCCTAACAAAGATTTTGTTGTGATTGCGAAAAAGAGCGCGCAAGATTTAAGCAATGAAGAAATGTTCAAACTATTTGAAAAATTATGGCATCGCCTGTCTCGCCCTTCGCGTGGTTAGCAATCGGATTCGTCCGTTTTTACCAAGGAATCATCAGTCCTCTGCTTGGACCACGCTGTCGTTTTACTCCAACCTGTTCAAACTATGCGATAGAAGCGTTGAAAGCTCACGGTTTTGTAAAAGGGTGTTGGTTATCAGGCAAACGTCTATTAAAATGCCACCCTTTGAACGAAGGGGGTTTTGACCCCGTTCCGCCACCAGTCCAAAAACAAGACAGAGATAATTAACGATGGATTCTCAACGTAATATCCTGTTAATCGCCTTGGCACTCGTTTCTTTTTTACTTTTCCAGCAATGGCAAGTAGCAAAGAACCCAGCACCTCAAGCGGTTGAGCAGGCACAAAATAGCAGCACTTTAACTGCACCATCTATGGCTGATGAGTTAGACCCAGCACCAGCAGTAACCAATGCGTCTGCAAAAACCATCACCGTCAAGACTGATGTACTGACTCTGTCAATTGACACGGTAGGTGGTGATGTAGTGAAGGCCGAGCTGAATAAGTACGATGCTGAACTCAATTCAGAAGACCCATTTGTGCTACTTAAAGACATTCCTGGTCACCAGTTTATCGCGCAAAGTGGTTTAGTGGGACCGCAAGGGATCGATTTAAGCAGCAACAATCGTCCAAACTATACTGTTAGCGCCGACACCTTTGCTCTAGCAGATGGTCAAGACGAACTGCGCATTCCCATGACTTATCAAGCCAATGGCCTTGAATACACCAAAACCTTCATCCTTAAACGTGGCAGCTACGCCTTGGATGTTGAATTTGATGTAGTCAACCAATCTGGTAATAACGCGACACTGGGTATGTACGCACACCTACGCCAAAATTTATTGGACGCTGGTGGCAGCTTGGCTATGCCAACTTACCGTGGCGGTGCTTACTCAACACAAGATACACGTTATAAGAAATACAGTTTCGATGATATGCAAGATCGTAACTTGTCACTGCCTTTAGTTAACGGTGAAGGTTGGGCGGCGATGATCCAACACTACTTTGCCAGCGCGTGGATCCCACGTGATGCAGCAGGGTCAAACTTATACACTCGCGTGATTGGCAACTTAGGTGATATTGGTGTTCGCATGCCAAATAAAACCATCGCCAACGGTGAAAAAGCGACATTCTTAGCCACACTTTGGGTCGGTCCAAAACTACAAGATGAGATGGCTGCAGTTGCGCCAAATCTTGATCTAGTTGTCGACTACGGCTGGTTATGGTTTATTGCAAAACCACTACACATGTTGCTTTCATTCATTCAAAGCTTCGTTAGCAACTGGGGTGTAGCAATCATCTGCTTAACCTTCATTGTTCGCGGTGCTATGTACCCACTGACCAAAGCACAATACACCTCTATGGCAAAAATGCGCATGCTGCAACCGAAGCTGCAAGCAATGCGTGAGCGCATCGGCGATGACCGCCAACGCATGAGCCAAGAAATGATGGAGCTGTATAAGAAAGAGAAAGTAAACCCACTCGGTGGTTGTTTACCTATCTTCCTGCAAATGCCTATCTTCATTGCGCTTTACTGGTCATTAATGGAATCGGTTGAACTGCGTCATTCACCTTTCTTTGGTTGGATTCATGACCTTTCAGCACAAGACCCATACTACATCTTGCCACTGCTGATGGGTGTGAGTATGTTTATGATCCAGAAAATGAGCCCGACGACAGTCACTGATCCGATGCAACAGAAGATCATGACCTTTATGCCGGTTATGTTTACGTTCTTCTTCTTGTTCTTCCCATCAGGTTTAGTGATTTACTGGTTGGTATCGAACATCGTTACCTTGATCCAGCAAACCTTGATTTACAAAGCGCTGGAGAAAAAAGGCTTACACTCTAAGTAGCCACTTCAGCAAGAAGTCACACTGACAAGTGAAACAAAGGCGACCTTTTGGTCGCCTTTTTGTTTTTGGCTGATTACAATTGCGCTCATACACCCCTATGTTAGGTACCCTTATGTCTACAGACACCATTGTTGCTCAAGCAACCGCTCCAGGCCGAGGTGGCGTGGGGATTATTCGCGTCTCAGGCCCGAAAGCCGCTCAAGTCGCGCTTGAAGTAACCGGGAAAACACTGAAACCTCGTTATGCGGAATACTTGCCTTTTAAGCATCAAAATGGCACCGAACTTGACCAAGGCATCGCGATCTATTTTCCTAACCCTCACTCCTTTACCGGCGAAGATGTGCTCGAACTACAAGGACACGGTGGCCCGGTCGTCATGGATATGCTGATCAAACGCATTTTGGCTATCAGTGGCTTGCGCGCAGCGCGCCCGGGTGAATTTTCTGAGCGTGCGTTTTTAAACGACAAAATGGATTTAACCCAAGCGGAAGCGATTGCCGATTTGATTGATGCCAGCTCTGAAGAAGCGGCCAAATCCGCTCTGCATTCATTGCAAGGTCAATTTTCCAAACGCATTCACACCTTGGTCGATTCCCTAATCCACCTGCGAATTTACGTTGAAGCAGCGATTGATTTTCCTGAAGAGGAGATCGATTTTCTTGCCGATGGTAAAGTTGCCGCAGATCTGCAAAATATCATCGACAACTTAGACGCCGTGCGCAAAGAGGCCAATCAAGGGGCCATTTTACGCGAAGGGATGAAAGTGGTGATAGCAGGGCGTCCTAACGCGGGCAAATCAAGTTTACTTAATGCCTTGTCAGGCAAAGACTCAGCAATCGTCACCGACATCGCAGGAACCACGCGTGACGTACTGAGAGAGCACATCCACATCGATGGCATGCCACTGCATATCATCGATACCGCTGGCCTACGTGATGCCAATGACGAAGTCGAAAGAATAGGTATTGAGCGTGCTTGGGATGAAATAGCAAAAGCAGATCGTGTGCTCTTTATGGTTGATGGCACCACCACCGATGCTACCGATCCAAAAGAAATCTGGCCAGATTTTGTCGATCGATTGCCTGAAAACATCGGCATGACGGTGATCCGCAACAAAGTCGATCAAACCAAAGAATCGCTCGGTATCTGTCATGTTAATTCTCCAACCTTAATCCGCCTGTCGGCAAAAACTGGAGAGGGAGTTGATGCTCTGCGTACTCATCTCAAAGAGTGCATGGGCTTTGCTGGGGGCAATGAAGGCGGTTTTATGGCCAGACGACGCCATTTGGACGCGCTAGAGCGCGCCGCACAGCACCTCATGATTGGTCAGCAGCAGCTCGAAGGCTACATGGCTGGTGAAATCTTAGCGGAAGAACTGCGTTTATCGCAGCAACATCTAAACGAGATAACGGGCGAATTTAGCTCCGATGACTTGTTAGGGCGCATCTTTTCGTCGTTCTGTATCGGCAAATGATCGCAGTGAGAAGCTTGATCACTCTTAATTATAGGAATATCTCATGATCCATATCATCACTGGCAGCACCTTAGGAGGCGCTGAATATGTCGCCGATCATCTCAACGATCTACTGCAAGAGCAAGGTTATACTACGACTATCCACAACCAACCCAACTTAAGTGATATCCCCTCACAAGGGACTTGGCTCATTGTCACCTCCACGCATGGAGCGGGTGACTACCCAGACAATATCCAACCTTTTATCGCTTCTTTGCAATCAACACCACCGAATACGAGCGAGTTAAAATATGCCGTGGTAGCACTTGGCGATTCAAGCTATGACACGTTTTGCGCAGCAGGTAAGCATGCATATCAACTGCTTGAGGATATAGGTGCAACGCCAATTAGCGACTGTTTCACCATAGATATATTAGAATATTCCGTTCCTGAAGATGCCGCTGAAGTATGGCTCAAACAGCACATCGAACAATTCTAGCGAATAGCATAAAGTCACCAAGCGGCCTGTGAGCCGCTTTTTTTGTACTCTTAAGCTCTGTGTATAACTGTCTCAATACTCGCCATAGAAAAGTTAAGTCCATTTTAAATATTTTAATGTGTATAACTATGCTGTTATTCGGTGATTAACCTATAGTTATCCAATTAATAACTTATGCACTTTACGACCCTGTGCATAACTAGCCTTTTTGATCCCAGCTAATACACGATTAGATCATGTCAGGATCACAGCTTGTGATCCTCTTAAAAACCATGATCTTGTTGATCATTTATCGGTTATCCACAGATATGCTCGATCCTAATAATAGATCTAATAAAAGATCTCTATATAGATCTTATATATTATTAACTTACCAAGCTCAGATTAAAAAAGCAGAAAAGCGATTTTCTAGCCAGTGGAAAGCAGGTAGAATACGCCTCTTTTGTCAGTCCATGCTTCATTGAATACCTGAGGTCGGTTCATGCTTTATCACGAAAAATTTGACGTCATTGTGGTCGGTGGTGGCCATGCTGGAACGGAAGCCGCTCTCGCTGCAGCTCGTACTGGTCAAAGTACGCTATTGCTTACCCATAACATTGAGACTCTAGGACAAATGTCGTGCAATCCTGCGATCGGCGGAATTGGTAAAGGACATCTGGTTAAAGAAGTCGATGCCATGGGCGGTCTAATGGCACAAGCGATTGATCATGCAGGTATACAATTTAGAACACTCAATGCCTCAAAAGGGCCAGCGGTTCGAGCGACTCGAGCCCAAGCAGATCGTGCGCTTTACAAATCGTATGTGCGTGATGTGCTTGAAAACACGCCAAACTTAACTTTGTTCCAACAAGCGGTCGATGATCTTATCGTTGAAAATGATCGTGTAATGGGCGTTGTGACTCAAATGGGCCTCAAATTCCACGCCAAAGCGGTGGTATTGACGGTAGGCACCTTCCTTGGTGGAAAGATCCACATTGGTCTTGAAAACTTCTCAGGAGGCCGCGCAGGAGATCCTCCATCGATCGCATTAGCGCAACGTTTACGTGAACTGCCGTTTCGAGTCGATCGTTTAAAAACGGGTACACCGCCAAGGATCGATGCCCGTAGCGTTGACTTCTCAGTGTTAGAAACACAACACGGTGATAACCCAACGCCTGTTTTTTCCTTCATGGGACAACGTGAACAGCATCCACGTCAAATACCATGCTACATCACGCATACCAACGATAAAACGCATGATGTGATCCGTGCCAATCTTGATCGTAGTCCGATGTACGCAGGAGTCATCGAAGGTATCGGCCCACGCTACTGCCCATCGATCGAAGACAAAGTCATGCGTTTTGCCGACAAAAATAGCCATCAAATTTTTATCGAGCCTGAAGGTTTGACCACGACAGAACTCTACCCTAACGGTATTTCCACCAGCTTACCGTTTGATGTACAAGTGCAGATCGTTCGCTCAATGAAAGGGTTTGAAAACGCACATATTGTTCGTCCGGGTTACGCCATAGAGTACGATTTTTTCAATCCACAAGATTTAAAACAAACCTATGAAACCAAATTCATCAGTGGTTTGTTCTTTGCTGGTCAAATCAACGGCACCACCGGATACGAAGAAGCGGCAGCACAAGGGTTAATGGCTGGTTTGAATGCAAGCTTATTTAGCCAAGAAAAAGAAGGCTGGAGTCCACGCCGTGATCAAGCTTACATGGGCGTGTTGATCGATGATCTTTCCACTATGGGTACCAAAGAACCTTATCGCATGTTTACCTCTCGCGCTGAATATCGCTTACTGCTACGCGAAGATAACGCCGATTTGCGTTTAACCGAAAAAGCCAGAGAGTTAGGTTTAGTCGATGATGTGCGCTGGGCGCGTTTTAATCAAAAAATGGAAAACATGGAAATCGAGCGTCAACGTTTGAAACAAACGTGGATGAACCCGAACTCCGTTGGTGTTGATGCACTGAATGCGTTGCTCAAAACACCCATGTCTCGTGAAGCAAGTGGTGAAGATCTACTACGTCGACCTGAAATCACCTATCAACAGCTCACGTCGCTTGAGTCATTTGCACCAGCATTGAACGATAGTGAAGCGGCTGAGCAAGTTGAAATTCAAATCAAATACGATGGTTATATTCAGCGTCAGCAAGATGAGATCGACAAATCATTGCGCCATGAGCACACTAAATTGCCGCTGGATCTTGACTATAAACAGGTCAAAGGCTTGTCCAACGAAGTGATCCTTAAGCTTAACAATGCCAAGCCTGAAACAGTTGGTATTGCCTCTCGTATTTCTGGTATTACACCTGCTGCTATTTCTATCTTATTGGTTTATTTGAAAAAGCAAGGTGTACTGAAGAAAGGGGAAGACGCCGCATGAACGAGTTAAGAACGCGTCTCGATGATTTAATTGGTCAAACCGATCTCGAGGTCAATGAGCAGCAACGTAGCCAATTAGTCGGTTACGTGGAACTGCTGAATAAATGGAACAAAGCCTACAATCTCACCTCAGTGCGCGATCCTATGGATATGTTGGTGAAACATATTTTAGATAGTATAGTGGTAAGTCCTCACTTACAGGGTGAGCGTTTTATCGACGTTGGTACTGGGCCTGGTTTACCTGGTATACCTCTCGCTATCATGAATCCTGATAAAACCTTTTACTTACTCGATAGTTTAGGTAAGCGCATTCGTTTTATTAAACAAGTTCTGCATGAGCTTGGTATTAAAAATGTGACCACGATTCAAAGTCGAGTCGAAGAGTTTCAGCCTGAAGTAAAATTTGATGGCGTACTGAGCCGTGCGTTTGCTTCAATGCTCGATATGGTGGAATGGTGTCACCATTTACCAAAAGAAACATCGGGCCGATTTTTAGCCCTGAAAGGACAACGGCCAGATGAGGAAATAGCCACACTACCTGAGTGGTGTTCTGTGACTGATGTCAAAGCTTTGAAAGTTCCTGAGTTGGAAGGTGACCGTCATCTTGTAATCTTATCTCGCAAGGGATAACAGCGAGGCATACCGTGGGCAAAATCGTAGCAATCGCCAACCAGAAAGGTGGCGTAGGAAAAACAACAACGTGCATTAACTTAGCGGCCTCTATGGCGGCGACTAAGCGTAAAGTTTTAGTGATCGATCTCGACCCACAAGGCAATGCAACGATGGCCAGTGGTGTTGATAAGTATCAAGTAGATGCAACCGCGTACGAATTGTTGGTCGAAGACACCCCTTTTGATGAAGTCGTGTGTCGCAAAACAACGGGACACTACGATTTGATTGCGGCGAACGGAGACGTGACAGCCGCTGAAATCAAATTAATGGAAGTCTTTGCTCGCGAAGTGCGTTTGAAAAATGCCCTCGCGCCAGTTCGTGATAACTATGATTTCATCTTTATTGATTGTCCTCCTTCTTTAAATCTTCTTACAATCAACGCCATGGCTGCAGCGGATTCTGTGTTAGTGCCAATGCAATGTGAGTATTTTGCATTAGAAGGTTTAACGGCGTTAATGGATACCATCAGCAAGTTAGCCGCGGTAGTCAACGAAAACCTGAAAATCGAAGGGTTACTTCGAACGATGTACGATCCGCGTAATCGCCTAGCCAATGAAGTATCCGATCAACTGAAAAAGCACTTTGGAAACAAAGTCTATCGCACCGTTATTCCTCGTAATGTCCGTCTTGCTGAAGCGCCAAGTTATGGCAAGCCAGCAATGTACTACGACAAGTATTCAGCTGGGGCAAAAGCGTATCTCGCCTTAGCTGGCGAAATGCTTCGTCGAGAAGAAATACCCGCATAATCTCAACTAAAGGAATTCGTCTACATGACTAAACGTGGTTTAGGAAAAGGATTGGATGCATTGCTCGCAACCAGTTCTCTTGCTCGTGAAAAGGAGCAAGCCGCCTCACATAGCCAAGCACTCTCTTCTGATGGCGAATTAATGGATATCGCGGTATCAAATTTGAAACCTGGCATGTATCAACCACGTAAAGATATGTCGGCAGAAGCGTTGGAAGAGCTATCTGCGTCTATCCAATCGCAAGGTATTATCCAGCCGATCGTGGTAAGACGTTTAGAGCTTGGCGGCTATGAAATTATTGCAGGTGAACGCCGTTGGCGCGCTGCAAAACAAGCAGGTTTAAAGCAAGTGCCCTGTTTGATCAAAAATGTCCAAGATCGCGCTGCGATTGCGATGGCACTGATAGAAAATATTCAACGCGAAGATTTGAATGCGATTGAAGAAGCACAAGCTTTAGAGCGGTTGCAAGACGAATTTAAGCTCACTCACCAACAGGTGGCTGATGTGATTGGTAAATCACGCACTACCGTGAGTAACTTATTACGCTTAAATCAATTGGCGGATGGCGTGAAGCGTTTAGTGGAAACCAAGCAGCTTGAAATGGGCCATGCACGAGCATTATTGATGCTCGAAGGCGATCAACAAATTGAAATTGCACAACGTGTGGCCGCAAAACAGCTGACCGTGAGACAAACTGAGCAATTAGTGAAAAAGTGTCTAACACAGCCTTCTGAGGACGGATCGGCATCGGAAGACTTAGATGCACAACAAATGTCACAAAGATTGAGTGAAATTTTAGGGGCTAAAGTGTCGATCATTCGTTCAAAAGGTGGCAAAGCCAAAATGACGATTAGTCTTGATGAGCCTCACAAATTAGAGCAACTAATTGCCAAGCTAGAAAGCTAAATGAGATAATTGATTTAAGTCAATTATGCAAAAAACGTTTTTTTATTTGAAAGTTGTCGGTTTGTAAACAAAATTGTAACTTTTTGCTGTCTTTCAATTGCAATCAGTTCGACTCACCGTATAATTTTCGCCAATTTCCCAGCCCTATGTTGTAGATGAGCTGAGGATATTACTAGAGGTACGAATACATGGTAGCTGCGTTGGCTAGACCAGGACGAGAGCTTGCTAAGCGATTGTTAATGATCCAGTCTGGCGCGGTTATTTTTGTGGCGGCAGGGATGGCGGTAGCTGTAAATGCTGAATGGGGCTTTTCTGCGCTGATTGGTGGTGGCATTTTTGTCATTGCCAATGCGGTTTTTGCGCTGTGTGCTTTTATGTTTAGTGGAGCTCGTGCTGCGAAGCAAGTCGCGGCCTCTTTCTACACTGGCGAAGTACTCAAGATCCTCATCACAGTTGCACTGTTCTGTGTTGCCTACATGTATATGCAGGTGGAACTCGTTCCCCTCAAACTAACCTATTTGCTGGCTCTAGGTATTAATATCTGTGCGCCAGTGCTATTCATTAACAACAAAAAATAGGATGAGTTATGGCTGCGCCAGGTGAAGCGCTAACATCGTCCGGATACATTGAACACCACTTGACGAACCTCTCTCTTGCGAAGATTTCTGAGCATTACGATTTGGGGCTGTCAATTAGTGAGACGAGTTTCTGGAACGTACATATCGATAGCCTGTTTTTTTCCTTGTTTACTGGCTTAATATTCCTATGGATATTTCGCTCTGTAGCAAAGAAAGCAACAGCGGGTGTACCCGGTAAGCTGCAGTGTTTTGTTGAAATATTGGTAGAATTTGTCGATCAAAACGTCAAAGACACCTTTCATGGACGCAATCCACTTATAGCACCGCTGGCACTGACTATCTTTTGTTGGGTATTGTTAATGAACATCATGGACTTAGTGCCCATCGATTTCTTACCGTATCCAGCACAACATTGGCTTGGTATCCCTTATCTAAAAGTGGTTCCGTCAGCTGATGTGAATATCACCATGGCTATGGCTCTAGGCGTATTTGCTCTGATGATTTACTACAGCATCAAAGTGAAAGGCCTAGGTGGTTTTGCGAAAGAATTAGCTCTACATCCATTCAATCACTGGACCATGATTCCGTTTAACCTACTTATTGAAGTGGTATCGTTACTTGCGAAACCTCTCTCACTCGGTATGCGTCTATTCGGTAACATGTTCGCAGGTGAGGTGGTATTTATTCTTATCGCAGCGATGCTACCATGGTGGCTACAATGGATGGGTTCACTACCGTGGGCGATTTTCCATATTCTGGTAATTCTGATTCAATCTTTCGTGTTCATGATGCTGACTATTGTTTATCTATCAATGGCACACGAAGATAGTGATCATTAATTTTTTAAAGCTTTTTATTTGGGCACATAAGCCAACAACTATAAATTGGAGATAGTAATGGAAACTTTACTGAGCTTTTCTGCAATCGCCGTAGGTATTATCGTCGGTCTTGCTTCTCTTGGTACAGCGATTGGTTTCGCACTTCTAGGCGGTAAATTCCTTGAAGGTGCTGCTCGTCAACCAGAAATGGCTCCTATGCTACAAGTTAAGATGTTTATCATCGCGGGTCTACTTGATGCGGTTCCTATGATCGGTATCGTAATTGCGCTTCTATTCACTTTCGCGAACCCATTTGTTGGTCAACTAGGTTAATCAACCGATCACACAAATTGATGATTTGTCGTTGATTAATACTTTTCGTTGGTGAACAAATAGAGGGGTAGCTGTTGTGAATATGAACGCAACTCTGCTAGGTCAAGCAATCGCGTTTGCACTGTTTGTGTGGTTCTGCATGAAATATGTATGGCCGCCAATCATGAATGCGATCGAAGAGCGTCAGAAGAAAATTGCTGACGGTCTTTCAGCCGCTGAGCGTGCTGCTAAAAACTTGGATCTAGCACAAGCCAACGCTTCTGAACAAATGAAAGAAGCGAAGCGCACTGCAACTGAGGTCATCGAACAGGCAAATAAACGTAAAGCTCAAATTTTAGACGAAGCACGTGAGGAAGCTCAGGCAGAACGCCAGAAAATCCTTGCTCAAGCGGAAGCTGAACTTGAATCTGAACGTAACCGTGCCCGCGATGAGCTGCGTAAACAAGTTGCAACTCTGGCTGTAGCTGGTGCTGAGAAAATCCTTGAGCGTTCTATCGATAAAGATGCGCACAAAGATATTCTCGACAACATTACTGCAAGACTTTAAGGATGGGGGCGCTTTATGTCTGATTTGACTACAATTGCACGCCCCTATGCTAAAGCAGCATTCGATTTTGCGGTAGAGAAAAAGCAACTTGACCAATGGGGTCAGATGTTAGCTTTTGCTGCCGAGGTCGCAAAGAACGAGCAAATGAAAGAGCTACTAACGGGCTCTGTTTCGGCTGAGAAATTAGCGGAAATTTTCATCGCAATTTGTGGCGAACAGTTTGATGTTTATGGCCAGAACCTGTTAAAGGTGATGGCTGAGAATGGCCGATTAAAGGCTCTTCCTGATGTTAGTGAACAGTTCTTTGCTCTGAAACAAGAGCATGAGAAGCAGATGGATGTTGAAGTGATTTCAGCAACTGAGCTTTCTGATGAACAGCTTGTCAATATCAGCACCAAACTTGAGCAGCGTCTTGAACGCAAAGTTCAGCTGAATTGCAGTATAGATGAGACCCTACTTGGTGGGGTTATAATTCGAGCCGGAGACCTTGTCATCGATAACTCAGCCCGCGGTCGTTTAAACCGCCTGAGCGATGCATTACAGTCTTGATGGGGATTGGAGCATGCAACTTAATTCCACGGAAATTAGCGATCTAATTAAACAACGTATCGAATCTTTCGACGTTGTTAGTGAAGCTCGCAATGAAGGTACTATCGTATCGGTAAGCGATGGTATCATTCGCATTCACGGCCTAGCGGACGTGATGCAAGGTGAAATGATTGAATTACCGAGTGGCCGTTATGCACTTGCACTTAACCTTGAGCGTGACTCGGTTGGTGCGGTTGTCATGGGCCCATATGCTGACCTTAAGGAAGGCATGAAAGTAACAGGTTCTGGTCGTATTCTTGAAGTGCCAGTTGGTCCTGAATTGTTAGGTCGCGTAGTGAATACACTCGGTCAGCCTATCGATGGTAAAGGTCCTATCGAAGCGAAATTGTCTTCACCTGTTGAAATGATTGCACCTGGTGTAATCGACCGTAAATCAGTCGATCAACCAGTACAAACCGGCTATAAGTCAGTTGACTCTATGATCCCAATCGGTCGTGGCCAACGTGAACTTATCATCGGTGACCGTCAAACTGGTAAAACAGCAATGGCGATCGACGCAATTATTAACCAAAAAGATTCAGGTATTTACTCTATCTATGTTGCGATTGGCCAAAAAGCCTCAACTATCGCTAACGTAGTACGCAAATTAGAAGAGCACGGCGCGCTTGCAAACACAGTTGTGGTTGTTGCATCGGCTTCTGAATCCGCGGCATTGCAATACCTTGCGCCATATGCAGGTTGTGCAATGGGTGAATACTTCCGCGATCGCGGTGAAGATGCACTGATTGTTTATGATGACTTATCTAAACAAGCGGTTGCTTACCGTCAGATCTCACTACTACTCAAACGCCCACCAGGCCGTGAAGCATTCCCAGGTGACGTTTTCTATCTCCACTCTCGTCTACTTGAGCGTGCTGCTCGTGTCAGCGAAGAGTATGTAGAACGTTTCACTAAGGGTGAAGTGAAAGGTAAAACCGGTTCTTTAACCGCGCTACCTATCATTGAAACACAAGCGGGTGACGTTTCAGCATTCGTACCGACTAACGTAATCTCGATTACCGATGGTCAGATCTTCCTACAAACTGAACTATTCAACGCGGGTGTTCGCCCAGCCGTTGACCCTGGTATTTCAGTATCCCGTGTAGGTGGTGCCGCTCAGACGAAAATCATCAAGAAACTGTCAGGTGGTATCCGTACCGCGCTTGCACAGTACCGTGAACTTGCTGCATTTGCTCAGTTCTCGTCAGATCTTGATGAAGCGACGAAGAGACAGCTAAACCATGGTCAGAAAGTAACAGAGCTGATGAAGCAGAAACAATATGCTCCGATGTCTGTGTTTGACCAAGCGTTGGTTATCTTTGCGGCAGAGCGTGGTTATTTAAATGATGTTGCGTTGAATAAACTGGCTGATTTTGAATCTGCTCTACTGTCGTATGCTCGTGGTCAATATGTTGATCTTGTAAAAGATATCGACAAATCGGGTGCTTATAACGATGAAATCGAAGCTCAGTTCAAGAAACTGGTTGACGATTTCAAGGCAACCCAGACCTGGTAATTGGTGGGTGACCTTAGGGTCACCACTGACCAATAACGGATTACCTTAAAAGAGAGTAAAACGATGGCCGGCGCAAAAGAGATACGTAATAAAATCGGTAGTGTTAAAAGCACGCAGAAAATTACGAAAGCGATGGAAATGGTAGCAGCTTCAAAAATGCGTCGTTCGCAAGACGGCATGGAAGCTTCTCGTCCATACGCTGAAACAATGCGTAAAGTGATCGGTCATGTGGCGAGTGCAAATCTAGAATATCGTCATCCTTATCTAGAAGAGCGCGAAGCCAAACGTGTTGGTTACATCATTATTTCAACAGACCGTGGTTTGTGTGGTGGTTTGAACGTGAACTTGTTCAAAAAAGCTCTACATGACATGAAAGATTGGTCGGAGAAAGGTGCTGAGGTTGAGCTGGCAATTGTGGGCTCAAAGGCAACGGCTTTCTTTAGAAACAGTGGTGCTAAAGTCGCTGCTCAAGTCTCTGGTTTGGGCGATAGCCCAACCTTGGAAGATTTGATCGGTTCCGTTGGTGTTATGCTGAAGAAATATGATGCAGGTGAGTTGGATCGCCTATACGTAGTGTTCAACAAATTTGTGAATACTATGGTTCAAGAACCAACGATCGATCAATTACTACCTTTGCCTAGATCGAATAGCGAAGAGATGAAACGCGAACATTCTTGGGACTACATCTATGAGCCTGAACCAAAGCCTCTACTCGATGCACTATTGCTGCGTTATGTAGAGTCTCAGGTTTATCAGGGTGTGGTTGAGAATCTTGCTTGTGAGCAAGCTGCTCGAATGATTGCGATGAAAGCAGCTACCGATAACGCAAGCAACTTGATTGATGATTTACAGCTTGTGTATAACAAAGCCCGTCAGGCGGCGATTACACAAGAACTATCGGAAATCGTTTCTGGTGCAGCAGCGGTTTAAGCTTAGGTAAAACAAACAGTTTAGAGGATTAACGATGGCTACAGGTAAGATCGTACAGATCATCGGTGCGGTAGTCGACGTAGAGTTCCCACAGGGCGAAGTACCAAGTGTTTACGATGCTCTGAATGTTGTGGATTCAAAAGAACGTCTCGTTCTTGAAGTTCAACAGCAGCTTGGCGGTGGCGTGATTCGCGCAATCGTAATGGGTAGCTCTGATGGTTTACGTCGTGGTTTGGTAGTTGAAAATACTGGCGCTCCAATTTCAGTACCAGTCGGTATTAAGACTTTAGGTCGTATCATGAACGTGCTTGGTGATGCGATTGATGAGCGTGGTGAAATCGGTGCGGAAGAGCTTTACTCTATCCACCGTCCAGCTCCAAGCTATGAAGAGCAATCAAACGAAACTGCTCTTCTTGAAACCGGTGTAAAAGTAATCGATTTGGTTTGTCCATTCTCTAAGGGTGGTAAAATCGGTCTATTTGGTGGTGCAGGTGTAGGTAAGACCGTTAACATGATGGAGCTTATCAACAACATCGCACTGCAACACTCAGGTCTTTCAGTATTTGCGGGTGTTGGTGAACGTACTCGTGAAGGTAACGATTTCTACTATGAGATGCAGGAAGCAGGTGTTGTAAACATCGAAGAGCCTGAAAAATCAAAAGTAGCGATGGTTTACGGACAGATGAACGAGCCACCAGGCAACCGTCTACGTGTTGCACTGACGGGTTTGACAATGGCAGAACGTTTCCGTGACGAAGGTCGGGACGTACTTCTGTTCATCGATAACATCTACCGTTACACGCTTGCCGGTACGGAAGTATCAGCACTGCTAGGTCGTATGCCTTCAGCGGTAGGTTACCAACCTACTCTTGCAGAAGAGATGGGTGTGCTTCAGGAGCGTATTACGTCAACTAAGCAAGGTTCTATCACGTCTGTACAGGCGGTATATGTACCAGCAGATGACTTGACGGACCCGTCTCCAGCCACAACGTTCGCGCACTTGGATGCAACGGTTGTACTTAACCGTAACATCGCAGCAATGGGCCTATACCCAGCGATCGACCCACTCGATTCAACGTCTCGTCAGCTAGACCCACTCGTCGTAGGTCAAGAGCACTACGACATCGCTCGTGGCGTTCAGCAGACGCTTCAGCGCTACAAAGAGCTGAAAGACATCATTGCGATCTTGGGTATGGACGAGTTGTCTGAATCGGATAAGCAAGTTGTATCACGTGCACGTAAGATTGAACGTTTTCTAACTCAGCCTTATCACGTAGCTGAAGTATTTACAGGTGACCCTGGTGTTTACGTACCTCTAAAAGAGACGCTACGTGGCTTCAAAGGTCTTCTATCTGGTGAATACGATGACATTCCAGAGCAAGCGTTTATGTACTGCGGTACTATCGACGATGCGATTGAGAATGCTAAGAAGCTATAAGGCTAACTAGGAGGCGATATGGCAGCAATAACCTTTCACCTAGACGTCGTCAGTGCAGAGAAGAAAATCTTCTCTGGCCAAGTCGAAACGTTTCAGGTGACCGGTAGCGAAGGTGAACTGGGAATTTTCCACGGTCACACACCGCTGCTGACCGCTATTAAGCCTGGTATGGTGCGTATCGTTAAGCTACACGGCCACGAAGAAATTATTTATGTTTCGGGTGGTATTGTCGAAGTGCAACCGGGTACTGCTACAGTACTGGCTGATACGGCAATTCGTGGTGAAGAACTAGACGCAGCTAAGGCAGAAGAAGCCAAACGCAAAGCTGAAGAGAATATTTCAAATCAGCATGGCGATATGAACTTCGCACAAGCGGCCAGTGAACTGGCTAAAGCCATGGCTCAGTTACGAGTTATCGAGCTGACCAAAAAACGTCGTTAATGTGTTTTATAATTAAGACGTGATGTAAAAAGGCGACCTATAGGTCGCCTTTTTGCTTATTTTTTAACAGAAAATTATGTAGTTAAATTAACTATCTCTTTAATTACCGCTAAAATGCGGCTTAACTTTTTTAACGTCAATAGGTTGTCAATGAAATTTAGCGCAGTGATCCTCGCAGCAGGTAAAGGTACTCGAATGTATTCTAATATGCCTAAAGTGCTGCACAAACTGGCGGGTAAGCCAATGGTGAAACACGTAATTGATACGTGCAATAGCTTAGGTGCCCAAAATATCCACTTGGTTTATGGTCATGGTGGTGAGCAAATGCAGCAAGCGCTTGCCGAAGAGTCGGTTAACTGGGTGCTGCAAGCGGATCAATTAGGAACTGGCCATGCCGTTGATCAAGCCTCGCCTCATTTCCAAGACGATGAGAAGATCCTCGTGTTGTACGGTGATGTTCCATTGATCTCGGAAGAAACCGTGGAAAGCTTGTTAGATGCACAGCCTAATGATGGAATAGCCTTGCTGACAGTGGTACTGGATAACCCAACCGGTTATGGCCGTATCGTGCGTAAGCATGGCCCAGTGGTGGCAATTGTTGAACAAAAAGATGCCACTGATGAGCAAAAGTTAATTAAAGAGATCAATACGGGCGTGATGGTGGCAACGGGGCGCGATCTCAAGCGCTGGTTGTCAGGCTTAAGTAATGAGAACGCGCAAGGCGAATATTATCTGACAGATGTTATCGCTGCAGCGCACAATGAAGGCCGCGCAGTTGAGGCTGTTCATCCTGCCAGCTCTATTGAAGTGGAAGGGGTAAATGATCGCGCTCAACTGGCTCGTTTAGAGCGTGCTTATCAAGCAACACAAGCGAAAAAGCTATTAGAACAAGGTGTGATGCTACGCGATCCTACGCGTTTTGATCTGCGTGGTGAATTACAGTGTGGGATGGATGTTGAGATTGATGCAAACGTCATCATCGAAGGAAATGTCTCTTTGGGTGATAACGTAATTATCGGCATGGGTTGCGTGCTTAAAGATTGCGAAATTGATGACAACACAGTGATCCGCCCATACAGCGTCATTGAAGGGGCAACCGTTGCAGAAAACTGTACCGTTGGGCCTTTTACCCGTTTACGTCCTGGTGCTGAACTGCGTAATGATGCGCACGTGGGTAATTTCGTAGAAGTAAAAAATACTCGTTTGGGTGAAGGTTCAAAAGCCAATCACTTAACTTATCTTGGTGATGCCGAAATTGGCCAGCGTGTTAATGTCGGAGCTGGCGTTATCACTTGTAATTACGATGGTGTCAATAAATTCAAAACCACAATTGGTGATGATGTGTTTGTCGGTTCAGACAGCCAGTTGATTGCTCCTGTAACGATCGCCAATGGTGCAACGATTGGTGCTGGCACTACGCTAAGCAGTAACGTTGCTGAAGGTGAGTTAGTCATCACTCGCGCGAAAGAGCGCAAAATCAATGGTTGGAAGCGTCCGGTTAAGCGTAGCTAACAAATAAACGATTAAAAAGCCGCTCATCATGAGCGGCTTTTTGTATCAGTTCTTATTAAAAGACTTACTCTTCATCGCTGACTACGCGTGCATTATCTGGTGCGGTGAAGTGCTGAGAAAGTTCGCGGTTCGAGACGATATAGCCAATCCATAGCCCACCCATACAAATCATAATTGCAATACCCGTCACCATTTGTGCTTGGCTGGCTAACGTTGCGACCAATGCGCTGGCTAAACTACTAACGCAGATTTGTAAGCTATTTTGTAAACCCGCTGCAGTGGCTGGGCTTTGTTTGGCACTCGATAGTGCGCGGTTCACCACGATAGGGTAAAGCGCTCCGTTGGCAACTGCTATTAAGCAAAACGGTGCCAAAATTGGCCAAATTGAGGTCAGTTGCCACTGTGATGCAATGAATACTAATAAAGTGGCAACGCTGAAGAGGCCAATCAACTGCTTGAGCACTTTTTCGTCACCAAATTTATTCACTCCCACCTTACCTAAGTAGCCACCAACCATGAAAGCGATCGTTTGAGGAATAAAACTCAAACCGATATCTTTAGCGGCATAACCAAGGCGTGCCATAATCTCTGGCATCCCAGTCAAGTAAGCAAAGAAGGCCGCAGAAGCACAAGCAAACATCATCACATTACCCAAGTAGGTTTTAGTGCTGAGCAGAGCTTTGATATCTTGCTTAATTGAGGTTTGTTTGGGTTGTGATTGTTCATTTTTTTGAGCAAAAGTACAGGCTACAAGCGCAACGCCCATTAATGTCAATGTCACAAAAATACTGTGCCAACCAAAGTTATCGGCCAGTAAGACGCCTAATTGAGGTGCAAGCGCGGGTGAAAGCGCGACCAAAGGCATGATGGTGGCGAATATTTGCTGGCTTGTTTTAGCTGGGTAGCGTTGAATTACCATTGCTTGCCAGATCACTGCGGGAGCACACACCCCTAAAGCTTGCACAAAGCGCAACGCTAATAATTGCCACACCTGCTCGCTAAAAGCTAAACCAAATGATGCTAACGTGAAGAGAACTAGGCCAGCCGCTAAAGTGTTACGGTGACCATATTTATCGGAAGCTAAGCCCCACACCAGTTGACCTAATGCCATGCCGACCAGAAAAACGGTGAGAGACAAGGCTATTTGCTCTGGCCCTGTGGCAAAGTCCATTTCCATCGCTTTAAAGGCAGGGAGGTACATATCTGTGGCAATGAAGCCAAGCATAGAGAGCGCGGCTAAGTACAGCAACTGTAATTTTGATGCTTTCATTTTTATTACCATTCAAAAAAATTAATCAATATTTGGTCAGCATTAATCTATGCCAACCTTAATTTATCTATTCATCTATTCTATTTTTCGTTTAATATTAAATGAAACGCTAAATTTGTTGGTTATTCATCAAAAAAATTGAAGGCTTATGTTTTCTAAATCCTCATTAGAAATGCTTGATACTGTCGCACGGTTGGGTAGTTTTACCGCCGCTGCGGAAGTTTTGCATAAAGTGCCGTCAGCGATCAGCTACGGCGTTCGCCAAGTCGAACAAGATTTGGATGTGCTGCTGTTTCGCCGTTTACCTAGAAAGGTGGAACTGACGCCCGCTGGTGAGCTGTTTATGGTGGAGGCTCGCCAATTGCTTAGGCAGATGGAAGAGATTCGTTCACAAACTAAACGCGCGGCGCATGGTTGGCAGAAAACGCTAAAATTGACGCTTGATAACGTGGTCAAACTCGACAAAATGAAACCGCTGGTGGAAGATTTTTATCGCACGTTTGAGTTTGCTGAGCTGCAAATCAACATGGAAGTGTTTAATGGCTCATGGGAAGCTATTGCTCAAGGTCGAGCTGACATTGTGATTGGTGCAACCTCTGCGATTCCTGTCGGTGGTGATTTTGAAGTGCGTGACATGGGTGTGTTGGATTGGGCATTTGTAATGTCTCCTCGTCACCCTTGTGCTCAAGAGCCCTATTTAACCGAAGATTTTGTCAGTCAGTTCCCGGCGATTTGTTTGGATGACACGTCAAGTGTATTACCCAAGCGGCATACGGATCACTACCCGCAGCAACGGCGCTTACTTTTACCGAATTGGTATAGTGCGATTGAATGCTTAAAAAATGAAGTCGGTGTGGGCTACATGCCAAGACACATTGCACAACCTTTGATTGTTGATGGTGGGTTGGTTGAACGGGTTCTCACCGTTGATAAACTGCTTAGTCAATGCTGTTTAGTATGGCGCAAAGATGATAATCATAAATTGATCGAGTGGATGGTAAATTATCTGGGCAGTAGCGATCAACTTTATCGTGATTGGCTTCAAGCTAAATAACCTAATAAGAAGAGCCAGCAGTGCTGGCTCTTAAAAGACTCTTCAGTGAGAAGAAAAACAGAATGGTTATGGGCGCTCAAAAATAGTCGCAATGCCTTGGCCTAAACCAATGCACATCGTTGCTAGACCATATTTGGCGTCTTTCGCTTCCATCAAGTTAATCAATGTGGTTGAGATGCGCGTGCCAGAACACCCGAGAGGATGACCCAGCGCGATCGCCCCTCCGTTTAGGTTAACCTTCTCATCCACTACATCGAGCAAACCAAGATCTTTCGCGCAAGGTAGAGATTGAGCTGCAAACGCTTCGTTTAACTCAATCACATCCATATCTTGCATGGTGAGGCCTGCACGCTGTAGCGCTTTATGGGTCGCCGGAACTGGCCCGTAACCCATAATTGAAGGATCGCAACCAGCGACGGCCATTGATTTCACACGCGCACGAATCTTTAAGCCAAGCGCATTGGCTTTCTCTTCGCTCATGATCAACATCGCCGATGCGCCATCGGACAGAGCCGATGAGGTGCCTGCCGTTACAGTACCATTGGCTGGGTCAAAAACAGGACGCAACTGTGCTAGCCCCTCAATAGTGGTTTCCGGGCGGATCACTTCATCAAAATCGAGCGTGAACAGAGTACCATCTTCGGCATGAGCTTCAGTGGGGAGGATTTCATTTTTGAAGCGGCCTTCAACGGTTGCTGCGTAAGCGCGTTGATGCGAACGAGCGGCAAAGGCATCTTGTTGCTCACGGCTAATGCCGTGCATTTTACCTAACATCTCAGCCGTTAACCCCATCATCCCCGCAGCTTTGGCAACGGTTTTTGACATGCCAGGATGGAAATCAACGCCATGGTTCATCGGTACGTGTCCCATATGCTCAACGCCGCCCACAAGGCAGATTTCAGCATCACCAACCATAATGGCGCGGGTGGCATCATGCAGTGCTTGCATTGATGAACCACATAAACGGTTAACGGTGACGGCACCAATTTCAATCGGCAAGCCAGCCAACAGTGCCGCATTACGCGCGACGTTAAAGCCTTGTTCTAAGGTTTGTTGCACACAACCCCAGTAGATATCTTCGATCTCTTTTGGGTTGACTTGTGGATTACGGGCTAAAATGCCTTTCATCAGATGTGCAGATAAATCTTCCGCACGAGTATGACGAAATGCCCCACCTTTTGAACGACCCATCGGGGTGCGTAGGCAATCAACAATTACGACATTTCTCTTATGTGAAGTCATTTGGACATCTCTCCTTAGATAGAACTTGCTTGTTGAGTACTGTAGAAGGTCTCGCCTTTTTCTGCCATATCAAGCAGCAGTTGAGGTACATGATACATCGCGCCCAATGCTTGGTATTGGCTTGCCATTGCAACGTAGTTTTGTAAGCCAAGACTATCGAGATAGCGGAATACGCCGCCTCTAAAAGGAGGGAACCCCAAGCCGTACACCAACGCCATATCCGCTTCTTGGGGTGAAGCGATGATCTTCTCTTCTAAACAGAGTGCCACTTCATTGATCATCGGAATCATCATGCGCTCAATGATGGTTTGATCATCAAAAGTACGTTTATCACCACATTCTACGTTAAGAACAGTGAGAACCTCTTCAGAGAAAGTTTTCTTCGGTTTGCCTTTCTTATCTAAAGTGTATTGATAGAAACCGCTGCCATTTTTCTGGCCATATTTATTGGCGTCAAACAGTGCATCAATAGCATCGCGGCCCTGTTTACCCATACGTTCGGGGAAACCTTGTGCCATTACTGCTTGTGCATGGTGAGCGGTATCAATACCGACCACATCTAGAAGATAAGCAGGGCCCATTGGCCAACCAAACTTACGTTCCATCACTTTATCGATTTGAGTGAAATCAGCGCCATCGCGCAGTAATAAACTAAAGCCACCAAAGTAAGGGAAAAGTACGCGGTTTACGAAGAACCCAGGGCAGTCATTGACCACGATGGGGGATTTACCCATTTTGGCTGCGTAAGCGACAACTCGATTGATGGTTTCATCGGAAGTGTGTTCACCACGAATAATTTCCACCAATGGCATACGATGTACTGGGTTAAAAAAGTGCATACCACAGAAGTTTTCTGGACGTTTGAGTGATTTGGCCAGTAGGTTGATTGGAATGGTTGAGGTGTTCGAGGTGATAACCGCATCCTCACCAACATTGGCTTCGACTTCACTTAGTACCGCGGCTTTGATTTTCGGGTTTTCAACCACAGCTTCAACAATCACATCCGCTTGCTCAATCCCCGCATAATGCAGGCTAGGCGTAATCGATGCCAGCACACTGGCCATTTTAAAACCATCAATTTTTCCGCGCTCTAGCTGCTTGTTAAGTAACTTAGATGCCTCTGTCATACCTAAATTAAGGGACGATTGAGCAATATCTTTCATCAAAACAGGCACGCCCTTTACTGCCGATTGATAAGCAATGCCGCCGCCCATGATCCCCGCACCAAGTACCGCCGCTCGTCCGGTTTCTTTATTGGCTGATTTGGCCGCTTTTTTTGCCAGTGCTTTAATATATTGGTCGTTGAGGAATAAACCGACCAAGGATTTCGCCGCTTCAGAATGAGCGAGCTTAACGAAGTGTTTACGCTCAATGGCCAATGCTTCATCACGGCTACAGCGCGCGGCTTCTTCTATTGCAATAACAGCGGTTATTGGCGCTGGATAATGAGGCCCGGCATGCTGTGCAACCAAGCCTTTGGCCATGGTGAAGCTCATCATGGCTTCTAATTTGCTGAGTGTCAGCGCGGACATTTTTTGCTGGCGACGCATTTTCCAATCAACGGTTTCATTGATGGCCGATGTGATGGTTTTGAGTGCTGACTCAAGCAGTTTGTCGCTATCAACAATCGCATCGAGCAGCCCAATTTTAAGGGCTTCCTCAGCACGACATGCTTTGCCTTGAGTGATCACTTCCATAGCATTGTCGGCACCAATTACACGAGGCAGACGCACACAGCCACCGAACCCCGGCATAATACCAAGCTTTGTTTCCGGTAATCCTATGCTGGTGGTTGCGTCACCAATACGGAAATCGGTAGCGAGTACACACTCACATCCACCGCCTAGCGCGTGCCCTGTTAAAGCGGCTAGTGTCGGAACGGGTAGATCTTCTAGTTTGTTGAAAATGCTATTGGCAAATTGCAGCCATTGGTCGAGTTCTTGCGCAGGTTTAGCAAAGAGACCTAAAAACTCAGTGATATCAGCCCCGACAATAAAAGATTCTTTATCGGAAGTAAGAATAAGGCCTTTCAGTCCTTGGTGGGCTTTTAGGGCATCAAGTGCATGGTTGAGCGATTCAAGAGTGGCAAGGTCAAGTTTGTTCACTGACTCCTTGGAGCAGAAACGCAACTCCGCAATACCATCTTGTAATTCCTTTACCTGTAGGGTGTTGGCTTGGTAAATCATTGTCTATCTCCGTGACATACAACCTTAAGATCGTGTGTGAGAGTTTTTGTTGTATTAATGGTTCTGGTTTGACCAGTCGGTTTAGTTTGACCTGAGGATTGTTTAATTTCAATACATTTTTTAAACAACTGTTTAACATTGAGTGCGAATGGAGATCAGCGCTGCTTTTTTAAGTGCACGTGTTACACTCTTGCCATCCGCTCGATCTATGATTTCACATGAACGAACAACCTTATTTAATTCCAGCGTTGCCCACCCAATTTGAAGAGGAAATCAAAAAAAGCCTCTTTATTACCTATTTGGCCCATACTCCGAGTGTAGATGCTGCCAAAGCCTTCGTTGCGCAAATAAAGACAAAACATAGCGACGCCAGACATAACTGCTGGGGCTTTGTTGCCGGACGACCGGAAGATTCGATGTTGTGGGGTTTTAGTGATGATGGTGAGCCATCAGGAACGGCGGGCAAACCGATATTGGCGCAGCTAGCCGGATCGAGTGTCGGGGAGTTAACGGCCGTCGTCACTCGTTATTATGGTGGGATTCGTCTTGGCACTGGTGGGTTAGTTAAAGCTTATGGTGGCGGAGTACAACAAGCACTCAAGCAGCTTCAAACTATTGAGAAAAAAATCACCACAAAATTATCCCTAACGTTAGACTACGGTTTTGTGCCGATTGCTCAATCCATCATCGCGCAGTATGAAGCATTAGAAGTCGAAGCCGATTATAAAGAACAGGTTAAATTTCTTGTTGAGATAGAATTGCGCCATCTTGATGCCTTTACTCAAACTATCATTAATAAAAGCGGTGCAAAAGCTGTAGTGACCGCCATAAAAAATAATTAGGAAGTCAGAAGCTTCGCTTCAGAAAAAGCAATGCAAATTCGATCTATTATTCGTATCGTCGGGCTTTTGCTCGCGCTATTTAGTGTCTCTATGCTTGCCCCTGCGCTGGTGGCTTTGCTGTACCGCGATGGTGCAGGTGTACCTTTTGTCACGACCTTTTTTGTATTGTTGATGTGTGGCGGTTTTTTTTGGTTTCCAAACCGCCGCTATCGACATGAATTGAAAGCCAGAGACGGTTTTTTGATCGTTGTACTGTTTTGGACGGTTATCGGTAGTGCGGGTTCATTACCATTTTGGTTAGCGGATAACCCTAATGTATCGGTGACGGATGCGTTTTTTGAATCGTTTTCAGCATTAACCACCACCGGAGCAACCGTCATTGTTGGGTTAGATGAATTACCTAAAGCGATTTTGTTCTATCGGCAGTTTTTACAATGGTTTGGTGGGATGGGGATCATCGTTCTAGCGGTGGCCATTTTGCCAGTATTGGGAATTGGGGGAATGCAGTTATATCGAGCAGAAATTCCAGGCCCGGTCAAAGATACTAAAGTCACTCCAAGAATCGCCGAAACCGCTAAAGCACTTTGGTACATCTATTTAAGCTTAACGATTGCCTGCGCGACTGCTTTTTGGGCAGCAGGGATGACCCTATTTGATGCGATTTGTCATAGCTTCTCTACGATCGCTATTGGTGGGTTTTCGACTCATGATGCAAGCATGGGGTATTTTGACAGTTATGCGATCAATTTAATTACGGTTGTTTTTTTGCTCATTTCAGCCTGTAATTTTACGCTCCATTACGCGGCGTTTGCGACAGGTGGTGTTCATCCAAAATATTACCTTAAAGATCCAGAGTTTAGAGCTTTTGCTCTTATACAAGTCATTTTGTTTGCGGTTTGCTTTTCGATTTTACTCAAACACCATTCTTACGACTCTTTTTATGACGCTTTTGATCAGGCGCTATTTCAAACGGTATCCATTTCGACGACGGCAGGCTTTACCACAACAGGTTTTGCAGATTGGCCGTTATTCTTACCTGTATTATTGCTGTTTTCTTCATTTATAGGTGGGTGTGCTGGCTCTACGGGCGGTGGCATGAAAGTAATCCGTATCTTATTGCTTACCTTACAAGGTGCTCGTGAGATGAAACGCCTTATCCACCCCAGAGCCGTGTATACGATTAAGGTGGGCGGAAGTGCTCTTTCACAGCGAGTTGTTGACGCGGTTTGGGGATTTTTCTCAGCGTACGCACTGGTCTTCGTGGCGTGTATGTTGGCATTGATCGCAACAGGGATGGATGAACTGAGTGCATTTTCTGCCGTCGCTGCAACATTGAATAACTTAGGGCCTGGATTAGGTCAAGTCTCCGTACACTTTGCGGATGTTAATGACAGTGCAAAATGGGTATTGGTTGTTTCGATGCTCTTTGGTCGCTTAGAAATTTTTACACTATTAATACTGCTTACCCCTACGTTTTGGCGCAGTTAAGGATATCCCGTGCAAAAAGCTCTTTTTCTCTATTCTTCCCGTGAAGGTCAAACCAAGAAAATTCTTAACTATATAAAAGAGGAACTTTCTGAGTTTGATTGCGAACTTGCCGATTTACATCAAATTGAGGATATTGATTTAGCTCTTTACGATCGAGTCTTAATTGGTGCTTCTATTCGCTACGGACATTTAAATAAAAAACTTTATCAATTTATAGAAAAACATGCCGAGCAATTAGCACTCGCTAAAGCGGCGTTCTTTTGTGTCAACTTAACTGCAAGAAAAGAAGCGCAGGGTAAAGATACTCCAGAAGGAAGTGTCTATATTAAAACCTTTCTCAGTAAATCAGCATGGCAACCAAAGCTAATCGGAGTTTTCGCTGGTGCTCTTTACTATCCACGTTATCACTTTTTCGATAAGGTGATGATTCGTTTCATCATGTCATTGACTGGCGGTGAAACTGACACCTCAAAAGAAGTTGAGTACACAAACTGGCAAAAAGTATCTCTTTTTAGTGATAATTTTAAAAAATTGTAAATAAAAAGTCGATTTTTAGCGTCTTTTGGCTTTTTTCTGTTCGAACGAATAGAAAATCAAAAAAAACAGCAAAAAGGGGTTGCCAACGTGACGACGATCTCTATAATGCCGCCTCACTGACACGGCACAGCCAGTAAGGGTTCAAGCCCAATTAGCCAGCCAATCAGTAGGTCAAATCGATAAGACGAAATAATGTAAAAAAGTGTTTGACACTTTTCATTATCTCGCTAGAATAGCCGCCTCTTCAAAGGAAGCCTCGGCAAGCCAGAGAAGAACGCTCTTTAACAATATAAACCTATCAATCTGTGTGGGCACTCGTTGATGATAATCAAAAAAGATTTATCAATGAACTGAGTGACCAA
>NZ_CAWPKR010000008.1:0-63754 GCF_963888765.1 Vibrio sp. B7
CCAGGCTTTGAATATTGTCTAACCAGACACGCTGCGGAGCGGTAGTTCAGTTGGTTAGAATACCGGCCTGTCACGCCGGGGGTCGCGGGTTCGAGTCCCGTCCGCTCCGCCACTTATTAAGAAGCCCTGCTAGTAATAGCTGGGCTTTTTTCGTTTTAGCAAAATAGCATTTTATTTTTTATCACTCTCAGGACAGTCGTGTGGTAGCTACACTTTGTTCAATCTATTCTTATTCTTTTCGGTCTCTATGTCTTAGGTATAAAAAAACCGATGTATTAAACATCGGCTAGAGAGACATGGTTCAGGAGATTTAGCTACGCAAAGCGGCTTTAGCTGACAGTGCTTTTTTATCTGAGTCTGAAAGAAAGGCTAATTCTAATCCGTTAATTTGCGCTTGTCTGATCTGCTCTTGAGAAAGACCCGCTTGAGGTGCTGCAACTTCATATTCATATGGAAGTTCAATACCTTCAACCGCTGGGTCATCAGTATTTAAACAAGCAAGTATCCCGTGCTCTAAAAACTGTTTTATAGGATGATGAGCAAGAGAGTTTACTGTGCTCGTTTGGAAGTTTGACGTTAGGCAAGACTCAATGCCAATACGGTGTTTGGCAAGATAATCCATTAGCTTAGGGTCATGGACGGCTTTTACTCCGTGTCCAATGCGTTCTGCACCTAGCTCTTTAATTGCCTGCCACATACTTTCTGACCCCGCCGCCTCTCCAGCATGTACTGTAACTCTTAGTCCTGCATCTCGTACTTGTTTAAAGTGAGAAATAAATCGCTCGCCCGGCTGACCAAGTTCATCGCCCGCTAAGTCGACTGCAACAATGTGCTGCTTTTGAGTCAAAATAGCGTCTAGCTCCTGCTGACAAGCATCGGTGCCAAAAGTGCGGCTCATAATTCCTATTAGGTTAGCCTGAATACCGAAGTCTCGAACGCCCGCTTGTACCCCATCAACTACAGCCTCAACAACGCCAGCGATAGGCAGTTGATGTTTCATAGCCATATAGTAAGGAGAGAACCTCAGCTCGGCATAATCAATTTGAGCATTTAAGGCATCTTCGACATTTTCGTAGGCGACTCTTCGGCAAGCATCGAGATCACCCAATACGGCAACTCCCCAATCAAGTTTTGATAGAAAGGCGACCAATGATGGTTCTGCTTCGACGATTTGTACATGAGGTGTGAGCTCTTCTATGTTGCCAGCTGGCAGCGCTACACCAAATCGTTGCCCTAGTTCTAAGATAGTTTTGGTTCGAATGTTGCCGTCAAGATGGCGATGCAAATCAGTAAGCGGTAGGTTTTTAGTTATCATTATGTTTTTCCGAAAGTGTGTATGGCATCAAGTATAAAAATCAATGTGGCCAGTGTCAGCTAGCAAAGAGTATTAAATCACCCAATTCTGTTTATTTGGCTTTTATGTTTACCATATCTGTTGACCATTCGTTAAAAGGGATGGCTTTACTAAACAGAAAGCCTTGTCCCTGAGTGCAGTTAAGCATGGTTAGGAGATGGACTTGCTCTTTGGTTTCAATACCTTCTGCCACAATTTCGACATTAAACCCACGAGTCATGTTGATGATTGCCGCAACGACTGAGCTACTGAGATTTGTCTGTTCGAGCTGCGATACAAACGCCCTGTCTATTTTTAGACAATCGAATGGAAGTTGATGTAAATAAGAAAGGGAGCTGTATCCGGTACCAAAATCATCTATCGCGATATGGATGCCCAGCTCTTTGAGTTTGTTCATGTTTGCTAAAATAACTGGGTCGTTATCAACAATTCTTGATTCTGTGATCTCTAAAGCGAGGTTATTGGGTTCAAGCCCCGTTCTTTCCAAAGTCGCTTTGAGTTCATGAACAAACTGAGGTTGAGATAGCTGGTTCACTGAGAGGTTGACGTGCATTTTAAACGTCGATCCCCATTTACCCATCTTGATGCCTTGCATCGTGTCAAAACACGCTTGATACAAGATTTGCTCACCAATCAGGCCAATAAAGCCGCTTTCTTCAGCGATAGGAATGAATTCCAAGGGGGGAATGATATCACCGCTTGGTGTCACCCAGCGTGCCAAGGCTTCAGCTCCGATGATATCTCCCGTTGATAAGTTTACAATTGGTTGATAATACGGAATATATTCTTTGTTCTCTATGGCAAGCTTAATTTGAGTGAGCATTTGCGTACGTTTACGAGAAACATCGTCCATCTCTGGAGAGTAATAGCAGATCCTTGAGCGCTCTTGCTTGGCGTGGCTGAGTGCGATGCTACCATTACGTAACCATAGCGCCATAGTATGGAGTGTGTCATTAGGGAGTACGATGCCAATGGAGGCATTGACGACCACTTTTTCATTATGCATTGAGAATGGGACAGCAAACATTTGTAATATACTGTTAGCCGCGGATTGGGCTTCATTCTTTTGTTGTAAAGAGGGGATGTAAATAGCGAATTCATCACCACCTGTACGAGCAATACATGAGGTGCTTGCAAATAGTGTACGTAATTTTTCAGCAATAGTTTGTAATAGTAAGTCACCTTGCTGATGTCCCAAGCTATCATTAATATCTCTGAATTTATCGATGCCGATAAGCAATAGGCTGCCATTAATTTGATTTAATTGACTAAAATTATCAATTAAACCTTCACGGCTATAGAGCTTGGTTAGGGAATCGTAGATCAATTGGGAATGCAATGCCTTAAATGAGGCTTTTAGGTTGTTGGCCATTTCATTGAATGAATAAACAAGCAAACTCGTTTCATAAATATTGCCAGCTTTCGGCATGTTACTTTCCCAATCCCCTTTTGCTAGATGCTGAGCAGCAGCCGCGGTAGCGGTAATTGGAGTGGTGATTCGATTAAAGGCAATGAGCCCTATACCGATGCCGATAAGGCTGACAATGCTGCCAATAATCCAACTGTTTTGTTGGTTTTCTGGCAATCGACCAAGTAGATCGGTTTCTGAAATCGAGACGCCAATAAACCATTCGATGCCATGTTTATCTTTAAAGGGAGTGAGATGATTAAAATAGCGGGTGCCATCAACTACCGTTTCGAATTTGTTGAGTGTTGCTGACAGCATTTTGTCATGGTTATCAATATAATGTGCACTGGCTTGGATCACTGGGTTGGCATTTTCGATAGCCAGTAGTCGCTCTCCTTTTGCCGACAGTTCGGTCCCCCAAGAGACAACGGTGCTGGTATTGGAGTGAGCCACCAATCTTTTTTCTGGATCAATAATATACACGTTGGCATGAGTTTTCTGTTGCAGTGAGGCCAGAAACGCATTGAACGTATCGATTTTCACATCAGTCACCAAAACACCGATGAATTTGTTCATAGAGAAAACGGGTGCTAAAGCAGAGAGCGTGATCTCTTGGCGTTCATCAACATTAGTGTAGATTGGCGACCAACTTGGGCTTAAACTTTGTGCAACTGGAGTATACCAGGGGCGAGTTCTTGGATCATAATCGGCAATGGTGGAGCGAATATCTTGATTGATGGTTTTTCCTGAGTAGATCACCAAGTTTTGCTGAGTTCGATTATCTTTCACCATCAAGGTAAAACTATCACCAATCTCTTTGCGAAAGCCCACGTACTCCGCCTGTTCGCCACCAAATCCGATCACATCAATTTGTTCTAGCGGTCGATAAAGCGTTTCAAAACTGGCAAGCAGATATCCTTCTACTTTACTGACATCGTCCGCAGAATAGAACTGACTAAAGCCGATCGTGTGGCTTAAAGCGAGGCTGGCTTGAAAAGGTTCATCGAGAAAACTGTTCAGTCGCTGCTCTACATTGGCATTTAATGATGAAAGCTGCTTGCTGCTAATGTCATCAACCATCTCTTCATAACTGTATTTTTGTACACCCACAATCACTCCAATCGTTATGAGGAAAATCATAACAAATGGTAGAACAACGGCTGTTTTCAACGTTATTTGATTCGTAAATGACATGTCGTGTCTTCTGCATCCATACAAATTATCGGTAAAACACGCAAGGTGGTGGGTGATTGCATTGTGCCAGAAAGTGAATCACTGCACCTGATCATTAAAAAATTATCAGTAAAGTTCTTTTAACTTCCTTGTCAACGTATTGCGCCCCCACCCAAGCACCTTAGCTGCGTCTTGTTTGTGACCATTGGTGTGATGAAGTGCTGCTTCCAAAAGTATACGTTCAAATTCAGGAAGTGCATAAGAAAGCAGCTCTGTTTCTCCTGAAGCTAATGAAGATTTAGCCCAACTTGCGAGTTGTTGTTGCCAACTTATAGCACTATCAAAGTCACTGTTTTTCTTTTCCGACAATAATTCGGAAGGAAGATCACTGGGTAGCACCTCGCTGCCACTGGCCATTACAGTTAACCAGCGACACATATTTTCAAGTTGTCGTACGTTTCCCGGCCATTCAAGACGATTCAAAATTTCAATGCTCTTAGGATGTAGCGTTTTCATTTCTACGCCTAATTCTTTTGCTGCAGAGGCGAGAAAGTGCTTGGTCAGTTTTTCTATATCTTGGCTTCGCTCACGCAGTGCTGGGATATGAATACGAATGACATTGAGACGGTGGAAGAGATCGTCACGAAACTTTCCTTGATGAACGAGTTTTTCTAAGTTTTGGTGAGTGGCGGCGACAATGCGTACATCCACTTTGATTGCTGAATGCCCTCCTACACGGTAAAACTGACCATCGGCTAAAACACGCAGTAGCCGAGTTTGAATGTCGAGCGGCATATCGCCAATTTCATCTAAGAATAGAGTGCCCCCGTTGGCCTGCTCAAAACGCCCTTGGCGGACACTGTTTGCACCGGTGAATGCTCCTTTCTCATGACCAAACAGTTCTGACTCGATGAGATCTTTTGGAATTGCGGCCATATTGAGGGCAATAAACGGTTTTTGGGCACGTGGGCTATGGCGATGAAGCGCGTGAGCGACTAACTCCTTCCCGGTTCCTGATTCACCATTGATCAAGACTGAGATTGAGGAACGTGATAAACGGCCAATCGCCCGAAATACCTCTTGCATTGAAGGGGCTTCTCCAATGATTTCCGGTGTACTATCAACGCCAATCTGTTGATTGGATTGTTCTTTGCGCTGCTCCTGACTATGAGCAATGGCACGTTCAACCAAGGTGAGGGTTTCATCGACATCAAAAGGTTTAGGCAGATACTCAAAGGCACCTTTTTGATAGGCATTCACCGCGGCATCAAGATCTGAGTGGGCAGTCATGATGATGACGGGCAACTCAGGAGATCGTGAATGAACTTGGTTTAGCAGCTCAATACCATTCATGCCCGGCATGCGAATATCGGAAACGAGCACATCGGGCGTTTCTCTTTCTAGCGCCAGTAACACACTTTCGGCATCGGAAAACGTTTCGCATTTTATGTTGGCTGATGAGAGCGTTTTTTCCATCACCCAGCGGATCGAACTATCATCGTCCACCACCCAAACGTATCCTTTACTCATAATGTTTATTCCTTAGCAGCAAACCCAATCAGACATCGGTCAAATGGGTAAATAAATAGTAAATGTGGTTCGACCTGGCCAGCTTTCAACATCGATTTTTCCATTGTGCTGATCGATCAGGTTTTGTGAGATAGAAAGACCCAGCCCCGTTCCACCTTCACGGCCGCTGACCATGGGATAAAAAAGTGTGTCTTGTAATTCGGTAGGAATGCCTGGGCCGCTATCGCTGATTTCTATGCGTGCCACTAACTTATGGCGCTGTCCGTGAATATTGGCTTGGTGCACTGTTCTGGTGCGAAGTGTGATTTTACCATGCGGATCATGAGATAAAATCTGTGCCGCATTGCTGACGATATTCAGTAATGCCTGCTCGATTTGATCGGTATCCATCAAAATATCGGGCAAGCTGGGGTCATAATCTCGTTCAATCACCAAGTGTGTGCTGGCTTCTAGCTCAACCAATTGGCGGACTTTTTCCAAAATTACATGGAGATTTTCAGAGCACTTCTTGCCTGGTTTTTGTGGGCCGAGCAAACGGTCAACAAGAGCGCGCAGTCGATCGGCTTGTTCAATAATAATTTGGGTGTACTCAGTGAGACTGTGGTCCGGCAACATCTTTTCTAGCAGTTGCGCCGCGCCGCGTAGCCCACCTAATGGGTTTTTAATTTCATGCGCCAGCCCGCGAACTAAGAGTTTTGCCGCTTGCTGTTGGGCGTGCTGATTGAGCTCTTGTGTTAACCGTCGTTGTTGGCCAATTTTGCGCATTTCGACCAAAAGCATCAGCTCGCGTTGCCAAGATATAGGGCTCACGGTCACTTCCAGCATCAGTGGCTTACCATCGACCACAAACGTAACATCGCTATCAGTAATACTTTGGCCACTTTGCAACGGCTGAGAAAGCAGCGCTAAATCAAGAGAAGCGTGCTGGATGAGTTTTGACAGTGGTTGGTTGATAATTCGCTTAGCACTTTGGGAGAAGAGTTGTTCAGCCGCTGGATTGGCATAACGAATACAAAGAGACTCATCGAGCATCAAGGTGGCGGTAACGATATTATTTAAAATCGTTTGGCTTAGCTCACAATTCACGTTTTCATCCTTGTCCGTGTTCCCAAATGATGCAATGCACAACTTTGGTGCATTGCATGGCTAAGTATGGCGCATCGGTGTCAGAAGAAAAAGTGAAACCTGTTGTTATATCGAGCTTATTGGCGAAGAGTTCATCACTTGATGCTGGCTCGATGTAAATGCACCGTCACAGGGTTAGACGATGCAATAATCTTGCCGTTTACAACTACTTGAATTAAAAAGCGATGCGTTCCTCTGTCTAGATTTTTCAGCGTCCAAGTAGGTTGAGTGGCGGGGGCGCCATAGGCCTTGTCATTCATGACCAATTGCAACTGTTCATTGACGGTTAAGTTGCGATTGAGTTCGGCGTTGATTGAAATAACGCCCGCATTGCTGCGTAAGGTTTCATCGTCAGCCGGAGAGCGAATTGCAATGGTCAGCAGTTCCATTTTGTTGATATTGGTTGCGGATTTTTCCAGTGGCAGATTTTTGGTGAGGTTAGTGACGGGGTGAGAGGTTTCAAAGGTTGGCTCAGGCGCATCGGCCTGAAAATCAGGAATCGAAATTTGCTTTGCTCTCTTATCCTGTGGGACATCGCTAAGATGCAACACGCCGTTCGCATCCACCCACGTATAGACGTTTTGTGCAATTGAAGTCGCGGAATAAAGCATGATGAGTGTTAGGAGTAAAGTTCGGATCAGATTCACAGTCATCCCCCTATATAGAGATGTTTTCACGTTAAGGGTATCGGCTTTTGAGTGCCGTTATTGTTGTAACGCTAATGTTACGACGTCCGGAATTAACCCCAAATATGAAAAAGGCTCACCTGCGAGGCGAGCCTAATAAATCCATAACCTAAGTTACATTTTGTACTAAAGCTAAGAATTATACCGAGTAGTACAATTCAAATTCTAGTGGGTGAACGGCCATGTTGACGCGTTCTACATCTTTTGCTTTTAGCGTGATGTATGAGTTGATGAAATTATCAGAGAATACGCCGCCAGCGGTCAGGAATTCACGATCTTCATCCAGTGCTTTTAGTGCCACTTCAAGTGACTCGGCTACTTTTGGAATCTCAGCGGCTTCTTCTGCTGGTAGGTCGTACAAATCTTTATCCATCGCTTCTCCCGGATGAATCTTGTTCTTGATACCATCAAGACCAGCCATAAGAAGAGCGGCAAACGCTAGGTATGGGTTTGCTGCTGGATCTGGGAAACGAGCTTCGATACGACGTGCTTTCGGGCTTGGTACCACTGGAATACGGATAGACGCAGAACGGTTACGAGCCGAGTAAGCTAGCATTACCGGTGCTTCAAACCCAGGGACAAGGCGCTTGTACGAGTTTGTTGATGGGTTAGCAAATGCGTTGATGGCACGCGCGTGCTTGATGATACCGCCAATGTAGTAAAGCGCTAAGTCAGATAGACCGCCGTACTTGTCACCAGCAAATAGGTTTACACCATCTTTTGCAAGAGATTGGTGAACGTGCATACCTGAACCGTTGTCGCCAACCAGAGGCTTAGGCATGAAGGTCGCTGTTTTACCAAAGGCGTGCGCAACGTTGTGCACCACGTATTTGTAGATTTGGATCTCATCGGCTTTCGTGGTTAGCGTATTAAAGCGAGTGGCGATTTCGTTTTGACCTGCGGTCGCTACTTCATGGTGGTGAGCTTCAACGACGAGGCCCATCTCTTCCATGATCAAACACATGGCTGAACGGATGTCTTGTGATGAGTCAACCGGTGCAACAGGGAAATAACCACCTTTCACACCAGGGCGGTGACCTTTGTTACCACCTTCAATTTCAGCGCCAGTGTTCCAAGCCGCTTCGATATCATCAATTTTGAATGAGGCACCAGACATATTGTTGGTGTATTTCACGTCATCAAAAAGGAAGAACTCTGGCTCTGGACCGACAAGAACGGTGTCTGCGATACCTGTTGAACGCATGTAATCTTCTGCGCGTTTTGCGATAGAGCGTGGGTCACGATCGTAGCCTTGCATGGTTGCAGGCTCTAGAATGTCACAACGAATGTTAAGTGTTGCGTCTTCTGTGAACGGGTCAAGAACTGCACTTGATGCATCAGGCATCATCACCATGTCAGACTCATTGATTCCTTTCCAGCCAGCAACGGATGAACCATCGAACATCTTACCTTCTTCGAAGAAGTCTGCGTCGACTTGATGAGCAGGAATAGAGATATGTTGCTCTTTGCCTTTCGTGTCGGTAAAGCGCAGGTCAACAAACTTAACTTCGTTTTCTTGGATCAGCGATAGAACGTTTTCTACTGACATCTTGGATAACCTCCAGTGTTATTAAAGCGGTAATGGCCCGAATCGAATTGAAACTAGCATTGATTAATTTCATTCTAAACTTATTAATCGATGCTGTTTCTAACATAGCTAAATTCGTGCCAATTAAATTAATCCTTTAATTTCAAGTGCTTTGGTTGTTCTTTGTCGAATTTAAATGCTTCTCTGCACCAAAAAGATCCTTATTTGCACTATTTTGGTGCCTTGAGTTTTATGTTGCACCATTAACTACCAAAGCGCACACTATTCAGCCTAGGTTTACTAGGCTTGTCAATGCTGATTTAGTCCATTTTGATGCAATTTGTTTTAAAGCAAGTAGCGGACTAAGCTTGTGGTGAGCGAAAATCAGCGCGATAGATCACATATTTCTAGGTTTTTCGCCAAAATCTGGTACATTATTGACCGTTTTTTTAATCAAGTTCTATGCTCGTTGCGGCCTCATGCCGAAGCGAGTTACTCCCTTAATAAGTGAAGCAAAATCCATGGCTACTCCACAGATTGATAAATTAAGAAATATCGCGATCATCGCACACGTTGACCACGGTAAAACAACGTTGGTTGATAAACTGCTGCAACAGTCAGGTACGTTAGAGTCTCGCGGTAATACGGAAGAGCGGGTCATGGACTCGAACGATATCGAGAAAGAGCGCGGTATCACTATCCTTGCAAAAAATACAGCCATTAACTGGAATGATTTCCGTATCAACATCGTAGATACTCCAGGACACGCCGACTTCGGTGGTGAAGTTGAGCGTATCATGTCAATGGTTGACTCTGTTTTGCTGATTGTTGATGCGGTTGATGGCCCAATGCCACAAACTCGCTTCGTAACACAAAAAGCCTTTGCTCACGGTTTGAAACCAATCGTTGTTATTAACAAAATTGACCGTCCTGGCGCTCGCCCTGATTGGGTTATGGATCAAGTGTTCGATCTGTTCGACAACCTTGGTGCAACGGATGAGCAGCTCGACTTTAAAGTGGTTTATGCCTCTGCACTGAACGGTTGGGCGACACTTAACGAAGGTGAAGTTGGCGAAAACATGGAGCCTTTGTTCCAAGCGATCGTTGACAATGTAGAGTCACCACAAGTTGACCTTGATGGCCCACTACAAATGCAAGTTTCTCAACTTGATTACAGCTCTTACGTTGGTGTTATCGGTGTTTGTCGTGTGACTCGTGGTAGCGTAAAAGCGAACCAACAAGTAACAGTCGTCGGCGCTGATGGTAAGAAACGTAACGGTAAAGTTGGTACAGTTCTGGGCTATCTTGGCCTTGAGCGTAACGAAGTTGAACAAGCTAACGCTGGCGACATCATTGCGGTAACAGGTTTAGGTGAACTGAAAATTTCAGACACCATTTGTGACCAAAACTGTGTTGAAGCCATGGTGCCACTATCCGTTGATGAACCGACAGTGACCATGACTTTCCAAGTCAATACCTCACCGTTTGCAGGTAAAGAAGGTAAATACGTGACTTCACGTAATATCCTTGAGCGTCTGCAAAAAGAGCTTGTTCATAACGTAGCATTGCGTGTTGAAGAAACCGACAACCCAGATCGCTTCCGCGTTTCAGGTCGTGGTGAACTTCACCTATCAATCCTGATTGAGAACATGCGTCGTGAAGGCTTTGAACTTGCGGTTTCTCGTCCTGAAGTTATTTTGAAGGAAGAAGACGGCCAGAAAATGGAACCGTTCGAAACCGTAACGATCGATGTGATGGAAGAGAGCCAAGGCGGCGTGATGGAGAAAATCGGCCTACGTAAAGGTGAGCTGACGAACATGACTCCAGACGGCAAAGGCCGTGTGCGTCTTGATTTCATGATGCCTTCTCGCGGTTTGATTGGTTTCCAAACAGAATTCATGACCTTAACCTCAGGTTCAGGTTTGCTTTACCATACGTTTGATCATTACGGCCTACACAAAGGCGGTAACATTGGTCAACGTAACAACGGCGTGTTGATCTCTAACGCGACAGGTAAAGCGTTGACTTATGCTCTGTTCAACCTACAAGAGCGCGGTCGCCTATTTACTGAGCACGCAGATGAAGTGTACGAAGGCCAAGTGATCGGTATCCACAACCGTTCTAACGACCTAACAGTGAACTGCCTGAAAGGCAAGCAGCTGACAAACGTTCGTGCTTCTGGTACTGATGAAGCGCAAGTATTGTCACCTGCAATCAAGTTTACACTTGAGCAAGCACTTGAGTTTATTGACGACGATGAACTAGTGGAAGTGACCCCACAGAGCATTCGTATCCGTAAACGTCATTTGACTGAGAATGATCGTAAACGTGCAAGCCGTGGCTAATACCGTCATGGTATAAGTTAACGAGTTAATCTAAGGGCGAGGAGTGTACTTCTCGCCCTTTGCTTATCTGCAATATAGTCAGTTTTAGGTATAGAATGGTGATTGATGATAAAAATAAGCAGGGAGAAGGCATTTGAAAATCAAAAAGCTTGGCAAACAATGTTTACTGTTTACGCGTTATTTACTCAGCCGGATGGATCATGACCGCGTCAATGTTAATGCGGGCTATTTGGCTTATATCACGTTGTTGTCGATCGTACCTATGCTTACCGTGCTGTTATCAATTCTCTCCTCATTTTCTATTTTTGCCAATGTCGGTATGGTTATTCAAGATTTTGTGATCACCCATTTTGTGCCTGCCGCAGGCGATGTAGTGCGAGAGGCGTTGCTCGAATTTATCGCGAATACAGGTAAGATGACGGCCGTGGGCGGGGTATTTTTATTCGTTGCAGCTTTAATGCTGATTTCTAATATTGACAAGAATTTAAACTACATTTGGCGAGTTAAAGATAAACGGCGCATGGTGCTCTCTTTTTCAATGTATTGGATGGTTCTTACGCTCGGGCCAATTTTAGTCGGCGCGAGTATTGCGGCAACCTCGTATATTACCTCACTCAAGATTATTGACAGCGAAGCACTCTCTGGTGCTTATAATTTGTTGCTGCGCTGGCTACCTTTTATTTTGTCATTCTCTGCTTTTGTCGGTTTGTACCTGCTGGTGCCGAATAAAAAAGTGCATCTTTCACACGCCTTGGTCGGGGCAATGGTGGCGGCTATTTTATTTGAGTTCAGTAAAAAAGGGTTTGCTGCTTATATTACTCAGTTTCCCTCCTATCAACTGATTTACGGCGCACTGGCGGCGATCCCTATCCTGTTTGTGTGGGTCTACTTATGCTGGATGATTGTGCTCGTTGGGGCGGAGGTGACGGCGACTTTGGGTGAAAAAGAGCACTGGAGCAATGAGCAAGAAATGCTAAACTCATTGCCTATCTCCGAGCAAATGATAAAGGGAAATCAGAGTGATAGCGTTGATCCAGAGAGTGAGTGAAGCGGCGGTACGTGTTGATGGGGAAGTGGTTGGCGAAATCAATCAAGGCTTACTGGTGCTACTTGGGGTCGAAAGAGATGACGATGAGGCAAAGGCCAAACGTCTAGTCGAACGCGTGACTCAGTACCGCGTGTTTGAAGATGAAGAGGGAAAAATGAACTTGAACGTGCAACAAGTGAACGGTCAGGTTTTAGTGGTGTCTCAATTTACATTGCCAGCCGATACCAAAAAGGGGACGCGTGCCGGATTTTCAAAAGGTGCACACCCTGCTGATGCTGAGCGTCTGTATGATTACTTTTCGGATTTGTGTGAGCACATTTTGCCAACTCAGCGTGGCCGCTTTGCACAAGATATGAAAGTCTCGCTGATTAATGATGGCCCAGTGACATTCTGGCTTCAGGTTTAATAAAGAAATGGATAGAGCCTCCTTCGTTGGGATCATGCGGAGTATGAGAGGCTGTGATTTAGGGATAACCAAATGTTTAAACTGATTACGCCAAGTACCGACAACCAACTGAATAAATACTACCATTTTCGCTGGCAAATGCTGCGTGAGCCATGGCATCTACCGATCGGCTCGGAGCGCGATGAGTATGATGGCATGAGCCATCACAGGATGATTGTCGATGGTCGTAACCGACCGATTGCCATTGGTCGCTTGTACATTACGCCAGATTGCGAAGGGCAAATTCGCTATATGGCGGTTAAAAGTAGCCGTCGCAATAAAGGTATGGGCTCTTTGGTGCTGGTGGCGCTAGAGTCGCTGGCTCGTCAAGAAGGTGCAAAGCGCCTAGTCTGTAGCGCCCGTGAAGATGCGATTGCATTTTATGAAAAGAACGGCTTTGAACGCCGGGGCTCGCTCAATGATGAACGCGGTCCGGTTCGACATCAACAAATGGTCAAACCGCTTGATCCCATGGCCAATGTGATTCGCAAACCTGAATGGTGTACTGAACTGCAAGAACGCTGGGCCACGCACATTCCTATCAGCGAAAAAATGGGCATTAAGGTGACTCAATATACGGGCTACCAATTTGAGTGCAGCGCTCAGCTCAATCCGAATTTGAACCCACACAACACCTTATTTGCAGGCTCGGCATTTACCCTTGCCACCTTGACCGGATGGGGAATGGCATGGTTGCTGATGCGTGAGCGAAGCCTGAATGGCGATATTGTTTTGGTTGATAGCCGCATCCGCTATCGTCACCCTGTGGTGCATAACCCTTTAGCCTTCACTTCATTGGATGGCATCAGTGGCGATTTAGATCGTTTAGCCAGTGGACGTAAAGCGCGTATCGTCGTCAATGTCACTATCACCAGTGGCGGTAAACCCGCCGTTGAATTTACGGGAACCTATATGTTGATCCCCAATTACAAGGCATTGTTAGCCGCCGCATCATTGGCTGAGTAAGTATCGGTTTCTGGATCACACGAATAGATGGTGTGCTGTGTGTTGTGGAGCAGTTCGAAGTGCATCTCACGGCACATCTGTTGGAGGTTAAGGTTAAGTTGTCCTTTCTCCAACTTGACCAAATCCACGTGACCATCAAGGTTTGCCTTGAGCGTCTTTCCAACCAGCGGCGTTGTATTAATCATCATCCGCCCTCTGTCTGAGTGAATGACTAAACCTTCGAGCGTAAACGGCTCATGGCTGAGGTTTTGCTCAGGATCGCTTAGCGTTAATATGCCTTGTCGAATATTGAGCGTTGCTTCACCTGTGAGGGAGTGGGCGAAGGTGGCGTAGTCTCCGGCGAGGCCGTTGACCTGCGCTTCCAATTCACTGATACCCTCTATGGTAAAGGGAAGCTGGGTGACTTTATTGAGCACCGCTAGCGGTAGCCCATCGGCATGAATGTTGGCTTGCCAAGGCTGACTTAACGTTTGGAAATTCCAACGCGCAGTGGCATCGATATAGCCGTTTTCTAACGGCATGAATAAACGATCTAGGTACCATTGGCCTTGCTCGCTGCGCATCTCAACGACGCTTTGCGTGCTCAATAGTGAATCGTAGCTGGCGCTGTTTGCGCTGATATTGAGCGTGCCTTGCCACAATCCCAAGCGTTTTTCTTTTACGAGAGTTAACTGCTTCCCTTTGGCATGGACACCAGACAATTGCCAATAAGGTGGCGCAAATAATTGAATGAGTTGGCTATTGGCGATGGTGAGTTGCTCGATGGTGAGGTTATCAACCCACGGCCAATGCTGGCTCAGCGACGTAAAATCATCTTTGCTTTCGCTCACCCATTTTACACCGCGAATAGTGAGCTGTTGCAGCGATGCTGAGGTTGGGGTGATAACACCCGCCCATTGAATATCACCTTGCTTAAATTCACTACTAAAATCCTCAATGATCAGTTTACCCGGCTCGGTGCGCAGGCTAAAGGTCGGCTCCACCCACTGCTGACCTAGCCAAGTTGCATCGTCGGCTTGCAGCGAGAACTTACCTTGTTGCTGCTGCCAAATATTGCTGTATGGATAAATGTTCTCCAGCGAAATATCGACGTTACGCAAGCTGATATCCGCAAGCTCGATCTGACTGTTTAAAATATCTAAGCTATTGATATGGTCTATTTTGTCAAAGAGCTGAAACCAACCCGATTGGCGTAAGGAATGACTCATATCTCGGCTAAGATTGAGTTTTTCCAGTGTCACATTGATCAGCGACCAACCTTGAGGATACTGCTCGGCTTGACCTGAAATAGCCGCGCCGCGCCATGACAACGAGAGCCCATAGACGGTGCTGTTGGCAGGTTTGTAATCCATATCGAGCAGTAGGTTATTCAGCGCTTCTCCTTGCCAATAAAATTGTTCAGCTGAGAGTTGTATCTCGCCGAAAGGCAGAGCTGTTGGAGCATCCGGCCAATGTGGATTTTTAATCTGTAGGTTAACACCACGCGCTAGCCAACCTTGTTGGGCGATGTCGGCGTGATTGAGCGCGATTTGGCTCACCGAAATGGGCCATGATCGCAAATCGGTAGGAAGGCCATTTTGTAGACTGATACCACTAAGTAGCACGCTATCAACGGCGATTTTTTGGTCGCGAATGAGCTGTGGGCTGAGCCAAATATCGGCTTGCTCTATCGGGATATGCTGCTTATTTTGCCGCAGTGTTAATTGGTTGAACTGAAAATGCAAAGGATACTGGTATTGAAGAGATTGAAACGTCACGTTTCCTTTCGAAAGCCGTTCAACGAGAGTTTGAGCAACGGGAGTAGCATAAGAGGTATGTAGCAGTGCAAACATACCCAGCATGAAAGTGAGAAATAGCGCGATGATCGCAATCAGCAATGCCAAAGCCTTGTTCATGGTGTCCTTACTCGTAAATCGTTACCTGCGACAGAGTGAAACAAATTACCTCACGCAGCAACAAAAAAAGCCCCTTATCAAAGGGGCTTGCTACTGACTTATCAGTTTTAGTCGAGTTGTGGGCCTGCGGCCACTAATGCTTTACCTTCTGCGTTATCAGTATACTTGGCAAAGTTATTGATAAAGCGCGAGGCGAGATCTTCAGCTTTGCTTGTCCATTGTAGAGGATCCACGTAAGTATCGCGTGGGTCGAGAATGGTTGGGTTCACACCAGGTAGTGAGGTTGGTACTTCAAGATTGAAGATTGGAATATGCTTGGTTGCTGCCTTCTCAATCGAACCATCTAAGATAGCGTCAATGATGGCGCGGGTATCTTGAATCGAGATGCGTTTACCGCTGCCGTTCCAACCAGTGTTGACTAGATAAGCTTCAGCACCAGCTGCTTCCATACGTTTTACCAGCACTTCGGCATATTGTGTTGGGTGGAGCGTTAAAAACGCTGCGCCAAAACAGGCTGAGAAGGTTGGTGTTGGTTCGGTGATGCCACGTTCAGTACCCGCTAGTTTTGCCGTAAAGCCAGACAAGAAGTGATACTTGGTTTGTTCTGGAGTCAATTTAGAGACTGGTGGAAGCACACCAAATGCATCCGCAGATAGGAAGATCACTTTATTGGCGTGACCACCTTTCGATACAGGCTTAACGATGTTTTCGATGTGGTAGATAGGATAAGAAACACGAGTATTCTCGGTTTTAGAACCATCATCAAAGTCAATCGAACCATCGCTACGTACTGTGACGTTTTCCAGTAGCGCATCACGGCGGATCGCGTTGTAGATGTCAGGCTCGGCTTCTTTGGAGAGCTTGATGGTTTTCGCGTAGCAACCTCCTTCAAAGTTAAACACGCCATCATCATCCCAGCCGTGCTCGTCATCGCCGATTAACGCGCGTTTTGGATCGGTAGAGAGTGTGGTTTTTCCTGTGCCAGATAGGCCAAAGAAAATCGCCACATCGCCATCTTTAGCCATGTTGGCTGAACAGTGCATTGAAGCAATACCTTGCAGTGGAAGGAAGTAGTTCATCATTGCGAACATCCCTTTCTTCATTTCACCGCCGTACCAAGTACCGCCGATCAACTGCATTTTTTCCGTTAAGTTAAACACAGTGAAGTTTTCTGAGTTCAGGCCTTGCTCTTGCCATTTGTCATTGGTGCATTTGGCACCATTCATGACCACAAAATCAGGTTCGAAGTTAGCTAGCTCTTCTTCTGTTGGGCGAATGAACATGTTTTTGACGAAGTGCGCTTGCCACGCCACTTCAGTAATGAAGCGCACGCAAAGGCGCGTATCTGCGTTGGCACCACAGTAACCGTCAAGAACGAATAGACGTTTAGCGGATAGTTGACGACCCACTAGTGCTTTTAGATCATTCCATACTTCTTGGTTAATCGGCTTGTTATCGTTTTTCGCTTGTTCAGATGTCCACCATAGGGTATCGCGTGTGGTGTCATCTTTGACAATGAATTTATCTTTTGGTGAGCGGCCTGTAAAAATGCCAGTATCAACGGCAACAGCGCCAAGTTCAGTGACGACGCCTTTTTCGTAGCCTTCAAGGTCTGGGCGAGTTTCCTCGGCAAATAACAGTTCATAGCTTGGGTTGCGAACCACTTCGACTACGTTGGTTATTCCGTATTTGGTCAGGTCTAGTTGTGCAGCCTTTGTATGTTCCATAACGGTCATAGGTGCTCCTTGTAAGAGATTTTGTAGGGATTTTGTAATAATGTTTGTAATTGTTATCTGCTCACCATGCTAGCAACGGGTGGGGGATAAAACAGGGACACAGTTCAAAAATTGCCCATGACACTCCTGTGGTTTTAGGTGTCCCGTCACATATTGGCGCAACTATTTTATCGCGTACGCAAACCTTTGCGCTAGATCAATAAGATTAATACTTTTAAAAAAATAAGTACGCTATTCTGTTTGTTTAAGGCTTGATTTTGCTGGGTTTTGATCACAAAAAAAGCCAGCATAAAGCTGGCTCTGATACGTTTTCTTCGTGCTTGTTAATTCATGCAAATTAATGAATTGTGTCGCTTCCTGAGGAGGCTTGTGCGTAGAGTGTTGCGATCTCAGCCTCTTCAAATGAGTAGTTGGTGCCACAGTAATCACAATGTAAAGAAACGGATCCTTCAGACGATAAAATGTCGTAAATTTCCTCTTTGCCTATTGTGATGATGGCCGCCCCACTGCGTTCACGTGAACAACCACAATGGAATTCCACGGGTTGTGGGGTGAACAACTGAACTTTCTCTTGGTTATACAGGCGATACAACAGATCAGTGGCTTCTAAGGTGAACAGCTCTTCGTTTTTTACGGTGTTAGTTAACTGCTCTAAGTGCTCAAAATCATCGGGCGTACCCGTTCCATCTGGAATAGTTTGCAGTAACATGCCAGCGGCACAGGCTTTTCCATCTTGCGTACCAATGCGTATCCAAAGGCGTGTTTTCAACTGTTCAGAGCGGATGAAGTAACCTTCCAGCACTTCCACTAAGTTATCACCCTCTAAACCGACCACACCTTGGTAGCGCTCGCCTTTCTTGGGCTCGATAGTGATAACTAAATGACCTTTACCCATCAAAGTGTGTAGGTCGGCATCATCGGCAATATCGCCTTTCCAGCGTGCGACACCACGCACTTTCTGTTCATTATCACCATTGATAACGACTAAGGAAACTGGGCCATTGCCTTGCAATTGCATGGTAATTGAGCCTTCAAACTTCAGCGTTGCGGTTAGCAAGGTCGTTGCGACGAGCAGTTCGCCCAAAAGTTTTTGTACTGGGGCTGGATATTCCTGGCTCGAAAGGATGTGTTGATACGCGTCGTCTAATTGTACCAACTCGCCACGTACGGATAGATCTTCAAATAAGTAGCGATTTAAAATGTTATTTGCCATTTAGCTATTTCCTCGGAACATGGTCCAGCTTTTATTGATGTTTAAATTTAATGATGTCACGACGCTCTTTTTTGTCTGGTCTGCGTTCGGGGCTTGGGTTGTGTGCGTTGAGCTTACGTTGCTCGGCATGATGGGCACGTTTGGCGATGCTTGCTGCGGTTTCCGAATACAGGGTTTGTGCTTCTGGCGCGCTGCGCCTTTGCCCTAACAGATTGATCACAGTGACGATTTTCTCTTCTTGGCCTTGGCGCAAGGTAATCGTTGCCCCAAGCTCGACAATTTTACTTGGCTTGGTGCGTTGGCCATTATAATGGACTTTACCACCATCGACCATACTGCGTGCGATCGACCGCGTTTTATAAAATCGTGCTGCCCATAGCCATTTATCCAATCTTATTTGCTCTGTCGCAGAACTCATACTACAAATGTGCCTCAAAGGGAGTTAGTCTTGTACGTTTTATGGCCTTTACAATGGTGTTTTGGTTCCAGATTTTCAAGCTACCCGACAAAATAATGTCAGTAAAAATGACGAGAATGTCTCCTATGATATATTAATGTGTTTTTGTAGCGCGATCTTCGCGGTCTTATGTATCTGTTCCATTTAAATGGAAGCATAGTTTAAATGAAATGGAAGTATAGTTTGAGGCCAATCCGCCGGTTTTCGTCTGGCTAACGGCTCATGAATGTGAAATATCATGGTTGAAGTAAGAAAATATCAGTAAGGACATCTTTTGAGGCGAATCGATTTTAGCAGTATGACCTCATCTCGCTTATGGCAAGCAGGTTTGCTACAAAAAATACCGCAATGGCAGAAACAAATCAGCCAATTTCTTACCTTAGTATTGCTGGTCACGTCGGCTTGGATTCTAGGAAAAATGGTGTGGCTGATTCAGCAAAACGCGGTTGATATAACGCCTTGGTCTCCAAGAGCAATCGCATCAACGCCGAATGCGGCGCGTTCGCTTGATCTCTCTTCTTTACAACAAGGAAGTTTATTTGGTCGCTATAGCGAGCAGAAGGTCGAAGCCGCACAGCCTGTGGTCAAAGATGCACCTAAAACCAGCCTTAGCTTATTATTGGTTGGAGTGGTGGCGAGCAATGAACCGAGTAAGAGTCTAGCGGTAATCGCAAATCGTGGTAGCCAAGCGACCTATGGTGTTAACGAAGTCATTGAAGGAACCCGTGTCAAATTGAAAGCGGTGTTCAATGATCGCGTTATTATTGATAACTCAGGGCGCGATGAAACCTTGATGTTGGATGGAATTGACTATCATAAACCGAGTGTAGCAACGCCTGAGCGCGTTGTTGCATCGAATGTGCGTGGTAATAACCCAGCGTCTGCAGAAGAGAAGTTGGATGACATTCGCGCCGCTATTGCCAGCAATCCGCAAGAAATCTTTAAATATGTACGCCTGTCGCAAGTGAAACGTGATGACAAAGTGCTTGGATACAGAGTGAGCCCTGGGCAATCTCCTGAGTTGTTTGAGTCGGTAGGGCTACAAGATGGCGATGTCGCAATCGCGTTAAACGGTCAGGATTTAACGGACCCGGACGCCATGAATAAGATTTTTCAGTCAGTCTCTGAGTTAACCGAAATGAACTTAACAGTCGAAAGAGACGGGCAATCCCATGACATTTATATCCAATTTTAGACAGACTGATGCATGAGCATGAGTTTAGGGAGTAAGACGTGAAGCATTGGTTAAACAAAACGACGTGGTTATTGATGGGTGGCTTGTTGTCATCGCCGTTAGCCATGGCAAACGATTTTAGTGCCAGCTTTAAAGGCACCGATATTCAAGAATTCATCAATATCGTGGGCCGTAATCTTGAAAAAACAATCATTGTTGATCCTTCAGTTCGAGGGAAAGTCGATGTCCGCAGCTATGACACGCTTAATGAAGAGCAATACTACAGCTTCTTTTTGAATGTATTGGAAGTGTATGGTTTTGCCGTGGTGGAAATGGACAACGGCGTGCTCAAAGTGATCAAGTCGAAAGATGCCAAAACGTCTGCGATTCCTGTGGTTGGCGATGAAGGAAAAGAGAACGGTGATAGCGTGATCACGCGCGTTGTTGCGGTGCGGAATGTTTCGGTACGAGAGCTTTCACCTTTGCTGCGCCAGTTGATCGATAACGCAGGAGCGGGCAACGTAGTGCATTATGATCCGGCGAACATTATTTTGATTACAGGTCGTGCTGCGGTCGTCAACCGTTTAGCCGATATCATCAAACGAGTTGACCAAGCCGGTGACAAAGACATCGAAGTGGTGGAACTAAGTAATGCATCTGCCGCTGAAATGGTGCGTATTGTGGAGGCATTAAACAAAACTACGGATGCTAAAAATACCCCAGAGTTTTTGCAGCCTAAGCTGGTGGCCGATGATCGTACCAATTCGATTTTGATCTCAGGTGATCCTAAAGTCCGTGAACGCCTAAAGCGATTGATCACTCAGCTTGATGTCGAGATGGCAACCAGAGGTAATAACCGCGTCATTTATCTTAAGAATGCGAAAGCGGAAGATTTGGTTGATGTGTTGAAAGGGGTGTCTGACAACTTGCAGGCCGAAAAACAGTCTGGGCAAAAAACAGGGCAAAGTTCACAACGCACCGAAGTGATGATTTCAGCACATGCACCGACCAATTCCTTAATTGTTACCGCTCCGCAAGACATCATGAAAGAACTAGAAGATGTGGTTGCGCAGTTGGATATTCGTCGCGCTCAGGTATTGATTGAAGCGCTGATTGTTGAAATGGCTGAAGGGGATGGCATCAACTTAGGCGTGCAATGGGGCTCACTCGACAACGGCTCTGTGATTCAGTATGGCAACGCTGGCGCACCAATCGGTAAGGTAATGATTGGTTTAGAAGAAGCCAAAGATACCACCACCAGTAAAGCGGTTTATAATTCTGATGGTACTTTCTTGCGTAATGAAAACACTACTACCAAAGGGGATTACTCTACTTTGGCGTCAGCGCTCGGTGCGGTCAATGGTGCAGCCATGAGCTTAGTGATGGGCGACTGGACGGCCCTTATCAGTGCTGTGTCGAGTGACTCCAACTCGAACATCTTGTCATCACCGAGTATTACCGTGATGGACAATGAAGAAGCCTCCTTCATCGTGGGCGAAGAGGTACCTGTTTTGACAGGTTCGAGCGCGGGCGCAAATAACGATAATCCTTTCCAAACCGTAGAACGCAAAGAGGTCGGTATCAAGCTGAAAGTGGTACCACAAATCAACGAAGGCGACTCAGTTCAACTGAAAATTGAACAAGAGGTATCCAACGTATTAGGAGCGAATGGTGCCGTCGATGTCCGTTTTGCAAAGCGTCAATTAAACACATCGGTCATCATTCAAGACGGGCAAATGTTAGTTCTGGGGGGGTTGATTGATGAGCGCGCGGTCGAAAGTGAATCCAAAGTCCCACTATTAGGCGATATACCGGTTTTAGGCTATTTGTTCAAATCGACCAGTACCCAAGTTGAGAAGAAAAACCTGATGGTCTTTATTAAGCCGACCATCATTCGTGATGGCATGACGGCCGATGGCATCACTCAGCGTAAGTACAACTACATTCGTGCAGAGCAGCTTTATAACGCTGATCGTGGTTTGAAGTTGATGGCGAACGACAATATTCCTGTGCTGCCTAAGTTTGGCGATGAGCGCACCCATTCTGCGGAAGTACAAGCCTTTATCGAACAAATGGAAAAACAGCAATGACCGAAGTTTTGTCGCAACCTCACTACCGTCGTTTACCGTTTAGCTTTGCCAATCGTTTTAAATTGGTATTAGAGCTGGTAGAAGACAACGAGCTGCCGACGTTATTTTATGTCGCACCGCTGGCTATCGAATCATTAGTCGAAGTGAAACGAGTCGTGAAACAGCCGCTCAACTTGGTTGAAATTTCACTGGCCGAATTTGAAAGTAAGCTGACCCAAGCTTACCAACGAGACTCGTCAGAAGCGCGACAATTAATGGAAGATATCGGTGCTGACAGTGATGATTTCTTCTCATTAGCCGAAGAGCTGCCGCAAAATGAAGATTTGTTAGAGTCAGAAAACGATGCGCCCATCATCAAATTGATCAACGCCATGCTTGGCGAAGCGATCAAAGAGGGCGCGTCGGATATTCACATTGAAACCTTTGAGAAAATCTTGTCGATTCGTTTTCGTGTCGATGGGGTACTGCGTGAAGTGTTAGCGCCGAGTCGTAAATTAGCGCCGTTGCTGGTTTCACGTGTCAAAGTAATGGCTAAGCTTGATATCGCTGAAAAACGTGTACCACAAGATGGACGCATTTCATTGCGCATTGGCGGCCGAGCGGTCGATGTTCGCGTGTCAACCATGCCTTCGTCTCACGGTGAGCGTGTGGTGATGCGTTTGCTAGATAAAAACGCTACGCGCTTAGATCTGCACAGTCTAGGAATGACAGCAGCCAACCACGAAAGCTTCCGTCAATTAATCAAACGACCGCATGGCATTATTTTGGTGACGGGCCCAACCGGTTCAGGAAAATCCACCACCTTGTACGCTGGCCTGCAAGAGCTCAACAGCAACGAGCGTAATATTTTAACCGTGGAAGACCCGATTGAGTTCGATATTGATGGTATCGGCCAAACTCAAGTCAATCCTAAAGTGGACATGACTTTCGCGCGAGGATTACGTGCTATTTTGCGTCAAGACCCGGATGTGGTCATGGTTGGGGAAATTCGTGATTTAGAAACCGCGCAGATTGCGGTGCAAGCGTCTTTAACCGGACACTTGGTGATGTCGACTTTACATACCAATACCGCCATCGGTGCGATAACACGTTTGCGCGATATGGGAATTGAACCCTTTTTGATCTCATCATCGCTGCTTGGCGTATTGGCACAACGCTTAGTGCGTACCTTATGTTCCGATTGCAAAGAGGCCTACCAAGCTGATAATGAGCAGAAAAAACTGTTCAATTGTAAGAAAAAAGAGTCGCTGACACTGTATCGTCCGAAGGGCTGTGACAAATGCAATCACAAAGGGTATCGAGGCCGAACGGGTATACATGAATTGTTGCTGATTGATGATGAGGTACAAGCCTTAATTCATAGCGAAGCCGGAGAGCAAGCAATTGAAAAAGCGGTGCGGGCGAAAACACCGAGCATTCGTGATGACGGGCTCGATAAAGTGCTGAAAGGCATTACCTCACTTGAAGAAGTGATGCGAGTGACGAAGGAAGCATAATGGCGGCATTTGAATATAAAGCGCTCGACGCCAAAGGCAAACAAAAAAAGGGTGTTATTGAGGGGGACCATGCTCGGCAGGTTCGCCAGCGCTTAAAAGAGCAAGGGCTTATACCGATTGAACTCATTGAGACGCAAGCGAAAGCGGCTCAGCGTGAGCAATCGCCTTTGAGTTTTAAGCGCGGTATCAGTACACCGGATTTAGCGCTCATTACTCGCCAGTTATCCACTTTAGTGCAGTCAGGCATGCCATTGGAAGAGTGTTTGAAAGCGGTATCTGAACAATCGGAAAAGCCGCGTATTCGCACCATGTTGGCCGCTGTTCGTTCCAAAGTGACCGAGGGTTATACCTTGTCAGACAGCTTGGGTGATTATCCACATATCTTTGATGACCTGTTTCGTTCGATGGTTGAAGCGGGCGAAAAATCAGGTCATTTGGATTCGGTGCTTGAGCGTTTAGCGGACTATGCTGAAAATCGCCAAAAAATGCGTTCCAAGTTACAACAAGCGATGATTTATCCAGTGGTGTTGGTGGTGTTCGCGGTGTGTATTGTGGCTTTTTTGCTGGCGGCTGTGGTGCCTAAAATCGTCGGACAATTTGTCCAAATGGGGCAAGAATTACCGAAGTCGACTCAATTTTTACTCTCCTCAAGTGATTTTATCCAGCATTGGGGTGTCCAATTGCTGGTGCTATTGGTGATCTTGATTTATCTCGTCCGATGGTTGTTAAGCAAGCCGAATTTGCGGTTGAAGTGGGATAAAAAAATCATCGGCATGCCGTTGATTGGCAAAATCACTCGCGGTCTCAATACTGCGCGTTTTGCGCGAACTTTGTCGATTTGTACCTCCAGTGCGATTCCTATTTTGGATGGGATGCGTGTGGCGGTGGATGTGATGTCCAATAAATACGTTAAGCAACAAGTGTTGTTGGCGGCTGACAATGTTCGCGAAGGGTCGAGCTTGCGTAAAGCGCTTGAGCAAACCAAGTTATTTCCACCGATGATGCTGCATATGATCGCCAGTGGTGAACAAAGTGGTGAGCTCGAAAGTATGCTGACGCGCTCGGCCGATAACCAAGACGCGAGTTTTGAATCGACGGTCAACATCGCATTAGGTATTTTTACCCCGGCACTGATTGCATTGATGGCTGGGTTGGTACTGTTTATCGTGATGGCGACCTTGATGCCGATTTTAGAAATGAATAATTTAATGAGTCGTTGATCATGACTGAATTCTGCAATGATAACGACCAAACTATGTTGGAGGTTGGAATGAGAACAAAAACAAATAAACAGTCGGGCTTTACTTTGCTTGAAGTGATGGTGGTTGTGGTTATTTTGGGTATTTTGGCGAGTTTTGTGGTGCCTAATTTGCTCGGTAATAAAGAAAAAGCTGACCAACAAAAAGCGATTACCGATATTGTCGCACTCGAAAATGCGTTGGATATGTATAAATTAGACAACAGCGTGTACCCAACGACAGATCAAGGCTTAGAAGCGCTAGTGACCAAGCCGTCGAATCCTGAGCCACGCAACTACCGCGATAACGGTTATATTCGCCGTTTGCCAAATGATCCTTGGGGCAACCCTTATCAATACTTAAGCCCTGGTGATAACGGTACGATTGATATCTTCACGCTAGGTGCTGATGGTCAAGAAGGTGGCGAAGGCGCCAGTGCCGACATAGGCAACTGGAACATGCAAGATTTCCAATAAGAGAGAGGGCGGCCTTAGCCGCCCCATTTATCTGATGCTATCTCAACGCGGTTTTACCCTACTCGAAATACTGCTGGTGCTCGTGCTGCTCTCGCTCAGTGCTGTGGCCGTTATATCGACGCTACCTAGCACGAACAACGATGATGCGAAACAGTACGCGATGAGCCTTTATCAGCGTCTACAACTGAGTAATGAAGAAGCCATTCTCAGTGGCAAAGATTTTGGTTTGCGGGTCGATGAAAAAAAATCGCATCTGGTTTTCCTATCGATGGAGGACAAGGGATGGCAGCCGCTAGAGAGTAAGAAAATGGCTTCACAGCTCCAACTGCCTGAGGGGTTATCTCTCCAGTTTGAGCTGGGAGGAAGTGCATGGAAAAACGACGATCGACTCTTCAAACCGGGCAGTCTGTTTGATGACGATAAGTTTGCTGATGAAAACGAACAGAAAAAGCAGCTACCACCACAAGTGTTTATTTTATCGAGTGGTGAGCTGACCCCTTTTGTCCTGAGCATCCATCTTAATCAGCAAGATGCAGAGCAAGGCTGGCGAGTGGTAGTGAAAGAAAACGGGGAAATCACGCTGTTCGCTCCGGGAGATGCGATCGATGGGTAAACAAAAAGCGATGACGCTGTTAGAAGTCTTGGTGGCGCTGGCTATTTTTGCCACCGCTTCCATCAGTGTGATCCGTTCGGTCAGCCAACACATCAATACCGTGAGTTATTTGGAAGAAAAAGCGTTTGCCGCCATGGTGGTCGATAACCAGATGGCGCAAGTTATGCTTACTCCTCAAAACGTACAAGCGAAAAATGGCAGTGAGGTATTGGCGGGCCGAACCTGGTATTGGAAAGTCACTTTAGTACCCACTGCGGATAATTTATTGAAAGCTTTTGATGTCAGCGTGGCTAGTGAAAAAGAAGGATCACCTTTGGTGACAGTGAGAAGTTATGTCGCCAAATAAACAAAACAAAGGCTTTACCCTGATTGAAGTGCTGGTGGCGATTGCGATTTTCGCTAGTTTGAGCGTTGGTGCTTACCAAGTATTGAACCAAGTCCAGCGCAGTAATGAGATTTCAGCCCAACGTAGCCAACGTTTGAACGAATTGCAGCGCGCCATGGTGTTAATGGATGGCGATTTTCGGCAGATGGCAACGCGTCAATTTCGCACCAATGGTGAAGAGCCAAGTCAACAGATGCTGATTTGGAAAGAGTACTTGCTCGACTCCGATCAAAAAGGAGTGCTGTTTGCACGATTAGGTTGGCATAACCCACAGCAGCAATTTCCACGCGGGGAAGTCACTAAGGTCGGCTACCGAATTAAAGAGGGCGTGTTAGAGCGTATATGGTGGCGTTATCCTGATACTCCTGCAGGGCAAGAAGGGATCATCACGCCATTGTTACATGATGTTGAGTCACTATCGCTGCGCTTTTATAACCAAGATAAATGGAGTGAAGAGTGGACTGATGCCTTGAAAATCCCACAGGCGGTGGTCGTGAAATTGGCGCTGAAAGATTATGGCGAGATTGAGCGTATCTACCTTACTGCTGGTGGTGGCATCAATTCGACCAACAAAGAGGCTGATAATAATGGCGCACCCTAATCGAGCCCAACGCGGTGTGGCGTTAATCGTTATCTTGCTGTTGTTGGCGATTATGGTGTCGATTGCCGCAACCATGTCTGAACGTTTATTCACACAGTTTCAAAGAGCGAATAATCAAATTAGTTACCAGCAAGCCTATTGGTATAGTGTGGGTAGTGAAGCTTTAGCCAAAGTCGCTATCGAGCAGAGCTACAAAGACAACGAAACGATTAACTTAAGTCAACCTTGGGCGATGAAAGAGCAAACGTATCCATTGGATTACGGCACTTTGAAAGGGCGCATCCTTGATAAACAGGCTTGTTTTAACCTGAATGTACTCTCGAGAGCCAGACCTGCGGCAGGGAGTGTCGAAAAACCCTATTTAGTGCAAGTGTTGCAACGGTTATTGGAAGAGCTTGAGGTCGACAGCTATCAAGCCGAAGTGATTGCCGATTCGGCTTGGGAGTATATTGATGGCGATTCAGATGTGCAGTCCTCTTATGGCGTAGAAGACAGCCAGTATGAATCAATGTCTCCTGCTTATCTGGCGGCGAATAGTTTACTTGCGGATAACAGTGAGTTGCGCGCGGTTCAGCAGGTGAGCGGTGATGTAATGAATAAAATAGCGCCTTATATCTGCACTCTCCCCACTGATGATTGGCGTTTGAATATCAATACATTGGAACCCGATCATGCCAAGTTATTGGTGGCGATGTTCAGCCCGCACTTAAGTGAAGGGGATGCAAAAAACTTACTCGAGAGCCGACCATTTGATGGTTGGGCTTCGGTAGACAATTTTCTCGCAGAGGCCGCATTGGCTGCTGTGGAGAGCAAAGTGAAAGAAGAAGCGAAACAGTACCTAGCTGTCGATAGTGCTTATTTTGAACTGGATGCTCAAATCTTGGTTGATGACTCGCGAGTTCGTATTCGCAGTTTATTGTTTAGTGATAATAGAGAAACCGCAACGGTCATACGCCGTCGCTTTGGAGGGATCAGTGAGCGAGTTTCTGACCGTTCGGCTGAGTAGTCAACAAGACGCTGAAATACCTTGGCTGGTGTGGTCAACACAGCAGCAAGAAGTGATTGCCAGCGGTGAAATATCCGGATGGGAGCAGCTATCTCAGCTCTCTAGCTATGCGGCTGAACGCGCCACGATTGTGCTGCTCGCTGCCAGTGATTTAGTTCTCACTGAGGTCGCGATTCCATCAGGGGCGGCTCGTCGCTTAGAGTCAATGTTACCTTATCTAATCGAAGATGAGATCGCACAAGATGTGGATGAGCTGCATTTTTCAATTTTGCATAAAACCGCTTCCACTGCTTACGTTGTCGGGGTGGATCGTGCTTGGTTGCGTACCCGCTTAGATGAGCTCAAAGCCGCGGGTTTTGACGTGAAAAAGGTATTACCGGATGTGTTGGCTATCCCTGCATCAGAGGGGTTGTCGGCACTGCAGATCGGCCAAGAATGGTTAATCCGTAAAGGTGAGTATTTAGGGGTGAGCATTGAACCGCAGTGGTTAACGCTGTTTAGTGCTTCAGAATGGGTCAAGCAAGAGGGGCACTATTTACCTCTAGAGGCGTATACCCCGCTCCCTGAGCTGACATTGGCTGAAGGGCAACATTGGCAACAGGCCGAGCCTCATTTAGTCATGGCGTTGCTGACTCAGCAAGCAATAGCGAGCAAAGTGACTTTACTGACGGGAAGTTTTAAAACCAAGTCCTCGTTTTTGAAGCATTGGCAAGTATGGCAAAAATGCGCATTAGCGGCCGCGGTGTTGATTGTAATTTCAACCAGCCACCATCTTTTGCAAGCAGGGCACTACGAAGCGCAAGCCGATGCTTATCGAGCGGAGAGTGAACGTGTTTTTCGCGCGGTTTTCCCTGATAAACAGAAAATACCCACCATCAGTTACCTGAAAAGACTGATGAATGATGAAGCGGCTCGACTCTCTGGCGGTGAAGCCAATGGTTCGATGTTGGAGTGGTTGTCGAAGTTGCCCAGCAGTATCGGCAGCGTACCGAACATGCAGTTGCAAAGTGTTAAATATGATGGCAATCGGGGTGAAATTCGCCTTGAAGTTCAAAGTAATGATTTTGAAAGCTTTGAACAAGCGCGCCTTAAATTGGAAAAGCAGTTTGTGGTTGAGCAAGGGCAGTTAAACCGCTCGGGTTCTGTAGTTAATGGTACCTTCATACTGAAAAGCCAGTGAGGTTAGTGACATGAAAAATAGCCTGAGTGCACTTCAACAACGATGGGCGACCTTTTCCCCTCGTGAACAGAAATTACTGTTAGGTGGTGTGTCGCTGTGTGTGGTTGCGATCATTTACTGGGGCATTTTAGCGCCACTTAATCAGAAAACCGAGCTTGCGCAAGCCCGGATTATCAGTGAAAGACAATTGCTTAATTGGGTGACGGATAAGGCCGATGCCATTACTCAATTGCGCGCACAAGGTGGTGGGGTGGCAACGACGCAACCGCTCAATCAAGTCATCTCATCAAGTGTGCAGCGTTTTCAAATTGAGCTTATTCGTATTCAACCGCGTGATGAAATGATGCAGGTTTGGATACAACCACTTCCTTTCTCTAAATTGGTGGATTGGCTTGCCTTTCTAAAAGAGCAGCAAGGTGTCGATGTCGAGTTTATGGACATCAACCGTGCTCAGCAAAGTGGCGTTGTCGAAGTAAAACGCTTACAACTGAAGCGAGGTGGTGAGTGAAAAAGAAATTGCTCTATAGCGGGTTCCTTGTAATGGTTTTTCTCATCAGTGTGGTCGCGCATATTCCGGCTTCCTTGGTGATGAATCAACTCTCCTCTTCCGAAGTCATGCGTGTCACTGGTGTTGACGGTACGGTGTGGTCTGGTAGTGCTCAGCAACTCTTTTGGCAAGGGCAAAATGTCGGCGATCTCAACTGGGACATCCAAGTATCACAACTGCTGATGGCCAAGTTTGAAGTGGCGGTACGCTTTGGACGCGGTAGTGATATGGGAGTTCGTGGCAAAGGCAATCTTGGTCTGGGGTTTTCTGGCCCTTATGCAGACAAGGTTGTGGTTTCTGTCGCGGCTAATAAATTAGCGGCGCTGTTTCCGCTGCCTGTACCAGTGACTTTTCAGGGGCAAGTCGAGTTGTCCCTGAACCATTACCGCTATGATAGCCCGTGGTGTGAATCTGCCGAAGGCTCACTTGCGTGGACTCATGGCCGAGTTGACTCACCTTTAGGAGAGCTCTCGCTTGGTCCGGTAGTGGCAGATCTGCAATGTCAAAGCAATCAGATGACATTGAACGGTCAGCAAAACAGTGAGCAAATGAGCAGTGAGTTTGCCCTGCAGCTGCAACCAGACATGAGTTACAGTGCGAAAGCATGGTTTAAACCTGAAGCGCAATTCCCACCCGAAATGGCGGATCAATTACAGTGGATTGGAGCGCCAGACAACCAAGGTAAATATCAGTTTAATTATCAAGGCCAGCTTTAATTGGTTTTTTTACCGTAATCATTTCATACCCCCAATAAAAATGCTGAGTCTATTGATCAGCATTTTTATTGGTAATGGCCGTTATGGTTTGACTTGTAAAATGGTATTCCAAGGCAAATCAGCATCCCCTAACACAATAAAGTTGGGGTTTTCTAACGTTTCACGCTCATTGTAGGACAGCGGTTGTAGTTGCGTGTTGAGGATGCGTCCGCCCGCCTCTTCTACGATGCATTGCGTGGCGGCGGTATCCCATTCACCGGTTGGGCCGAGACGCAAATAGCAGTCGACAGCACCTTCTGCGACTAAACACGCTTTCAGCGCTGCCGAGCCCAGCGGCACTAGCTCATAATTCCATGCGCTGCTCATGCAACTTGTAATACGGTTAATATCTTGGCGGCGACTGATCGCAATCGCGATGGATTGCCCAACGGTTTCGTGCTTGTGTGTTTCAATACGCAAGCTTTCAGACATGTCGGGGATCTTCCATGCGCCTTTGCCTGCGTAGGCGTAGTAGGTCACTCCAGAAACGGGCCCATAGACGACGCCCATCACTGGTTGGTTTTCTTCGATCAGTGCGATAATGGTGGCAAAGTCACCACTGCGCGCAATAAACTCTTGCGTACCATCAAGCGGGTCAACCAACCAGTACCGCTGCCATTGGCTGCGTTTTTCTAGGCTAATGTCCGCCGCCTCTTCCGACAAAACAGGAATATCTGGCGTGAGTTCACTCAGTCGTTCGCAGATCAGTTTATGCGCAGCAAGATCGGCACTGGTGACAGGGGTGTGGTCACTTTTGGTGAACGCTTCGTAGTTTTTCTTTTCGTAGATATCGAGAATCAATTGCCCGGCAGAGCGAGCGATTTCAATTACGTCAGGCAGTAAGTAAGATAAATTATTGGCTGTTGGCATCATCAATCCTATAGCTCTACTTTGTTATTTTAGGCTGCGCAGAGCAAGCAGTAGTGCGGTAATGCTTCGGGCTTCACAGAAATCGAGGTGAGTCAGTAGCTCTTCTGCTTGGGCCAGAGGCCAGCGAATGACCTCTAAAGGTTCGGGTTCATCGCCTTCCATTACTTCTGAGTATAGATCTTGTGCTAAGAAGAGTGTCATTTTGCTCGAAAAGTAAGAGGGGGCAAGTACCACCTCTTTTAAGGGGGTTAAGGTGCTTGCGCCAAAACCAATTTCTTCTTTGAGTTCACGATTTGCTGCTTGTTGCGGGCTTTCTCCTTGGTCAATCAAACCCTTAGGGAATCCGAGCTCATAGCGTTCAGTGCCAGCGGCATACTCTCGAACCAGCAGTAAATCTCCTTGTGCCGTTACTGGCACCATCATGACTGCATGCCGGCCGCTCGGTTTCATTCGTTCATAGGTGCGCTGTTCGCCGTTAGAAAAGCGTAAATCTAATGATTCGATGGTAAACAGGGTCGATTGAGCTGCCGTTCTTTGGGCTAAAATTTCGGGCAGTTTTCTGGTTGGCATACACTAATTCCCGTAAGGCAAATGACTTTTCTAACTATATGAGAAAATGACCTTAATTGAAAAGGACTTGAGCGCGGCAAATGATTTTAAGTATAAAAAAGCCGAGAATCTCATCTCGGCTTCGTTTTTCTGTAATCCACGTATCTAGCGAGTCACTAGTAGTAAGAGTGCTCACCACGATCATGTTCAGTGGCATCGCGCACCGCGGTTAATTCGCCTTCAAATTGTTGAAGCAGTTCTTTTTCAATGCCTTCTTTGAGGGTGACATCGACCATTGAACAACCGTTACAGCCGCCACCAAAGGCGACAATCGCAATACCATCTTCGGTGATTTCAACCAAGCTGACATGGCCACCATGGCCAGCTAACTGCGGGTTGACTTGAGTTTGAATCGCATATTCCACACGTTCAATCAGGCTTGCGTCATCAGACACTTTACGCATCTTCGCATTCGGAGCTTTAAGTGTCAGTTGTGAACCCATTTTATCTGTGACGAAATCGATCTCTGCGTCTTCTAAAAACGGCAAGCTCAGTTCATCGACATACGCAGAAAAACCTTCAAAGGCAATTTCAGTATCAGTCGCTTCCACTGCCTCTGGTGGGCAGTAAGAGACGCCACACTCTGCATTTTGAGTGCCTGGATTGACTACAAAAACTCGGATGTTAGTACCATCAGGCTGTTGCCCAAGCAACTTGCCGAAATGGGTTTGGGCTGTTTCGGTAATAATAATAGAATTTGACACGACGAATACCTGAGTAAATTTATAGGTTATTACTTGCCATTCTACTCCTGAAACACGGCGGATCCAGTCCTTTTTACACGCTAAATAAAACAGTGTTGGTTAATCTTTAGGTTCAGGAGTGCGGCATATGCAGTAAATATCAATCCTTTCGACACCGACTTCAAGCAGTAATTGACAGATTTGCTGCACGGTGCTGCCCGTGGTCACTACATCGTCAACAAGTGCAATGTGCTTGTGCGTGGGAAGGTGCCGTAGTGTGAATGCATGTTTGAGATTTTGTTTGCGCTGTAATTTAGAAAGCCCTTGCTGCTGGGGCGTTGCGCGATTGCGTTTGATCAACTGGTTATCGCAGCTAGCCCCCAGTTGTTGACTTAATTGAGAGGCAAGTAGTGCACTTTGATTGAAGCCGCGTTTTAAGCGCCGTTGCCAGTGTAACGGAACGCTAGTGATGAGCGGGGCGGGAGTGTCGATACGTGGCGTCAGTAAGGCACTCAAATGACGAGATTGCCAAAATTGACCTTCATATTTGAGTTGATGAATGGTGTGACTGAGCGGAAAAATGTAGTCGCCGACACAGTATAGGCGTTGCCAAGGCGGAGGATTTGCTAAACATTGCCCGCATTGAGGTACGGTAATAAGCGTTGGCAGGCCGCACTGTTGGCAGCGAGGTTGCGGTGCAAAATAGGTTAGGCAGGTCTTACACCAAGCCCCAGTTTGATGAGTTTCAATCGGTAAACGACACAGTAGACACTGACGGCTTACCAAGCGAGTGATGGTTTTTTGAACCCAATGCGATAACATAACCCAACCAAAGCTGTGAAACGAAGTATGGTTATACTCTTGCAACTTGAATCAGTCTTTGTGTTGACCGTGATTTCAAGTCAGTGAGTGTATGATCGGTATTTTTTCAGCGAAGAAGTGTGAATTTAGTGGGGGAATTTGTGAGCATGGCCACAGCGTTATATTGGCAAGCCTCAGGCGAGGGCGATGATCTTGTCTTGGTGCACGGTTGGGGGATGAATGGTGCAGTATGGCAGCAAGCGGTCGATGTGCTTAAAGGACATTTTCGTGTGCACGTGGTTGATTTGCCTGGTTATGGTCACAGCGCTGCTAGCCACGCCGCTGATCTAGAAGAGATCGCGCAAGCGCTAATCATGCAAGCACCTAAACAAGCCATTTGGGTCGGTTGGTCTTTGGGTGGGTTAGTGGCGACTCATATGGCACTGCATCACCCAAGTTATGTGAGCAAATTGGTCACTGTGGCGAGTTCTCCCAAATTTGCGGCACAGAAACCGTGGCGTGGCATTCTTCCTCAAGTGCTCAGTGCCTTTACTGAACAGTTAATGGACGATTTTCAGGCTACTGTTGAGCGCTTTATGGCACTGCAAGCGATGGGCAGCCCTCAGGCAAAGCAAGATGTCAAATACCTAAAACAAGCGGTGTTATCACGGCCCGCGCCGAACCCACAATCATTGTTAGCGGGTTTGGTCATGTTGGCGGAGGTGGATTTGCGCCAGCCTTTGACAGCACTCTCGATTCCCATGCTTCGTCTATATGGTCGGCTTGATGGTTTGGTGCCGGTTAAGGTGGCGCAAGAGTTGCAAAAAACCTTGCCCAATAGCGAGCAGTACATTTTTGGCAATTCCTCCCACGCACCGTTCATCACTGAACTGGACGATTTTTGCCAGCAGCTCATCGCCTTTGCACGTTAAGGCATTGATACCCATGCAATGTCTTTCTACTTAAAGCTACAGCTGTGTTGGCTCACCTCAATCACATCGTTGCTCTCTCATGGGGATTCGCCCGTTTGCTGTCTTTATCTGTAGCGTCCTGAAACGTCAAGCCGTTGGGTGCAAATGTTAAATTAAAAATAAATTTGCTAAAAGTTTGAGCAATCTGGTCGATATAAAGTCTAACCCAGTAGTGCTGAGCGAAAGCAGGTCTATCGGGGCGGGCGATACTGAGGAGGTTTCGGCTATGATGGTGTCACCAACGAACGTAAGTGTGCCACTTATCGCCCCATCGGTTAATGTGCAAACGGAACAGGCCGCGCGTGACAATCGGATCCGCGCCCCTGTGATGCCAACCGTCGAACTGGCTAAAACCAACGCTGAGCGTAAGGTAAAGGCGGATGATAAAAGACGAAAACAGTCGTCATGGGACCCTTCAGAGCATCCAAGCTATGAGGTTGGCACCGAATACGAAACATCGACTTCTTATCAAGAGGAGCAGAAAAGCGAGCTCGAAAGGCTGTTTGACTTGCTCGCTCTCGCCACCTACAGCAAGGATCAAGGTAAAAGCTATACGATGCGGTTTAGGTTACCTAAACACATTATTGATGCTGCGATAACCGAAGGCAAAATGGCGCGCCGGCGAACTGTAATTAAGTACTATTATGGTCACGCGGTTGCACCCAATACGCCTTCTGAAGTGATTGCGGTGTTGTAGGTCGATGAATGCGACTTATCGCGATAAATAAAATCCCCACTTAGGCGTTGGCCGCAGTGGGGATTTGTGTTTTTTGCGGCTCTGATATGAGCGACGCGGTTAGGTGCTTTTCACTGTGATTCGTTTATCCAGTAAGTTACGCATCGCCGCTATTTTTTCGCTTTAGCAAAGGCGGCGGCGAAAGCTCCACCCATCGCAGCGTTTTGTTGTGGCTCTTCACGACGGCGTTGCGGTTGGCTACTATTTTGATGCGAACGCGTGTTGCCACTTGTTGCGCCAGAGCGTTGGCTGCGGTTATCTTGCCCCGGCTCATCGTTTAAGCGCATCGAGAGTGCAATGCGTTTTCGCTGCACATCGACTTCCATCACTTTGACTTTGACGATGTCGCCCGCTTTCACCACTTCACGCGGGTCGGCAATGAAACGATCAGTCAACGCAGAGATATGCACTAAGCCATCTTGGTGAACGCCAATATCAACAAAAGCACCAAAGTTGGCCACATTCGATACCACGCCTTCCAAAATCATCCCAATTTCCAGATCTTTCATTTCAGTCACGCCATCAGCAAAGGTCGCGGTCTTAAACTCAGGGCGTGGATCGCGGCCCGGTTTATCGAGCTCTTTGATGATGTCAGTGACAGTCGGCAGGCCGAAATGCTCGTCGGTATAATCGACGGCGTGTAAATTGCGCAAAAACTCACTATTGCCGATCAGTGCTTTGATCTCTTTGCTATTTTTTTCGGCGATGGCTTTCACCACTGGATAAGCTTCTGGGTGAACCGAAGAGGCATCGAGTGGATTTTTACCATCCATAATGCGTAAGAAGCCCGCACATTGCTCAAATGCTTTTGGCCCTAAGCGCGCGACTTTTTTCAGTGTAGCGCGTGAGGCGAAGCGTCCATTTTCATCCCGATAATCAACGATGTTTTGCGCCAGTGCGTTAGACAAGCCAGCCACGCGTGTTAACAGCGCGGCAGAGGCAGTATTCACATCCACGCCTACCGCGTTGACGCAGTCTTCAACAATCGCATCTAAGCGTTTGGCGAGCATCGACTGGCTGACATCGTGTTGGTATTGGCCCACACCGATCGATTTCGGATCGATTTTCACCAGCTCGGCAAGTGGGTCTTGCAGGCGGCGAGCAATCGACACCGCGCCGCGTAGCGACACATCCATATTGGGGAACTCTTTGGCTGCCAGTTCAGAGGCTGAATAGACCGAGGCCCCTGCTTCGCTGACAATGATTTTCTGCACTTTCAGGTTGCCGCGCTTAATGACATCGGCGACAAAAGTATCGGTTTCGCGCGATGCGGTACCGTTGCCAATCGCAATCAAATCGACGTTAAATTGGCGTACCAACTGCTCAACAATTTTCGCTGATTTGTCATGTTGGTTATGCGGCTGATGCGGATAAATCGTCTCGGTCGCCAGTACCTTACCCGTGGCGTCCACTACCGCAATTTTCGAACCCGTTCGCAAACCAGGATCTAAGCCGAGAGTGGCGCGTGGGCCAGCCGGTGCGGCCATCAACAAATCTTTTAAGTTGGTGGCAAACACTTCAATCGCTTCGATTTCGGCACGCTCTTTCATTGCGCCCATCAGTTCGGTTTCCATGTGCATTGACACTTTAATGCGCCACGCCCAACTGATCACTTGTTTGCGCCACCCATCGGCAGGGGCGCTGCTTAAGTGAATGCCATAGTGTTGTGCAATCAGCGTTTCGCAATACGATTGGCGCACGCCCTCTTCTTGCTCTGGGTCGGCATTCATGCTCAAACTTAAAAAGCCTTCATTGCGGCCGCGAAGCATGGCCAATGCTCGGTGTGAAGGCACTTTACTGAGCGTTTCATTATGCGCGAAGTAATCTTTAAATTTCTCCCCTGTTTGCTCTTTGCCTTCGACCACGCGAGAGACCAATTCGGCACTGCGCGTCAAATGGCGGCGCACTTTGTCCAGCAGGTTGGCATCTTCAGCAATGCGTTCCATGATAATGGCGCGTGCACCGTCCAGTGCTGCTTTGATATCACTGATCCCTTTCTCGGTGTTCACATAGTGTGCGGCCTCGGTTTCAGGGTCGGTTTGCGCTTCATTCCACAGCTTGTCTGCCAGGGGTTCAAGCCCTGCTTCAATCGCAATTTGACCTTTAGTACGACGCTTAGGTTTGTAGGGCAAATAGAGATCTTCAAGGCGAGTTTTACTATCTGCTTGGTTGATCTCTTGTGCTAGCTCAGCGCTGAGCTTGCCTTGTTCTTGAATCGATTTCAGAATGGTTTGGCGGCGATCATCGAGTTCGCGCAGATAGGATAAACGGCTGTCTAAGGTACGCAGTTGGGTGTCGTCTAGCCCACCCGTGACCTCTTTACGGTAACGGGCGATAAAAGGAACGGTGTTTCCGTCATCAATAAGTGTGACAGTCGCTGTCACTTGCTCAAGACGCACATTTAGCTCTTGTGCGATCAATTTGCAGATAGCTTGGCTCATCCGTGGTTTCTCTTTTGTAGTTCAGTAGCACCACCACTCAGGGTAGTTTGAATAGGGTAACTATTGGGGCACGTTAGACTTATTTCTAGTCTAACGGCGCGCTGTTATGAGATTAGTGAGATAACCTTCTACCCGATTGTGCCAAAGAGGTCACGTAACGCGTGTGATTTTGATGTCATTTTTCAGCGTTGGCAGCGCTAAAACCGAAGATGAGTTTGGTGGCTAAAGATAAGCTCAGTCAGTTGGTGCCGAGCGAAAATGACAGTATAGTAGCAAGCCATCGTGATGAATGTATAACCCGCGGCTACCTTGAATGTGCGGCAGTGTGTAATGGGAAAAAATCTTGAAGACCAAACTGATTACCCGTGAGGGCTACAATAAATTAAAGGCAGAGCATGACCATCTTTGGCATGAAAAACGGCCAGAAATTACCAAAATAGTCACTTGGGCTGCTGGCCTCGGGGATCGCTCTGAAAACGCAGACTACACCTTTAATAAGCGTTTACTGCGCCAAATTGATCGCCGAATTCGTTTTTTGAGAAAATTTTTACCGGAAGTGACGATAGTTGATTATTCGCCTCAACAAGAGGGGAAAGTGTTTTTCGGAGCTTGGGTGGAAATTGAAAATGAAGCGGGTGATGTAAAGCGCTTTCGCATTGTGGGCCCAGAAGAGATTTACGGTGACGCGAAAGATTACATCTCCATCGATTCACCGATGGCGCGTGCTCTGCTGAAAAAAGAGGTTGATGACGAGGTGCAAGTGCCCACGCCCACCGGTATCAAAGAGTGGTTTATTAACTCGATTGAGTATGAAAAAGGGCAGTGAACGGAGTATTCGGTTATCCAAAATATTCCTCGGTCGCTCATTTTTCTCACCTCACTTGCTTCGCAACGCCTCTAACGGCTTTTTCAACACGGCGGGTAGCGAGTAGAGCAGCAGTAGCCGTAGGGCGTGGTTGATCATCACAAACGCGGGTTCCATGCCCAGCAGTAGGGCGACGGCGGTCATCGCTTCTACACTGCCGGGGACCCAAGCTAGAAGTAATACCACCCAAGATTTATCCAGCAGTAACGCAAATAAGCCAGACACGGCGACGGCGACCAGCAGACCAATCAGTGTAACCATCACACCCGCGCGCGAATAAGCCATGGCTTCGCGCAATGTGGTATCGGCAAGGCGTGCGCCAATCAAAATGCCCAGCAGTGCGGTGGCGAATACTACCATCCATGTTGGAAGTTGTAGCGCAATGTCTGTCGAAAAACTATTGAAACTGGCCGTGACCAGCAGTGCCGCCAACATATATGGCGCGGGAATGCCGAGCAAGGTCGAGCCTTTGCCCAGCAGTAGACTAAGCAGCGCAAGCGCAAAGAAAATCAACCACGCGTAAATCGTTAAACTGCTCTCAACGGGGGCAACGTCGGGCGTGCTATTGGAGATAAAAAGAGCCAGTAAAGTGAGGATCATCAAGCGCACCGAGTGCGAATAAACCACTTTGGTTGAAGGAGTCTGGCTTGATTCGCTGATCACCAAAATCGCTGCCATCGCGCCCGGTACCGCACCGAGTAGAGATTCAAACGGTGACCAACCTTCTCTTTTGCGGAGCCAAAGAAAGCTGCTGGCGATCTGCAAGCTTAAGCAGCAAACCAAACCGATAATCACCGGTAGGGTTAAGGTTTCGCCCAATTGACTTAAACTGATGGTTGCCCCAACGCTGATGCCGAGCACAATTTGCACCGTCAACAATAACCCGTTAGGAACGCGAATGGATAAGAGGCGTTTTTTATGCAGCACAATGACTAAAGCTGCGGCAATAAACATTTCAGAAAGCGGAATGGCGAGCAGGCTTCCCACACTCGCCGCAACAGCTGCGATCACCACAATGTGAATAAACAGAGTAAAAGAAGCTCTTTCGAACATTATGCCTTTCCTTAATAAATTGTGCAGCGTAAATGCCATCGTTCCTCTAGCACTTCACGTTGTAGTGCTTGCGTTTGGCTTTCTCCCGTATCGATATGACCGTCGGGGGATGATGATTTAGGCCATCGCAGGGTTTAAACGTGTCCAGCTTACTAACAATAATGCAGCGAATGCCAACCACACCAAAGTGGCACATACCAGTGTGCTGGTGAGAGGTAGCCAATAACTGAAGTAGTATACTGCCAACAGATATGCCGCATACGGGATAAGCGAGTAAAGGCCAAACAACGCGGTGGTGCGCAGGTCTTCCATCGTGCGTTCGGTGCCTACAATGTAATGCGCAATCAGAGCGAAGGTAGGAAACAGCGGTACAAGACCAGCAATAAAAAAGCTTTTGCTTTTGGAGAGCAGGGCGATGATCAACACGGCAAGCGCACCAAGCAGGCACTTGAAAAACAGAGCTGCCATGACATTTCCTTTTGTCAGAATAGATTAAGTGTTGCTCACTATAAATCACTGACAGGTTAACTAGAAATGTTCATTGATGGGTTTGTTATTTTCTATGCAACATTTCTTCAAATCCAAGTAAAATGGCCGCCACTCTTTTTATTCGGCGGCGTGTTGTATCATGCGGCTTGGTTGGGCAAAGATGAAATTAGGAAAACGGCTCACGCAGTTAGTACAGCAGATCAACCGCCACTACGATCATATTTGGGATTGCTGCTGCGATCACGGTTTGCTTGGCGCGGCGTTACTGAAGCGCAGCCCAAATAGTGTGGTGCATTTTGTTGATATTGTGCCAGCGTTGATTGAAAAGGTGACGCTTGATTTAACGCGCTATTTCCCTGCAACGGCGGCGTTACCGCGCTGGCGTACACATTGCCTGGATGTGCGCGATTTGCCGCTTGATAGCCATTCTGGCTCGCATCTACTGATCATCGCTGGGGTTGGCGGTGATTTAATGAGTGAATTCATTGCCGCGCTGGTTGAGCGTTATCCGCATCGCTCGTTCGATTTTCTGCTTTGTCCTGTGCATCACGGCTACACCTTACGTGAACAGTTGATGACACTGGGCGCGAGATTACAACAGGAACAACTGGTGGAAGAGAATCGGCGTATCTACGAGCTGCTGAACGTGCAGATTAATCCGCCTGCAGTACGAGGCAAAGAACCAAAATTACCATCCCTTAGTTTGGTCGGCGAATCGATCTGGCAAGTGGCCAATGATGAGCAAAAAATGATTGCCCAGCGTTATCTGACGCAATTGCAACAGCATTATCAGCGTAAAGCGCAAGGCGGCGATGTTAGCGCGCAAAAGTGTTGGCAAGCCTATCAGCCGATTAATATCACTTGTCATGGAAATTTTCGCGATGGAAATAGCCCAATAGGCGGAGAATATGAAAGCACTCAATGATCTGAACTTGTTTGTCGAAACCGCACGCCAAGGCAGTTTTTCTAAGGCGGCCAACAGCGTATCGCTGACCACGGCCGCGGTCAGTGCCGCCATTCGCCGTTTAGAAGAGCAGGTGCAGTTTCCGCTCTTTGTCCGCTCGACACGTCATATGCGCTTAACCCAAGAGGGGGAGATTTTCCTCGCCAAAACTCAGACAGCCCTTGCCACGTTGCAAGAAGGGCTCGATCAGATAGCATGCGCGCGCGGTCAACTGGCGGGGAAGCTGCACCTCAGTGCCCCTTCGGATTTGGGGCGCAATTTACTGCTGGATTGGATCGATGAATTTATTGCCTTGCACCCGAACGTCATCGTTAAACTGGATCTCTCCGATCGCTTAGCGGATATGTATGCTCACCCGATGGATATTGCGATTCGTTATGGCCATCCTGCTGATTCCAATTTGGTTGCGATGCCGCTGTGTGAATCAAACGAGCGCGTGTTGTGCGCCTCGCCAGAATATTTGGCAACGCATCCACCTATCCTCCATCCTGACGATCTGCAACATCACAATTGTCTTTGTTATATGCTGGCCGACACGCTGCATAACAAGTGGGTTTTGAGCCGAGAGGGCGAAACGCAGAGTGTGGTAGTGCAAGGAAACCCCGCATGCAACGATGGTGACGTGGTACATCGATTGGCTGTTAAAGGCAAAGGCATTGCCAATAAGTCATTAATGGATATCAGTCAGGATATTATTGATGGGCGCTTAGTACGCATTTTACCGCAATGGGAAAGTGGGCCAGTGCCAATTTATATCGTGTGCGCAGATCGACGTTTGATCACCCCAACCATTCGCGCTTTTCAGGAATTTATTCGTGGAAAAGGCTGCCAGCAACGACAAGCGGTACTGACAGCCATCAAACAGCGTGAGAGTTAATCCCACATTAGCCAACAAACGTTAGCGGGCGGATTTGTAGGTATTCCAATGCCTCTTGCTCGCTAAGCTGTTGTTGAAAGTGCTGAAAATGCGTACTCTGCTGGTGTTGTTGCAAGCTCTCCTCTGAGCACCAAATCTCCTGCATCAAGAATAACCCGTCAATCGAGTTATCACGATAGAGCTCATATTGGCAGCAGCCTGTTTCGTTGCGGCTCGGTTCAAGCAGCGCTTCAAGCATAGCTTGCACTCGCTCTATTGAGTCGGGAAGGGCTTTGATTTCGGCTAATAAGTGGATCATGGCTTATAACTCAGTAAAGACGGTTTGCTCTGGCCAGCGAGATTTCGGCAACTTGGCGTTGAAATCTTCTTCGCTGTGGTAACCGAGCGGTACAATTACTAAGCTGGTGAACCCTTTTTCAGTCAGGCCAAACTCTTGGTTGAGCACCTCGGCATCAAATCCTTCAATGGGGACAGCATCAATGCCCATCGCAGCCGCTCCGAGCAGCAGTGTTCCAACATTTAAATAAACTTGTTTTTGCATCCAGTGTTCGGCGTCATTGAGCGTTTCTCGATGCAAGTTAACAAAATAGCTGCGTCCGCCGTGCATGCCTGTTTTGGCTTCTTCATTGGCAAAGCGGCCATCTTTCTCTTCGTTTTCCAGCAGCGTCAATAAGTAGTTATCATCAATATCGGTTTTGGCGCAAAACACCATCACGTGAGACGCATCCAAAATTTTGCGTTCGTTAAAGGAAAATTGACCTTGCGCCGCTTTGGCGATACGCGTTTTGCCTTCCTCGCTACCCGCCAAAATAAAATGCCAAGGCTGCGAATTGACGCTAGAGGCGCTCATGCGTACCAGTTCTTTAATATCAGCGACTTGCTGTTCAGTCAGTTTACGGTTGGTGTCAAACGCTTTGGTGGAATAGCGCGCTTGCGATGCTTGAACAATATTCATTTTTCCCTCCTAGGGAAGATAACATTCGAGATGGCGCTAAGATAACGGACTGAGTCCAAACAAGAAACCGCCTCTTGCTTAATTCATTTTCAAAAAAAATTTGATAATCCGAATTTGAAAACGCTCTAGCTTGCGGAAAAAGTTAGCACTATCTCATGATATTTCTGAATTAGCGCATACACTTAATGTGTACGGTAGATCATCATTAAGGGATATGGTCACTCACTAAGCGTTAATGATTGTCTAATATATTCAAAAGGTTGCTTTGGCCGGAGAGTATGCATGACGGAGTGTAAGTGCATTTGTTGGTTCATTCTCTTTTCTCTTCCCATCCCCTCGGCGTGGGCGGATATTGACTACGGGCCTGCGCAAAGCTATGTACAATCGCCACTGCATACCAATAGCCTTTCTGCACAACTTCGCTCCGGCTTTTCGATGCAAGAGGAAGAAGTGGAGCTCTACACCAGCGCGACTATCGCCAGCATTTGGGCGATCACTCCCCACTATAGTTTGGATTATTACCAGAATCAGCTTGCAATGGGCGGTAAATGGCAGCTCACTTCGAAGTGGCAGGTTGAGTTTAATTATCGTTGGAACTTTGCTGCCAATAATCATTTAGATGGCTTAACACTTGCTTTTCATGACTGGTTTGGCATTGATCAAAATGGGCGTGAGGATGTCGATAACGATCGCTTCATCATTCAAATGCCAGAGTACGGCATTGATCAGGAAGCGTTCCGAGGCGAGACATTGAGCCGTGCGTTGACCAGCTATTTACAGTACCAGCTGGTGGATAAGCCTCATCACGGTTTGTCATTGGGAGTTTCACTCTATTACAACGATCCACACCATGGAATATTCAACCTATCCGAGTTTGAACAAGCGGTGCAGCTTAATTATGGCTACCGAAGAGGTAAGCATGCACTTGATATGCTGTTGGCTATCACCTTTCGCAACCCGACCAATGTACCAGGCCAAACCCAGTATCATTCGAGCACTTGGTCGATGGGTACCAGTTATCGATATCAGTGGTTAGAACGCCATTATCTGATTGGGCAGGTCTCATTCTATCAAGGCCTTTCAACGGGGGAGGATGACTTTTCTAAACCATCGACCGAGTTTATTTTGGGGTATCGTTATCAAATGAGCCATTCAGCGATTGAAGTTACTGTGGTCGAAAATATGTTTAATGCCAACAACAGCACCGATATTGCCTTTGGTTTAGGCTATCGCTATCGTTTTGGCCGCTTTGATAAAGAGCCGAACTGACAAACGATGTCATCCGCTTAGTGTCTAACAACGAAGCGCGACAAAAGACATAAACGTTAACAATTCTTTGCATGATTTTAGCCGCAACGGTGTTACATTTTACTCGCTCGGTTTGATATTGGCTGAAGCTCAGAATTAGGTGGGATCTCAGATGCAAGAAAACTATAAAATTTTAGTGGTGGATGATGATGCGCGTTTACGTGCATTGCTTGAGCGTTACTTGTCAGAGCAAGGTTTTCTGGTGCGTAGTGTCGCCAATAGCGAACAGATGGATCGCCTGCTCACTCGTGAAAACTTCCACTTAATGGTGCTTGATTTGATGTTACCGGGTGAAGATGGTTTGTCTATTTGCCGCCGCTTGCGTAACGCCAATAACATGTTGCCGATTTTAATGCTGACCGCCAAAGGCGACGAAGTGGATCGTATTGTTGGCTTGGAGGTGGGTGCGGATGATTACCTGCCCAAACCGTTTAACCCGCGTGAACTACTGGCGCGAATCAAAGCCGTGCTACGCCGCCAAGTGATTGAAGCCCCCGGCGCGCCAAGTGCTGAAGAATCGGTGGTTGAGTTTGGTGAGTTTCGCCTGAATTTAGGTACCCGAGAAATGTTCCGTGGCGATGAGCCGATGCCGCTCACTTCCGGTGAATTTGCCGTATTGAAGACCCTAGTCACCAATGCGCGTGAGCCAATGTCGCGCGATAAGTTGATGAATATGGCAAGAGGGCGTGAATACTCCGCAATGGAGCGCTCGATTGATGTGCAAATCTCGCGTTTACGTCGCATGCTTGAAGTGGATCCAAGCAAACCACGCTACATACAAACGGTGTGGGGCTTAGGTTACGTCTTCGTTCCAGATGGTAAAGAGTCTTAAATTTCAATCAGCTCCTGTCGGTTAACCCACAGGAGCTTTTTTGTCGCCTTTTTGATAGTACGTTCATAGCGGGTTTTCCTATGCGCATTCGCAGTTCCTTTACTCAATCGATTTTGCTCTTCTTTTCATTGCTGATCGCCAGCCAAGTGTATTCTTATTACGCCGTATTTAACTATGCTTTGATGCCCAGTTTGCAGCAGTTCAATAAGATTTTGGGCCATGAGATCAACCTAATGCTGGACGATGCGGCGAACAATACATCGAAGCTGGGAATGGACGCCTTACAGCGCCGCCGAGTGTTAGAACAATTGGGCGTCACCATTCATAGTGAAGAGAGTGAGATGGCCCAAGAGTATCACGATGCCATCAGCATTGATTTGATGAGCGAGGAGATGAGCAATGAGCTCGGCTCGCCGACCGATGTGCGGATGATTTTGGGTAAAGAGAGTTATATTTTATGGATGAAAGTGGACTCTTTTCCGGGGTCATTAATACGCATCCCTCTCTCTGAGCTGCAAAAAGAGGATTTTGCGCCACTATTTCACAATAGTTTGGTGATGGCGTTACTGATCGTCTTAGGAGGATGGCTGTTTATTCGTCTGCAAAATCGTCCCTTAATTGCCTTAGAAAAAGCCGCCAAAGCCGTTGGCCGAGGTGAGAACCCGCCCCCATTGCCGCTCAAAGGCGCTTCTGAAATTCGTGCGGTGACGTTGGCGTTTAATCAAATGTCGAAAGGGATCCAAGCGCTTGAAGAGGATCGCTCATTATTGATGGCAGGGATCAGCCACGACTTACGTACGCCGCTGACTCGTATTCGCTTAGCCACGGAAATGATGTCTCCAGAAGAGAGTTATCTCGCCGAAGGGATCATCAGTGATACGGAAGAGTGTAACGAGATCATCAGTCAGTTTATGGACTACCTTAAACCCGTCAATAAACAGACCTTTACCGCCGTTGATCTCAATGAGATCGCCAATGATGTCGCCACTGCCGAAGGGGGCTACGAGATCAAAATCGATGTCGCGCTGCATTTACCAATGCAGCCAGCCTTTGGCAATGCGATCGCCATTAAACGCGCGGTGAGCAACTTAGTGGTGAACGCCATTCGTTATGGTAATGGTTGGGTTAAGGTGAGTACGGGCAGTACCGCAGATAACAAAATGGCTTGGGTTTGTGTGGAGGATAATGGTCCGGGTATTGATCCTAGCCAAGTGAGTAAAGTGTTTGAACCTTTTACGCGTGGTGATACCGCGCGCGGCAGTGAAGGCACAGGACTTGGTTTGGCGATAGTGAAACGGATTGTTAGCCAGCATCATGGCAGCGTTGTGGTGAGTAACCGCAGTGAAGGTGGGCTCAAAGCGCAACTGAGCTTCCCGACTAAATAGGGGCTTATTCACTAAATAACACAATGGTCTCCGTTGAGCCCATTGTGTTTGCGGTTTATGTCTTTTCGGCTGCTGACCGAAGTTTTTGGGCCCATCCATGCAATCAGTTGGTTTTGAGCTCTTCGAGTTCTTCTTCTTCGCGTGGCAATTTTTCTGGCAGTAGCAAGTTGAGCAAAATGGCGGTGATACCGCCAGCCGCTACGCCGGATGAAAAAATGCTCTTAATGAACTCGGGCATAAATTGCAGAATCTCTGGCTTTTGCGCAATGCCTAACCCCATCGAAAACGACAGCGCCATGATTAAAATCGCGCGGCGGTCGAGATCCACACGGGAAATAATACGCACACCCGCGGCGGCAATGGTGCCGAACATGACGATGGTTGCACCGCCAAGTACCGGTTCAGGAATCAATTGTACAAAGCTTGCCACGCCTGGGAACAGGCCGAGCAACACCAGCATGGCGGAAATAAAGTAACCCACATAACGGCTGGCAACCCCGGTGAGCATAATTACGCCATTGTTTTGGCTAAAGGTCGAGTTGGGAAAACTGTTAAAGACCGCCGCCAGCGCGGAGTTCAAACCATCAGCCAGCACACCACCTTTAATACGCTTCATGTAAATCGGCCCTTTGACAGGCTCGCCCGACACTTCGGAAGTGGCGGTGATATCACCAATCGCTTCCAATGCGGTGATCAAGAAAATCAGTACCAGAGGAATAAAGAGTGACCAATCAAAACCTAAACCAAACTGCATAGGTATTGGTAGGGCAATCAGGGCAGTCTCACTCAGTGAATCAGTGTTCACCATCCCCATCAAGTAGGCCATGATATAACCGACGAACATCGCAATCACAATCGATGCTACGCGAATGTATGGGTTACTTGAGCGGTTGAGCAGCACGATAAGTCCAAGCACGGTTCCCGCCAGCGCCAGTTTGTCTAAGCTGCCAAAAGTGCCATCGCTGAGCGCAGCATAGCCGCCACCCATAGAAACTAAACCAACTTGTACCAGTGTTAAGCCTATCAGGGTAACCACAATGCCCGACACCAGCGGCGTGATCACGCGGCGCGCGTATTGCAGCACTCGTGATAATAGGATTTCAGCAAAAGAGGCGACTAAAATGGTGCCAAAGATCGCCGCCATCATAGTGCTGATATCTGCACCACCTGCTTTTAATGACAAGCCTGCGCCAATAATTGGCCCAAGAAAGTTAAAACTGGTGCCTTGGATAGAAAGTAAACCGGAGCCAATTGGGCCAATGGTGCGGATCTGGATAAAGGAGGATAAGCCAGATGCAAACAGCGACATGCTGATGATGGTGTTGGTCTGTTCGGCAGAAACACCAAGTGTTTGGCAAATAATAAGCGAAGGGGTGATGACCGCAACAAACATGGCTAGCAAATGTTGTAAAGCGGCGAAAATGGTTTGGGGTAGCGGTGGCCTATCGTTGAGTTGATAAACCAAATCAGACTTACGCGAAGCGTTGTGGATAGTCATACTGTTTTCCTAATGGTGCGTTGTTGTCTTAGCGTTCGCTGAGTGGGAGCACTAAGTGGAGCAGACACGTCATCTGTGATTGCTGTTAATCAGAATCTGCTCGGACTGGATAAGTGAGTAGTTCACTAAAAAAATTGGCGAAATTATAGAGGGTTTACGCAAGAAAGCAAACGTTTGCTTTGCTGTGTAAGGGAGAGAGGAATACAGAACGAACAATCTTATGCTTTGGCGTAGATGTCCTTCTCTCCTAACCAGCGATTGATAATGGCGGTCGCGTGGCTTGGATAATGGTCGTGTAAGTAGCGAGCAATGCGCTGTACTTCAGGAATTAAACGTTGGTCACGGACTAAATCCGCAATTTTGAAATCCGCGAGGCCGGTCTGTTTGGTACCAAGCAGCTCACCCGGACCGCGAATTTCTAAGTCTCGTTGGGCAATCACAAAACCGTCATTGCTCTCACGCAGTACACCCAAGCGTTTTTGCGCGGTTTTCGATAGTGGTGCATGGTAGAGCAATACGCAGTGGCTGGCGACAGATCCTCGACCTACGCGGCCGCGTAATTGGTGCAACTGCGCTAAGCCCAACCGTTCAGGGTTTTCGATGATCATCAAGCTCGCATTCGGCACGTCAACGCCAACCTCAATCACCGTTGTGGCAACCAGCAAGTGCAGTTCATTGTTTTTAAAGGCTTGCATCACCGCTTGTTTTTCGCTCGGCTTCATTCGGCCATGCACCAAACCGATTTTGACATCGGGCAGAGTGCGTTGTAGTTCTTGCGCTGTGTCGGCGGCGGCTTGCGCTTCTAGCACCTCAGACTCATCAATCAAAGTACAGACCCAATAAGCCTGTTTTCCTTCACTCAAACAGGCATGACGTACGCGCTCGACGATATCATCACGCTTTGTATCTGGGATTGCGACAGTTTGAATGGGCGTTCGTCCCGGTGGCAGTTCATCAATAACGGAGGTTTCTAAATCAGCGTAAGCAGTCATCGCTAAAGTTCGTGGGATCGGCGTTGCGGTCATGATTAACTGGTGCGGATACGCGCCTTGCTTCGCCCCTTTCTCACGCAGTTCTAAACGCTGGTGGACGCCAAAGCGGTGTTGTTCATCAATGATGACGAGCGCAAGGTGATGAAATTCAACTTGTTCTTGGAAAAGAGCGTGAGTACCCACTATCATTTTTGCCTCACCGCTGGCAATGCGAGCTAGTTCTGTTTCTTTCGCTTTGCCTTTTAATTTACCCGCCAGCCAGCCGACTTGGATACCCATTGCTTCAAACCAGTTGGCAAAGTTAATCGCGTGCTGCTCGGCCAGCAATTCCGTCGGTGCCATTAATACTACTTGATAGCCATGTTCGATAGCACGTGCGGCGGCTAATGCAGCGACCAAGGTTTTCCCTGAGCCCACATCACCTTGTACTAAACGCATCATGGGGTGAGCTTGTGCCAGATCGGCTTCGATCTCTGTCACAACACGTGTTTGTGCTTTAGTGGGAGAGAAAGGCAGTTGTGCAAGCAGTTGTTGTTTGAGTTTGCCAGAACCAGCCAGTGGCAATGCGATATCTTGCTGGCCTTGATGGCGTACAGCCAGCATGGAGAGGTTTTGTGCCAACAGCTCTTCCATAATTAAGCGAACCTGCGCCGGGTGTTTCCCTTCATCAAACAGTTGCAGGTTAATGCCCGGTGGCGGCCGGTGAATGATGTGCAGCGCTTCAGAGAGCGTAATTTGGTGATCATATAACCCAGCAGGTAGCAGTTCTTGTACGGCGGCTTTGTCGAGTAAACTTAATGCTTGATCAGTGAGTGTGCGTAGCGTGAGTTGGCGCAGGCCATCGGTTGTTGGGTAAACGGGTGTTAAGTTAGCTTCGACATCTGGCTGTTGCTGAGGAGCATAAAATTTATAATCAGGATGAACAATTTCAAGGCCGAATCCACCACGCTTAATTTCACCGTAAGCGTGCACTAACTTACCTTCAGCAAAATTGTTTTTCATCCCAGCCGTAAAGTTAAAAAAACGCAGCGTAATGGTGCCGTTACCATCGCTTATTTTTACTGTGAGCATTTTGCGTTTGCCAAAAACCGTATCCACCGCCATGACTTTACCTTGCACAGCGGCCCAAAGCCCGGGATGCAATTTAGCGATAGGGTAGATCCGTGTTCGGTCTTCATAACGTAAAGGGAGATGGAACAGCAGATCTTGCACACTGATTAAGCCAACCTTTTCCAGTTTTTCAGCCACTTTAGCGCCCACGCCAGAGAGTGAGGTGAGAGGAATCGCGGACAGTAGCTGTGACATAACAGGGCTCATTAACAGTATCGTTATGTATTATTCAACCATCGAACTGTTTTTTTGTACAGCATAAAATCATGTAATGGTCGATAAGCGGCAGGCCATCGGCTAATTTGAATAGTGACGCCTAAAATGCAAGATGGGGGTAGGGTGTCAGAAAATAAAAAACCCCATGAGTGGTTAGCCGCAAGGGGTTTTATTTATTTGGATAGTTTAATTTTTCCGGCGTCGCACTTTCAGTGCATGAGGCATCACACGAATTTTTTTCATGATGTTTGCTAAGTGAATGCGATCTTTGGTGGTCAGCAGCACAGTGACAGTATACAAACGTCCATCACGCTCCTCGGTGGAGAGGCCATGAATGTTGGAACCTGTTTTCGAGATTACATTCGTCAGTTCCGCTAACGCACCTTGGTGGTTTTGCATGTCCACTTTCAGTTCGGTGATGAACTCTTGGTCGTAATCTTTAGACCACTCAACCGCCATGTAACGATCCGGCTCTTTTTGGTAGCCACGAACATTAGGGCAGGTTTCACGATGCACCACTAAACCACGACCCGGAGATACATGCGCAATGATGTGATCGTCTGGGATGGGGTGGCAGCAGTTAGCAAACGTGAGCAAAATACCTTCAGCGCCGCGGATCGGCAGTTTCTTTTTCGGTTTGCCATCATTGCTTTCCACTTCGGTCAGCTCATCAGCATCGCCAAGCAGACGACGCGCAATGACAATACTCATCAGTTCGCCTAAACCAATCGCGGCCAGCAGATCATCGACCGTGGCCATTTTAAGCTCACCAATCACATGCTTAATGTTCTCGTCACTGATGTCACTGAGTGAAAGATCACCCAGCGCGTGATTGAGCAAACGTCTACCAAGTGTGATCGATTCCTCACGGCGCATGGTTTTAAGCACTTGACGTATCTTAGTACGAGCGCGAGACGTGACCACATAGTTGAGCCAAGCGGCATTAGGGCGAGCCCCAGGTGCGCTGATGATTTCAATCGTTTGGCCGTTTTTCAGTGATTTACTTAACGGATAAGGGTTTCGATCAACACGAGCTCCAACACAGGTATTACCGACATCGGTGTGTACCGCGTAGGCAAAATCAACCGCAGTTGCCCCGACAGGCAGCTCAACGATGCGGCCTTTGGGGGTGAAGACGTAGATTTCATCAGGGAAAAGATCCGACTTAACGTTCTCAATAAACTCAAACGAGTTGCCAGCGCTTTGCTGTAGCTCAAGTAGGCTTTGCATCCAGCGCTGTGCTTTAATTTGCGCGGTGGTGCCAGTGCGTTCGCCATTACCTTTGTAAGACCAATGAGCAGCAACACCTTTGTCGGCCATCTGTTCCATGTCTTCAGTGCGGATCTGCACTTCAACTGGGACGCCGTGTGGGCCGACCATCGAGGTATGCAAAGATTGGTAGCCGTTCGCTTTGGGTACGGCGATGTAATCTTTCATGCGCCCCGGGCGAGGTTTGTACAAGCTATGAACTTGGCCTAATGCACGATAACAAGTATCTGCAGTGTCGACCACGACTCGAAAAGCGTAGATGTCCATAATGGTGTGAAAGCGCTGCTCTTTGGTTTTCATCTTGTTATAGATGGAGAACAGGTTCTTTTCACGGCCGACCACGCGTGCTTTCAAACCGAAATCTTGCAAGCGGCCTTCAATTTCACTGTGGATGCGTTGGATCATCTCTTTGCGGTTACCGCGAGCGGATCTTACCACTTCTTTCAATACGCGATAACGATTCGGGTACAATGCTTCAAAGCCAAGCTCTTCTAGCTCAGTCTTGATGTTATGAATCCCTAAGCGGTGAGCAAGAGGCGCGTAAATCTCTAACGTTTCACGGGCAATACGGCGCTTTTTATCCGGGCGCAATGCGCCAAGGGTACGCATATTGTGTGTGCGGTCAGCAAGTTTGATGAGAATAACGCGAATGTCTTGCACCATTGCCAGCACCATCTTACGAAAGTTCTCGGCTTGGGCTTCTTTACGATCACGAAATTTCAACTTGTCGAGTTTAGAAACCCCGTCCACCAATTCCGCCACGGCGTGACCAAATTGCGCTTCAAGATCGTCTTTAGTGACATCGCAATCTTCGATGACATCATGTAATAACGCTGCTTGTAGCGTTTCCAAATCAAGGCGCATATCAGCCAAAATTCGAGAAACTGCAACAGGGTGAATAATGTAAGGTTCGCCGCTAGAACGGGTTTGCCCTTCATGGGCTTCACGTGCGACCACATAAGATTGACGCAGAGCCTCAATTTGAGGCTCTGTTAGGTATTCTTGGACAACGTCTTTAAGGCTATCAAATAGATACAAATTATAGGCCCGGAAGGTTGTTGAATTTGAATGGCAGAATTAACGGTTGTGAGCGATGCTGCTTACGGCGGCCAATTCTGCGGCTTCTTGCTCTTTCTGCTCTTGGCGCTCACGAGCATCAAGCACATCTTTCGTGATAAGACCTTCTTCGATTTCGCGCAGAGCGATAACGGTTGGCTTATCGTTCTCTTCTGGCACCAATGAATCTTTACCGCCAGTTTGCATTTGACGAGCGCGGCGAGCCGCAATCAGAACTAGGTCGAAACGATTGCCCACTTTTTCAACAGCGTCTTGAACAGTTACGCGTGCCATGAGAACTCCAAATAGTTAACTAAAAATTTTTAAATGACGAGAAAGTATACAGTCTAATCTTTGTTTATACTAGCGATAGACTTTGCCTTGTTTGAGCGGGTGATTATTCCGCCAGTAGCGCGTTGAGCATGCTGTTATATTTAGCAGCTTGCTTGTCTTGCTTCAATCGTTCAGCACGTAAAATAGCTCTGAAATCCATTAATGCCACATCGAAATCATCATTTATGATGACATAGTCGTATTCGGTGTAATGCGAGATTTCAGCTTGAGCTTCATTCATACGTTTAGCAATGACGGCTTCGCTGTCTTGACCACGAGCATTCAAGCGGCGTTCCAATTCTTCTTTTGAAGGAGGAAGGATAAACACACTTTTTGCATCCGGCATTTTATCGCGTATTTGACGCGCGCCTTGCCAGTCAATATCAAGAAAAACGTCAATGCCTTTGTTGAGGTTATTTTCAATCCATACCTTAGAGGTGCCGTAGTAGTTGCCAAATACTTCAGCATGTTCGAGAAATTCACCTTTAGTAATCAACTCTTCAAACAGCTCTTTTTGTACAAAATGGTAATGAACGCCATCTTGTTCGCCCGGGCGCATGCCGCGTGTGGTATGTGAAACAGAGACTTTCATCGCATAGGTTGGGTTGGTTTCCAACATCGCAGAGATCAAGCTTGATTTGCCTGCACCACTGGGTGCAGAGACGATATAAAGAGTACCTTTGCCCATCTGTTCTGTTCCACGTTAGGTTAGGATTGAATGCTGATATTTGCGTCTATCAGCATGTTAAAAGATAGCACTGACCCAGAGAGTTTCATCCTAGAAAATGAAAATAAGGCCAGAAAAAATGGAGGCGAAGAGTAGCACGTTCCCATGGATGTCTACAACAAAAAGGTCGGCCTTTAGCTGTGAAAGGGGAATTTTAAAACGGTGATATTTTCTTCAATGGGTAAACGTTTGCTCTTATTTCAAGGCTTGTCGAGGGGGTTTATTGCTGTATAATCGCCCGCCGCTGAGCTCGTGATTTGAATATGAACGCGTGATAAGCCTACAAATTAATGCAAGACTAATTCTTCGATTTGGGTTCCCTCGCCCCCAAAACAAACTAAAAAGGTACACAATGAGTTACTTTACCCTTGCGCAGCAGCGCAAAGCTTTGGCACTTTTAGTGCTATTTCATTTGATCATTATCGCATCAAGCAATTATCTGGTTCAGTTGCCCTTTACTGTCTTCGGTTTACATACCACTTGGGGCGCATTTACTTTCCCATTCATTTTTCTGGCAACGGATCTCACTGTACGCATTTTTGGTGCAGCGTTGGCCCGTAAAATCATTTTCTTAGTGATGTTACCGGCTTTGATTGTTTCTTATGCACTCTCGGTACTATTTTTTGAAGGTCAATTCCAAGGGCTTGCTCAGCTTCATGAGTTTAATCTGTTTGTTGCGCGTATTGCGATTGCCAGTTTTATGGCGTATTTGCTAGGGCAAATTATGGATGTGCATGTGTTTAATCGTCTGCGCCAGATGAAGCAGTGGTGGGTTGCGCCAACATGTTCTACGTTATTTGGTAATGCATTAGACACGGTCGCTTTTTTTGCGATTGCTTTCTATCAAAGCCCCGATCCATTCATGGCTGAACATTGGACCGAAATTGCCTTGGTCGATTATGGTTTTAAACTGGTGATCAGTTTAGGCCTGTTTGTGCCGATGTACGGTGTGCTGCTCAATTACTTGATCCGGAAGCTGACAGCGGTCAACCCTGATTTTCGAACCGTTGGGATCAATGCTCAGTAGTTGAAATGTTCAGTAGTGGAGTAGCAAGCTATTATACTAGGAAGATAGAAAATCAAAGCCCGAGCAAGTGCTGCTCGGGCTTTTTTATGTGTCTGCATCTTATAACTATGATGGGTCGATAATGAGTGGCCAACCAATGTCGCTTTGACGGTTTGCTTCAATATCCAGCTCGGCGGTGGTGAGAGGATTGGCCGCTAACCATTTGGCGGATAACCGAAGAGTCAGTTGGTCACCTTGAGCTTGCAGTGTAAATTTAGGCTGTAGTGCCTCGTTACGACGATGGCTGAGCAATACGGCAAGGCGCAGTAAACGTAACACCCGCTTGGCGCTGTTGCCCGACAGAGCGTACTGCTCTGGCAATGAAGAGAGCTGCTCGCGATAACGACGAGCAATTTCGCCTAGAAAGTGTTTCTGTGCACGGGTATAGCCGGGTAAGTCGAGGTTTTGTAACAGGTAGGCGCTGTGTTCACCGCCTTTTTTTAAATCAATCGCTAACCCTATTTCATGCAATTGTGCAGCGGTAGTGAGCAGCATTTCAGCTTGCGGTTCCGCAATCCAATCTTCCCCCCCACACTGTTTGAGCAGCGATTGGGCAAGTTGAGCCACTTGATTGGCGTAGTCAACATCAATTTGATATCGCACCTGGACGCTATTGATGGTACGCGTTCGAATGTCATCTTGGCGCAGCTCTTCGACCATTTCATACACTAAGCCTTCACGCAATGCGCCGCCAGCTAAAGTCATCGATTCAATCTCGAGCAGTTCAAAGATGGCAATTAAAATCGAGAGGCCACTTGGGAAAACTAACGCTCGCTCTAAAGTTAAGCCTTCAATATCAAGCTCTTCCAAGTGATCGGCGAGCATCGCTTGTTTTTGCAAGCGTTTTAGTTTGGTATGAGTGATCACCTCATCCATCCCTTGCGCCAGCATAATCTCTTGCAACGCCTGTACTGTGCCACTGGCACCTACGCACACATCCCAACCTAACTGTGAGTATTGTTCAAGGATAGGCGCTAACGTTTGTTTTGCCGCATCAATCGCTCGATTAAAGTTAGCCGCGTTAAGCTGTCTGTCTTTAAAATGGCGCTCAAGCCAAGTGACGCAGCCCATTTTTAAACTGGTTAACGCTTTGGCATCGAACCCTTCACCAATGATGAGTTCAGTACTGGCTCCACCAATATCGACAACCAAGCGTCGTCCTAAGCCACCTGAAGTGTGCGCCACTCCTTTATAGATAGTGGCCGCCTCTTCTTCACCGGAAATAACCTGAATGGGGTGGCCGAGTATTTGGTTGGCTTGAGTTAAAAACAGCTCAACGTTGGTGGCTGTACGCAGTGTGGCAGTGCCAACAATACGGATATTGCTGGCGGGTATATCTTGTAGTCGTTCCGCAAATAAACTGAGGCAGTCCCATCCTCGCTGCATCGCTTCTTGGCTAAGAGCGTTGTTATCATCTAACCCGGCGGCCAAGCGTACTTTGCGCTTTATTTTGGCCATCGTTTGTACACTGCCATCAATATGACGCACGATGAGCATATGAAAACTGTTCGACCCAAGGTCGATGGCAGCGTAGAGCGGCGAGGAGACGGCTTTACTCATAAATGGATTACGAACCCTTATTACTTTGATGCGGTTGACGTGGGCGACGACTTTGTGGCTTACGGTTGCCAGTACGAGGGCCATTGTTATTAGTACGGCGCTGCTGAGGATTACGAGAACGCAGACGAATTGGCGGCGGTAAGTCTTCAATCAACGCCGATGCATCGTAATCAGAAACAGGAACTGCGTGCCCGGTGTACTCTTCAATCGCGGTTAGGTTAATGGCGTACTCTTCACAGGCAAAACTAATCGAGTGACCACTCTCTCCTGCGCGACCTGTACGACCAATACGGTGCACGTAGTCTTCACAGTCATCAGGTAAGTCGTAGTTGAATACGTGTGTGACTTGAGGAATGTGTAAGCCTCGCGCTGCCACATCGGTTGCAACAAGAATGTCGACATCACCGGTAGTAAATTGCTCAAGGATCTTTTCACGTTTCTTCTGCGGCACATCACCCGTTAGCAGGCCGACACGGTGCCCATCTGCAGCTAAATGACCCCAAATAGAGTCGCAGCGGTGTTTTGTGTTGGCAAAAATGATGGCGCGATCTGGCCAGTCTTGTTCTATCAGTGTCTGTAATAGCGCCATCTTATGTTCGTTAGACGGGTAGAACAGCTCTTCTTGGATGCGATGGCCAGTTTTTTGTTCTGGTTCAACAACCACGTGCTCAGGGTTATGCATGTGCTCGAACGCCAATTCTTGAACGCGATAAGAAAGCGTGGCTGAAAATAGCATGTTCAGGCGTTCTTTAGGTTCAGGCATACGGCGAAACAGAAAACGAATGTCCTTGATAAAACCAAGGTCAAACATGCGATCGGCTTCATCCAGCACTACAGCTTGAATATTATTCAAGTTAAACACGTGTTGTTTGTAGAAATCGATGATACGTCCTGTTGTACCGATCAATATGTCGACACCATCTTGCAGCTTAGACAATTGCTTATCGTAGCTTTCACCACCGTAAGCCAGCGCGGCTTTGATGCCAGTACTGGCAATCAGAGGTTCGGCGTCGTTATAAATTTGAATCGCTAACTCACGAGTCGGAGCCATAATAATGGCACGCGGCTGCGTCGGTTTTCGCCCTTCATGTTCAGGGGTTGTTAGTAAGTGGTTAAAAGTAGCAGCGAGAAACGCAAGCGTTTTACCAGTCCCTGTTTGGGCCTGGCCTGCAATGTCTTGGCCGGTGAGCAGTACCGGCAACGCCAAGGCTTGGATCGGGGTACAGTAATCGAACCCTTTTTTTTCCAATCCTTCAACAACTTGAGGATGTAATCCCAAATCGGCGAACTTTTGCTCTGTGATATGTGTCTTTTTCATCGCCATAGAATATCAGCTTAAGCTTGCAATACGAAAGTAAATACATTCCAATAGAGCATCTATTTACTGGTTAGCTTATAATCAGTGCAGAAAAACATATTGGAGTGGAAGATGAGCGATAAGATTTTGCAGCTTACAGATGATGGTTTTGAGAACGATGTAATCAAAGCTGCAGGCCCTGTTCTTGTTGATTTTTGGGCAGAATGGTGTGGTCCTTGTAAGATGATTGCGCCAATTTTGGATGAAATCGCTAGCGAGTACGAAGGCAAACTGACTATCGGTAAATTAAATATCGACCACAACGCAGGTACTCCACCTAAGTTTGGTATTCGTGGCATCCCAACCTTGCTGCTGTTCAAAAATGGCAACGTCGCTGCAACGAAAGTTGGTGCGTTATCAAAAACTCAATTGAAAGAGTTTTTGGACGCAAACCTATAACAGGTATCGCAAAGCCGTACATTTTCTGATGCACGGCTTTGTTTTTTTGAAAAGAAACAAACTCTAGACTAGGCTATTATTTAGTGCTAGTTTATCGCACGTTAATTAGACAAGTGTTCACTTCTTGGTCGATCCTGAGACCAAAATCCATCTTAACTAGAAAATAGATCCTATTTTGACTAAACAAGTATCCACCACAATGAATCTAACAGAATTGAAGAACAGACCTGTGTCTGATCTTGTGAAACTTGGTGAGAGCCTAGGCCTCGAAAACCTAGCGCGTCTAAGAAAACAAGACATCATCTTCTCCATCCTAAAAGCGCACGCAAAAAGTGGTGAAGATATATTTGGTGATGGGGTCTTGGAAATTCTTCAAGACGGTTTTGGTTTCTTACGTAGCGCCGACTGTTCATATTTAGCTGGTCCTGATGATATCTACGTATCACCAAGCCAAATTCGCCGTTTCAACTTACGCACCGGTGACTCAGTATCTGGCAAAATTCGCCCACCAAAAGAAGGCGAACGTTATTTCGCATTGTTAAAAGTTAACACCGTTAACCACGACAAACCGGATAATGCACGTAACAAGATTTTATTTGAGAACTTAACTCCACTGCATGCCAATGAACGTATGATCATGGAGCGTGGTAATGGCTCGACAGAAGACATTACGGCACGAGTTCTAGACCTTGCCTCTCCGATTGGTAAAGGCCAGCGTGGTTTGATTGTTGCTCCGCCAAAAGCGGGCAAAACCATGTTGCTACAAAATATCGCGCAAAGTATTGCTAACAACCATCCTGATTGTGTGTTGATGGTGCTACTGATTGACGAACGTCCTGAAGAAGTAACGGAAATGCAACGCCTTGTGAAAGGTGAAGTGGTTGCTTCTACGTTCGATGAGCCAGCTTCGCGTCACGTACAAGTGGCAGAAATGGTGATCGAAAAAGCAAAACGTTTGGTTGAGCATAAGAAAGATGTCGTTATCCTGCTTGATTCCATCACACGTTTAGCTCGCGCCTACAACACAGTGATCCCGTCATCTGGCAAAGTGTTGACTGGTGGTGTGGATGCCAACGCATTGCAACGCCCTAAGCGCTTTTTCGGTGCGGCTCGTAATGTAGAAGAAGGCGGTAGTTTAACGATTATTGCGACGGCATTGGTTGATACCGGCTCTAAAATGGATGAAGTTATCTACGAAGAGTTTAAAGGTACAGGTAACATGGAATTGCACCTTAACCGTAAAATTGCGGAAAAACGTGTCTTCCCTGCTATCGACTTCAACCGCAGCGGTACTCGTCGTGAAGAGTTGCTTACTAAACCTGATGAGTTACAAAAAATGTGGATTCTGCGTAAGATCGTTCACCCAATGAGTGAAAGTGACGCAATGGAATTCTTAATTGATAAGCTCGCGATGACGAAAACTAATGATGAGTTTTTTGATGCGATGCGCCGTCAATAATAGACGCTAAGTTTAGTATGACCAACGCCACCATTTATCGGTGGCGTTTTTGTTTGCATTTGACCCATTAACCTTCCACAATAGGCCAAATGTTACAAGGAGGTTAAAATGCAACAAGGAATGTTGTCGTCGCTTCTCCTCTCGCTATTTTTATTTTGTGCGTGGCCAAGTGCTGCCTCTATAGAAATAACGTCTGATACAGCTCAAAAATGGCTTCAGGAAGAACAAATTCGCCATAAAAGTGCAGAGCTATTGCAGTACGCGGTACATGATGAATTTGATTCTTTGCGTTTTTCATTACAACGTTTAGCGCTATTACCGCAAGAAGCCGCACGTTTTCTGTTGCTGCAAAAAATCGAGCAGTTGGATCTCGCCCTAACGCCGAATATGGTGATATTCATTGAAGAGCAGCAAGCGCTTGCACCCACTTACCAAGTTGTTGAAAAAGAACAAGGCTATGAATTCTCAACTCCAGCTTTTGACTCTTCTGTGATAGCCAGCCGTTTATTAAAGCGTTGGCGGCAGGAACAAACCATTCTCGACTTCTTGGTGAAGGCGGAGCGCCAAGAGCTAGTACTGCAAACATGGTTGTCAGGGACTCAATATCAAGTAAAAATTCGCGAAACGTTACTGATCCGCGAGTTAGATACACTATCCCCAAGTGCTTTGGCTGCGCTCACTGAGCAACTGACATCAGAGCCAGTGACCGGGTGGTTGCCTTCTACACAAGTGATGGTTCGATTAGCTCAAGTTAGTGAAGATCCTAAAATCTATAAACTCCTGTGGCTGATGCGGGTCGATTTCTCCATTCAGCAGGAACTCACACGATTAGCCAGCGTAAGCGATGAATTTGCGATAAAACAGATCATGGCCGCCAGTGAAAATCCAAGTTTAAAAGTACAAGCGATTAAGGAATTAGTTCGCATTAGCCCCATGCGTCCTGATATCCGCGACTTTCTGATAGCCAAAATGTCAATCAATGAAGAGGTCAATTTAGTGGCCACTGCTTTGGTCGAGCAAGGACACAGCCGCTGGCTAAAGGATTTACTGGTGAGTAATTCTCAGGTGAAAAGTCGTGGTATTTTGCAAGCCCTCTCTCAATAACCCTATGAAATTTGGGGATCGTTAATGGGTTGTTTTTGTTATACTGCCTGCAGTTTAATCAGCGATGTAGTAGGCCTATGAGCTTTAAGGATTTACGTGAATTTGTTGACCATCTGGAAAAAACAGGCCAACTAAAACGCATTACTTGCCCGATTGACCCTCATTATGAAATGACGGAAATTAGCGACCGCACTTTGCGTGCCGCAGGTCCTGCCTTGCTATTTGAAAACCCGATCGGTTATACGGTTCCCGTGCTCACTAACTTGTTTGGCACCGCAAAACGCGTCGCGATCGGCATGGGGCGTAAAGAGGTCCAAGAGTTAAGGGAAGTCGGCAAATTACTGGCTTATCTCAAAGAGCCCGAGCCACCACAGGGCTTCAAAGATGCTATCGATAAATTGCCTTTATTTAAGCAAGTGCTCAACATGCCAACCAAACGACTACGCAAGGCTCCTTGCCAGGAGATTGTTTGGCAGGGCAACGATGTTGACTTAGACAAAATCCCAGTGATGAGTTGTTGGGCCGATGATGTTGCTCCTCTTCTGACTTGGGGGCTGACCATCACTAAAGGGCCAAACAAGAAGCGACAAAATCTCGGGATTTATCGCCAACAGAAACTCAGTAAAAACAAAGTCATTATGCGTTGGTTGGCGCATCGTGGTGGTGCTCTAGATTTAAGAGATTGGATGGACACTCACCCCGGAGAGAATTTCCCAGTTTCAGTGGCTTTTGGTGCTGATCCTGCAACCATTTTAGGCGCGGTGACACCAGTGCCAGATACGCTTTCTGAATATGCTTTTGCGGGATTGCTACGAGGCAGTAAAACAGAAGTGGTTAAATCGCTCAGTAATGATCTAGATGTGCCTGCTAGTGCGGAAATTGTGTTGGAAGGCTACATAGATCCAAACGAATATGCTGACGAAGGGCCTTATGGTGATCACACGGGTTACTATAATGAAGTTGAAAAGCATCGTGTCTTTACGGTTACGCATATCACAATGCGCAGCAATCCTATCTACCATAGCACTTATACCGGACGCCCACCTGATGAACCAGCTGTACTTGGTGTTGCGTTAAATGAAGTGTTTGTACCTATACTCCAAAAACAGTTCCCTGAAATCGTCGATTTCTATTTGCCGCCGGAAGGTTGTTCTTATCGAATGGCGGTGGTGACGATGAAAAAGCAATACCCTGGTCATGCAAAGCGAGTCATGATGGGAGTTTGGTCGTTCCTTCGCCAGTTTATGTACACTAAATATGTGGTGGTGTGCGATGAATCAGTCGATGCTCGTGATTGGAATTCAGTTATCAATGCAATGACAACACATATGGACCCAGTCCGAGACACTTTATTCATCGAACATACACCGATTGATTCACTTGATTTTGCCTCTCCAGTGGTGGGGCTAGGCTCCAAAATGGGCTTAGATGCTACCATTAAATGGGATGTTGAGAGTGACGGTACAAGACAACAGTCATCACCATCAACGGCTCCTCAGATCAAAGCTGAGCATTTGGATCAGCTTAGAGCACAGCATTCTGAGATTGTTGATATCTATTTAGTGCCATTTTCTAATGATGGTTTCTTGATTGTATCCATGAACAAAGCGTTCGCTGGTCAATCTCAAGAGCTGTTAAAAAAGATATGGGCATTTTTAGAGACATTTTCAAACCTGAAGTTTGTTGTGCTCTGTGATGATGATGTGAATATCCGAGATTGGAATGATGTGATTTGGGCGATAACCACGCGCATGGATCCGTCTCGGGATACTGATCGTATAGAAACTAATGAAGGGCAATGTTCCAAGCTCCTGCTGGATGCAACCAACAAACTCTCTGGTGAAGTTCAGCGAGAGTGGGGGACTCCAATCCAAAAAGATCACGAGGTCGTCACCAAAATAGACTCGCTCTGGGATGAGCTAGGTATTTTATGACTTATACGGTGATCTTGCTTCCGAAAGGCGATACTTTTGAAGTGCAAGACGGTACAACGGTGTTGGAAGCTGCACTCAACAATAACATCTCTTTTCCACACCGTTGTCAAATAGGTGCATGCGCTATGTGTATGTGCAGAAAATTAGAAGGTGTAGTGGAATATAACTTAGAACCGATGTTGACTGACGAAGAGCAGCGACAAGGTTGGATATTCCCTTGCCAAGCCTTTGCAACAAGTAACTTAGTACTTACTTTTGCAGAGTAAGTCAGAGGAAAAACATGACCACCCAATGTAAAGTAAAGTCAATTGAGCCATTAGCCTCTAATACTTATAAAATCATCCTCCAACCTGAAAGCGTTCTTGCATTTAAAGCTGGGCAATATCTCATGGTAGAAATGGGTGAGAAAGATAAACGTCCATTTTCTATCGCAAGCAGCCCTTGCCGTTCTGGTGAACTAGAGTTGCACATTGGTGCCGCCGAGCACAATGCTTATGCACAGGAAGTGGTTGAGAAAATGAGAACGGCATTAAGCAACAATGGTTTAGTCAATATAGATGCACCTCACGGTGATGCGTGGGTAAAAGAAAATGAGCGCCCTCTACTACTCATTGCTGGAGGAACAGGCTTTAGCTATGTACGCTCGATTTTAGATCACTGTATTAGCCAAAAGAAAAGTAACGCTATCTATTTGTACTGGGGAGCAAAAGACGTTTACCAACTCTATGCAAAAACAGAACTGAGTGAGATTGCTCAGCAATTTGAGAACATCCACTTTGTACCTGTTGTTGAAACGGCTGATGAAAGTTGGAATGGTAAGGTTGGCAATGTACTCCAAGCGATCAATGATGATTTCGAGTCGTTAGAAGCGTACGACATTTATATTGCAGGTCGTTTTGATATGGCTGGAGCAGCAAGAGAACAGTTTACCCAATACAAAAATGCAAAAAGCGATCACATGTTTGCTGATGCCTACGCTTTTATTTAAGATCGAGAGAGATTAAAGCCTATCAAAAGAGAGCGAAATGCTCTCTTTTAACGCTTTGTGGCTGCTATTTAAACAAAATAGATGTTTTTCTTGTTTTTTATTAAAAACCGCTTGCACTCATCTTCGTTCTCCCTATAATGCCGCCTCACTGACACGGCACAGCCAGTAAGGGTTCAAGCCCAATTAGCCAGCCAATCAGTAGGTCAAATCGGTAAGACGAAATAATGTAAAAAAGTGTTTGACACTTTTCATTATCTCGCTAGAATGGCCGCCTCTTCAAAGGAAGCCTCGGCAAGCCAGAGAAGAACGCTCTTTAACAATATAAACCTATCAATCTGTGTGGGCACTCGTTGATGATAATCAAAAAAGATTTATCA